>NZ_CP060635.1:3047500-3348241 GCF_014337215.1 Wansuia hejianensis | reverse complement strand
CCCTGCTCCCTGGCCGCGATATATATCCTCTCGCTGGCTCCGTCCGGCGCGTGTTCTGTAAAAGCTTCAAAAGCATCCAGGAATTCCAGGCCTGCCTCTTTCAGAAGTTCTTTGATCCGTTCCAGCTCATAGCCCCTTTGATAATGCACCTCTTCATATTTTCTGTAAAGGTCACCGTCCCCTTCTCTCAGGAATATGGTCAACTGGTATTCGTTTATATCCTCATCCTCATCATAATAATTATCCCAGATGAAACTGCCTTCCTCTCTGTTTTCCGCAATCGTAGTGTCCCCAATCTTCCTGTACTTATCAATCGTATTCAGGTCAAACAGAAAAATCCCGCCCGGATCCAGGTAATTATTCACCAACCGGAACACCTTCACAAGTTCCTCATCCTCCAGGATATAATTCAGGCTGTCGCAGACGCTCACCACTGCCCGCACAGTCCCATACAGTTCAAATTCCCGCATATCCTGCTCCAGATACAAAATATCCAGTCCCGATTCACATTTCTTCTCCTGGGCGATCTCCAGCATCTCTCCGGAACAATCCACCCCAATCATATCGAATCCCGCCTCCGCCAGCCGCTCAGTCATACTTCCGGTCCCACACCCCAGTTCCAGAATAAGCCCATCCTCGACTCCATACCTGCGCAGTAGTTTTCTCAGATAATCACTCCAGCCATCATAATCCACATTATCCATAAACAAATCATAGACCATCGCAAAGCTTCCATATGCATCCATGGCAAAGCCCTCCCGCGGTAAACTCTTTTACATGCAGTATAGCTGAATTCCGCCGCAAAGTAAATGCTATTTCGGTTTTGCTTCCAATTGGTCGGGTATCCACCATCTCGACAAGAAAACACAATAGATCTTGACATTATATTTGTATTCTCATAGAATATTTACCGTAGGAAAAGGAGGTTTCCCCTGATGAATACCATAGAAAAAGAAAACAAGATGGGCGTCATGCCCATAGGCAGGCTCTTGTTTCAGATGTCTCTGCCGATGATTATTTCCATGCTGATCCAGGCTCTCTACAATATCGTGGACAGCATGTACGTTTCACAAATCAGTGAAAATGCTCTCACAGCAGTTTCCCTGGTCTTTCCCATACAAAACCTGATGATCTCTATCGCCGCCGGCACAGGCGTCGGTATCAATGCGCTTCTTTCCAAAAGCCTCGGTGAAAAGGAATTCGGCAAAGCCAATGACGTGGCCCGCCACGGTGTGGTGCTGGCTTTAGCCAGCAGTGTAATCTTTGCTGTTGCTATGTTCTTTTTTGCAAACCCTTTTATGGCTATGCAGACTGCTAACGCGGACCCGGAAATTTTTAATTATGGTGTCCAGTATATGCAGATTTGCTGTACTCTGTGTATCGGGGTATTTACACAGATCACCATGGAACGCCTTTTAACTTCAACCGGCAAAACTTTCTACACCATGATCTCACAGTCAGTTGGCGCAGTCATTAATATTATACTGGATCCGATCCTGATTTTCGGTTATTTCGGCCTTCCAAAGATGGGCGTGGCCGGTGCAGCGGCCGCTACGGTTCTGGGACAGGTAATCGGCGCCGTCCTCGCTCTGATCTTCAACCTGAAGTTCAACAAAGAAATTAATATCAGCCTGTTGAAGTTCCGCCCGAAGAGGGCAATTATCGGAGGAATTTATAAGATCGGCGTCCCTTCAATTATCATGCAGTGTATCGGTTCTGTAATGACCTTTGGAATGAATCTCATTCTAATGGAATTTTCTTCGACGGCGGCGGCTGTATTCGGTGTGTATTTTAAACTGAACAGTATCATCTTTATGCCCATATTCGGGCTGAATAACGGCATGGTTCCCATTGTCGCATATAATTATGGAGCCAGGCACAAAAAAAGAATTAAGAAAACAGTTCAGCTCAGCGTATTGACTGCCTGCTGCCTGATGCTCATCGGAATATTCTGCTTCTGGCTCATTCCAGACAAGCTCCTGGGAATTTTCAATGCCTCCGCCGACATGATCGCAATTGGCGTCCCGGCCCTGCGCACGATCAGCCTCAGCTTCATCTTCGCGGGATACTGTATCATTATCGGTTCAGTTCTCCAGGCGCTGGGGGATGCTGTCTACAGTATGATCAATTCACTGGCGCGCCAGATGTTCGTGCTGCTTCCTGCCGCATATATATTGGCCAGGCTTTTCGGCCTGTCGGCCGTATGGTGGGCAATTCCCATCGCAGAGATTGTCTCTGTCACGCTGACAACTATTTTCTACCGGAAGGTATACCGCCGGAAGGTGCAGCCCCTTCCAGATTAAAATAAAAGATGCCGCGGATTCTGCGGCATCTTTTATTTTAAAAGCATTTTTTACACGGCTCATAACCACTCGCCTGCGCATCGGCTTCACTCATCTGAGCCGCCTTATCCGGATTCATATTTCCACAATCCGGCTTATTGTGATACTTCGAGCCTGTGGCTGAGATCCAGACCATAACCGTCTGATCCGGAGCCTCTGTCACCTCTGGCTGTGGAGCTGCTTCCGGTGGGGCGGCTTGCACTTCCGGCTGGGCAGGCGGTTCCCCGGCCCCCTGCTGAGACTGCTCCTCAGGCTGTGTCCCCTGATCGCTCTCATCGCCCGGACTGTAATCATTACAGGGCGCCTGGTTCCATTTGATTGTGGTCCCGTCACTGACAGCGGTCACCGTACCTTGCTTATCCGTCCTGTATACCTGTATTTCCATGGACTCCAGCCTATCCATCGTATCCCTGTGAGGATGGCCGTAGCTGTTATCAGTTCCACATGAAACCACCGCCAGCTCCGGCACTGCCGCCTGCAAAAATTCCCAACTTGTCGCCGTAGCTGAACCATGGTGGGAAACAGACAGCACGTCACATTCCAGATCAAGCCCCGATCCACACATGGCAGCTTCACTTTCTGCGGAAGCATCGCCCGTAAAGATAAAGCTGTTTGATCCATTTTCCAGCTTTATGACAACAGAATTCCCGTTGTCATCCCCGCTTATGGAAGAAGGGGCAAGTATTGTAAACTTCCCAGATCCAAATGAAAACTCTGTCCCGACGGCCGGATGCTGCACGGAAAGCCCCTGCGCTTCTACGCCTTTCATGAATGACTCATAGATCTTTGTATCCTGTACGTAGTCCGCACCGATCACCTGCTCCACATGGAACGCATTCAGACAGCCCACCAGCCCGGCCACGTGATCCTCATCATAATGTGATGAAATTAGGTATTGAATATCAGTCACACCCTGCTGCTGAAGGTAGGAAACGGTAAAACTGGAAGCTCCCCTGCCTCCTCCGTCATAGATCAGATTCCTGCCCTGGGACTGAACAAGGACAGACAGCCCCTGGCCCACATCCAGAAAGTGAACCGTCATATCCCCTGCAGTCTCCTGCGTGGGCTCAGGCGCCGGAGTTCCCGTAACCACTGCCTTTGAATTTACTTCTGGTGCGGCAGCTACTGTAGTTTTCTGTGCCGTCTGCTCCCCGCTCCCCGCACTGCCGCCTCCTTCACCCCCGCACGCACTGAGGCCGCCCAGCAGCAAGACCGCCGACAACACCCAGATTAATACTCTCTTTTTACTTTTCATTTGTACTCCCTTCCCATATCATAATCTCTTTTGCTCTCTCAAATCTCTTCCAATTGTCTTTATTATACCAGAGATATGGAGCGGAAGGTAGCATTCCCTAAAAAACATTACAGGAGCGGCCGCTGGAAATCTGTCGCAAATATACAATCCATCAGTAAAGGAATGGTGTATAATCTGATATAAAGACCGGACAAAATGTTTGGGATTGGCCTGCCTGATCGGATGAAAAGGAGGATTGCCAGCGCTGTATAAAAAATAGGAGGAATTAAGAAAAGCATGGATAAAATCATACAGTTTTATGAAATAATAAAAAATGAGATGAGCGTTACACTTGCAACAGCATTGGATCAGAGCGTAACAATGCGTTTCGTCAGCCCCGTATACTATAAGAAAAGCATTTTATTCTTTACTGAACCTGAATCGCTGAAATACCGGCAGCTAAAAGCTAACCCCAATTGCTGTATTGGCGCCGGCAATTTCTTTGCTGAAGCCAGCGCAGAATTTTTGGGATCAACTATGTCAGATCATAATGAGGAACTTCGGAAGGTTTATTGCGAAAAATTTCCCGGCGCATTTGACGAAGGTGTCGCCCTGGGCGGACGAACTGCGGAATTCATATTACTTAAACCAACCAGGCTAAAGGGATGGGCATTCAAAGATGGCATTCCCTCCTCCGACGGAATACCTACAGTCCCATTTGAGATCGAGTTAACTGAAATACAATGAGGAAAAAATACTATGGATGATAAATATACGTTTCAAGATTTTTTATATTCAGTAGATGTGTCAAACAAAAAGTTCGTCAGCGATATGCATGATGAATTGACAGACCTCGGCTGCAGGGCAGAAGTGAAATCCGCTAAAAGCGGCTACGTAGTTTCCTACAGCCTGAACAAAAAGGCAATAGCAAATTATGTGTTTAGAAAAAAGGGGCTGATGGCACGGATCTACACAAACCACATCGGGCAGTACATGGACGTCTTAGACACCCTGCCTGAGGAAATGGTGCAGACCATCCGCCAGGCGCCGGTCTGCAAGCGCCTGGTAGATCCGGCCTCCTGCAATCAGAAATGTTCCATGGGCTATGATATTATCGTAAAAGGAGAACGCCTGCAAAGGTGCCGTAATAACGCCTTCATGTTCTTGCTTGACGAAGAAAGCAGGCCCTTTGTTAAAGCACTGTTGTTAAGCGAAGTACACGCATCTGTTTAATGTAAAAATAGTACCCTTCAGGCTATCTCCAGCGACATCTGGTTCAGGAATATATACTTCCTTATGGGTGATCAGCCCCTTATAAACTCTCTTTTATATAAATTGATTTACCTCTTCCTCATACTGGTAATCGATCGCAGACAGCTTTCTTTTCACTTCCTCCTCTGAGATCTGCAGACTTTTACACAATTCCTCTAAGGAGGGATAATAATCTCTCAGCTGAGTATTGACATAACTCAGAAGCATGGCCGGATCACTCGGTATCATTCCACTACCTCCACCTTTGGCTTGATGACTGCTTCCAGGCTATCTCCTGACCGTTCAAGCAGGATCACATCGCCCTGGCGGATATTCCCGCCCAGGATCAGCTTCGCGGATAAGGTTTCCACATATTTCTGGATAAACCGTTTCAGCGGTCGGGCACCATAGACCGGATCATAACCCCCGTCTATGACAAACTCCTTTGCCTCAGGCGTCAGTTCAATGGACAGCTCCTGGCCTGCCAGGCGCTTATTCAGATCAGCAACCAGCAGATCCACAATGTGTCCGATGTTATCCTTCGTCAGCGGCTTGAACAGAATGATCTCATCCAGACGGTTCAGGAACTCCGGACGGAAATGAGCCCTCAGGTCGTGCTGCACCATCTCCTGCGCTTCTTCCGAAATATCACCGTCTTCACCGATCCCATCCAGCAGATACTGTGAACCGATATTGGACGTCATGATCAGGATGGTGTTTTTAAAGTCTACCGTACGTCCCTGAGAATCTGTAATACGGCCGTCATCCAGCACCTGAAGCAGCACATTAAACACATCAGGATGAGCCTTCTCGATCTCATCAAACAGCACTACCGAATAAGGCTTTCTCCGTACGGCTTCTGTCAGCTGTCCGCCTTCCTCATAGCCCACGTAGCCCGGAGGCGCCCCGATCAGGCGGGATACGGAATATTTCTCCATATACTCACTCATGTCGATCCGCACCATATTATTCTCATCATCAAACAGCTTCTCAGCGAGAGTCTTAGCCAGCTCCGTTTTACCGACTCCGGTGGGCCCCAGGAACAGGAAGGAACCGATCGGCTTTGTCGGGTCCTTAATACCCGCCTTGGACCGGATGATGGCATCCGAAACCTTGGTGACAGCCTCATCCTGCCCAACGACTCTCTTATGAAGCTCATGTTCCAGCCCCAGGATCTTGGTTCTCTCACCTTCTGTCAGCTTGGAGACAGGGATTCCCGTCCAGCGGGAAATGATCCTGGCAATTTCTTCATCCGTAACACTTTCATGAACCAGAGAAAGATCCTGGCTCTTCACCCTCTCCTCCTCCGCCGCCAGCTGCTGCTGCAGCCTGGGCAGCTCGCCATACTGAAGTTCGGCTGCCTTGTTCAGGTCATAAGCCTGCTGGGCCGCCTGGATCTGACGGTTGATGTCCTCAATCTGTTCTCTCAGTCTGGAAAGCTTCTCCACAGAGGTCTTCTCATTCTCCCACTGGGCTTTCTGTACATTAAAAGCATCTCTCAGCTCTGCCAGCTCCTTCTGGAGATCCTCCAGCCGTTCTCTGCTCAGATTATCCGTCTCCTTCTTCAGGGCCGCTTCTTCAATCTCCAGCTGCATGATCTTCCGGTGCAGCTCATCCAGCTCAGTGGGCATGGAATCCATCTCCGTCTTGATCAGGGCACAGGCCTCGTCCACCAGGTCAATTGCCTTGTCCGGCAGGAAACGGTCGGAGATATAGCGGTCAGAAAGTGTAGCGGCAGCCACCAGGGCGCTGTCTGTGATCTTCACCCCATGAAACACCTCATACCGTTCCTTCAAACCACGCAGGATCGATATGGTGTCCTCTACCGTAGGTTCATCCACGAGGACAGGCTGGAAACGGCGTTCCAGGGCCGCATCCTTTTCGATATATTTTCTGTACTCATCCAGCGTCGTTGCACCGATGCAGTGCAGCTCGCCCCTGGCCAGCATGGGCTTCAGCATATTGCCCGCATCCATGGCCCCGTCTGTCTTGCCGGCTCCCACGATCAGATGAAGTTCATCGATAAACAGTATAATCTTGCCTTCGCTTTTCCGTACCTCCTCCAGGACAGCCTTCAGACGTTCCTCGAATTCGCCCCGGTACTTCGCGCCGGCGACCAGAGCGCCCATATCCAGTGAAAAAATTGTCTTGTCCTTAAGCCCTTCCGGCACGTCTCCGCGAACAATCCTCTGCGCCAGCCCTTCAACGACTGCCGTCTTGCCGACCCCAGGCTCTCCGATCAGCACCGGGTTATTCTTCGTCTTTCTTGAGAGTATCCGGATCACATTCCGGATCTCCGCATCACGGCCGATAACCGGGTCAAGCTTCTGATTCCTGGCCTTCTCCACCAGATCCGTACCGTATTTATTCAGTGTATCATACGTGCTCTCCGGATTATCTGTGGTCACTCGCTGATTGCCCCTGACAGTGCTCAGCGCCTGCAGGAACCGTTCTCTTGTAATACCGTATTCTCCCATGATCTGCTTAACCGAAGGGCTGGGATGCCTCAGCATTGCCAGGAACAGGTGCTCAACCGACACATACTCGTCGCCCATGGCCTTCGCCTCATCTTCCGCGCTCACCAGGGCTTTGTTCAGATACTGCCCGATATACGGCTGCCCGCCCTGAACTTTAACCCGCGCGTTCAGCGCCTCGTCTACCCGGTTCAGAAAGTGCTCTTTCTGAATCTCCATCTTCTCTATCATTTTAAGAATCAGGCTGTCATCCTGATGCAGAAGGTTATACAGCAGATGCTCCTGCTCAATTTCCTGATTCCCAAACTCATAGGCGGTCTTCTCCAGATCCTGCACAGCCTGCAGGGATTTCTGGGTAAATTTGCTGATATTCATAAACACACCTCCTTGTATTCCAATCATTGTTCTATTGCGAATATAACACATACTATTAGCACTGTCAACACCCGAGTGCTAACTCATCAGTTTTTATGCTACGCTTTTTCGGCCTTTTTGTCCGCAGGCCTGTTCATACTCTTTCAATTTCTTCCTGGCCTCTTCATTCAAGTTCCTGGGGACCTCAATCTGAATGCTCACATACTGGTCCCCGCGCGTCTCCGGATTCTTCATGGCAGCGACGCCCTTTCCCTTCAGCCGAATCTTGCTTCCTGACTGCGTACCTTCCGGAATCTTGACCTGAACTCCGCCGTACAGCGTCTGTATGATGGCTTCGCCGCCAAAGACTGCTGTTGTAAAAGGAATCGAGGCCGTCGTGTAGATATCTGCTCCTTTCCGCTCAAATCCCGGTCTATCACCAACCACCACCTTCAGCAGCAAATCCCCGGGGCTGCCTCCGCCGACGCCCGGCATGCCTCTTCCGCGGAGACGTATGCTCTTCCCGTTTTCTATACCCGCAGGGATGTGAACCTGCAAAGACTGTGATCCGCCTCCCGCCGCGTCCTGCAGGCTAATGATCTTATCACAGCCGAACGCAGCTTCATCAAAGCTGACCGAAACTTCAGCCCTCAGATCTGAACCTTTCCTGCGAAAGCTTTTTTGACGGAACCCGTCACCGAAGCCGTCTCTGTGGAAGCTCTGATGCTCATAGCCTCCGGTCTTTCCGCCGCCAAACATATTACCAAAAATATCCCCAAAAATATCATCCATATCTCCATTTTCAAAATGATATTCTCTGTAACTACCCTGCGGCCCTCCATTCTGCGCTCCATAGGCGTCCGCGCCCGGCATGCTCCCGTCAAAAGCCGCATGGCCGAACTGATCGTATAATTTCTTCTTCTCAGCATCGCTCAACACTGTATATGCTTCTGTTATGTCCTTGAACTTCTGCTCTGCCTCCGCATTGCCGGCATTCGAGTCCGGATGGTATTTCTTCGCAAGCTTACGGTATGCTTTTTTAATTGTCTCAGTATCCGCATTTCTGCCGACTCCAAGCACTTCATAATAATCCCTTTTGGCTGTCAATCTCATCACCTCCTGTCATCAAGACCCGCTCCGGCGAGCCCTCTCCCATCTATAAAACATCCCCGGAATTGCTTCCGGGGAATATTGACGGCCTTACCTGTCATCCTTCGATTGTCACATAGCGTTTCTTCTCTTCCTCCGGACTTTTCTTCGGAATATCCAGCGTCAGGATGCCGTTTTTATATTTCGCATGGATGTCACCTTCGGTAACATTCCCACCCACATAAAAGCTCCTGCTCATATTGCCTTCATAGCGTTCCTTCCGGATGAATTTACCTTTTTTATCCTTTTCATCTCTGTCAAGCCCTTTGGCTGCGCTGATTGTCAGATATCCATTCTTCAGCTCCACCTTCATCTCGTCCTTCCGGAAGCCGGGAAGGTCAACGGCTACTTCATAGCTGTCATCCTTTTCCTTGATATCAGTTTTCATCATGTGGCCGCTGCGTTTTCCATATAAGGCTTTCTCCACATCCGGCATTCTGAAATCCATCCACGGGGTAAACAGTTCATCTTTAAAAATACTGGGCATCATCATACGTCATCTCTCCTTCTATACTAAAGCGCATCCGGTATCACCGGAATGTTGTACCATTGTTACGGAACTCCAAAGCTTCAGCAATCATTGCCTTGCTTTTTGTTCTACATGTAATATAACACTTATTATCAGCACTGTCAAGCGTCGAGTGCTAATTTTTTATAATTTTTTTGCATACCCTGTATCATCAAGGGGTTGCAAATGTTTAACCACTACTCCTGCAATTCTTTTCTGATCTTTTCTATATCTGACTGTACAAACTTCAACAGCTTTAAAAATCCCTGGCAAAACATCTTTGCCTCCCGCACGTCAAGGGCAGTCTCCATCATCTCAATCATGTGGACAATAGTTTCGTCTGTATCCTGTGTCCGGTTCAGCAAAAGCGGATAGACTAGATACATTGGTTCCAGCAGATTGCCGTATATCTCACGTACCACATCCGATGGATAAACGACAGGCATATATTCCGCAAATGTAATTGCCATTTCTATAAGGCAGCGGTCCTTTTTACTGAGCAGAAAACTTTTTAAATCCTTCAGCTGACGGTCGGTCAGAAGGGGAAGGATGCGCTGGTCAATGCGCAGAATGCCAACGCTGCCAAACAGAATTTTCTCTCCCGAATGAGCCATGAGATACGCACTCCCATGAACGCGATTATCGGTATGACGACCATCGCATGCGCTTACATAGAAGACCGGCAGCGGGTGGAAAACTGCCTTGAGAAAATCGGCTACTCTTCTAAGCATCTGATGACCCTAATCAATGATGTGCTGGACATGTCCAAAATCGACGAAGGGAAGATGCGAATTGCCTGCGAGCCTTTTAACCTGGAGAGCGTTGCGGAATCCATTACCTCTATCTTTTACGCGCAGGCCGCAGATAAAGGCATTAATTTTACCATGCCCCTGATAGACATTGACGATACGCTTCTGGTCGGTGACGCCCTGCGTCTGAACCAGATTTTAATTAATCTTCTTTCTAACGCGCTCAAATTTACCCCTGCCGGCGGTACGGTACGCCTGGAGATCCGGCAGATTCAGAAGAAAAACGGGCGGGTACGCCTGCGTTTCACAGTCAGCGACACCGGTATTGGCATGAGTGAGGAATTCATGAACAGGATATTCCTGCCCTTTGAACAAGAAAGCGCCTCCTCAAGCCAGCAATACGGCGGCACAGGCCTTGGGCTGTCCATCACCAAAAACCTGGTCACGCTCATGGGCGGCACTCTGTCGGTAAAAAGCGAGCAAAAAAAGGGAACCACCTTCACTGCGGAACTGGATTTTGATGTGGACAATACAGGTGAACAACCTTCTGCACAAGATCATCAGGCGCTGGAAACCCTGAAGGTTCTCGTGGCGGATGACGACCGCGACTGCTGCATCCATACCTCGCTGCTGCTCCATAAGCTGGGGATTCTGTCGCAGTGGGTTTTGACCGGAATTGAATGTGTGGATGAGGTCTTGACAGCTCACAAAACCGGAGAAGATTACGATGTCTGCCTGATTGACTGGAAGATGCCGGATATGGACGGCATCGAGGTTACCCGGCGGGTCCGTGAATTCGTAGGCCCTGATACCACCATTATTATCATTACAGCTTATGACTGGGCTCCTATCGAACAGAGCGCACGGGCGGCCGGCGTCAATGCTTTCCTGACCAAACCCATCTTTGCCTCAACCCTTTATAATACCCTTCTCTCCGTGACCGGCATTGAAAGGGTATTAAAGGTTCCCGACAAGCCAAAGCTACATCATTCCCTGGACGGACGCGGCGTTTTGCTGGCAGAAGACAACGAACTCAATCGGGAAATTGCAGTAGAAATTTTGAAAATGGCGGGTATGGAAATTGATTGTGTGGAAAATGGACTGGAAGCTCTGGAACGGTTCCTCCAGGACGGAGACGCTTACGATTTAATACTGATGGATGTGCAAATGCCGGTTATGGGCGGCTATCAGGCTGTGAGGGCAATACGCCAGTCAGCTCATCCCCGTGCAAAATCCATTCCGATTGTTGCCATGACAGCCGACGCTTTTCATGAAGATATTGTAAAAGCCAATGAAGCAGGGATGAACGGGCATCTGTCAAAACCGATTGATTCAAACCTACTTTATCAAATGATTGAGACTGTCATTGCTGCGCCGCAAGAATGACAGTCCCTCACCTAATTGTCTCTGTAGACCTGATAAAAGGCATGATATGTCTTTTTCATTCCGGCGTTCAGCGGCGTATACACAATCCCCAGCTCACACATGGATTTTTCGCTGTTATACAGCTCGGTTTCCTGCTCCTGCACAGCAAACGGCAGCGGGATTCCCTGCTCCTGCGCCTGCTCCCAGGTCATGCGGCGTATTTCCACATGGGTACCGGCAGCGGCAGTCAGGGCATCTGCCAGCAGAGGATAATCGACTTGCTGCGGATTGCAGAGATTATAAGACTGGTTGAACGCTGCAGGATTGCTAATGCTCACTGCAATGGCCTGTGCCACATCCCTGACATAGACAAATTGAAAGCGCCCCTTCGCATTCTCAATGCGCGGCAGGAAACCTTTCTGAACCATCATACGGATAAACGCGCCCCAGAAAATAGCTGCCTCCAATAACGAGCACCTTTGGTTTTGTTTTGATTACCATCTCTTTTCCTTTCTACTACAATATATTTATGGGTAATATCCCTTACAGCCAGTAAGGAATTATCCATCTTGTTGCTTAAGCTGTATAATGATGGAGCAATCGGTATGTCGGCTTCCTTTCTTGGACTTCGCGTCCGTAAATTAGACTGATAACCAGCTCCTCATTCGCAGCGTTCGTTTTATGCAGGTTGAATCGTCATAGGCGCATTCGTGTCACACCACAGTAGATTGAATAGGCAATGAGTAAAACTGGTTTTAACCATTGCAATAATTCTTAAGGAGTGACAAATTTTATGAACGCAGTAGGTATCGATGTTTCTAAAGGAAAAAGCATGGTGGCAATCATGCGCCCATTCGGCGAAATTGTCTCTGCACCTTTTGAAATCAAACACACAGCCAGTGATATCAATTCACTTGTAGAACTCATCCACTCTGTTGAAGGCGAATCTCGAATCGTAATAGAGCATACAGGACATTATTACGAAGTCCTTGCCCATCAGCTTTCCGAGGCAAATCTTTTCGTCAGTGCCATTAACCCAAAGCTTATCAAGGATTTTGATAATGATTCCCTTCGCAAAGTCAAATCTGACAAAGCTGACTCCGTTAAGATTGCCCGATATGCACTTGACAAGTGGCAAAATCTCAAACAGTATAGTGTTATGGATGAATTACGAAATCAGCTTAAAACTATGAACCGTCAGTTTTGCTTTTACATGAAACATAAGACGGCTATGAAGAATAACCTCATTGGAATCCTTGACCAAACCTATCCTGGTGTGAATGCTTACTTTGACAGTCCTGCACGCAGTGACGGCAGCCAGAAATGGGTCGATTTTGCATCTACATACTGGCATGTGGACTGTGTCCGTAAAATGTCTCAAAATGCCTTTATCTGCCATTATCAAAACTGGTGCAAACGTAAGAAGTACAACTTCAGCCAGTCAAAGGCTGAAGAAATCTATGGAAAAGCAAAGGAACTTGTTCCTGTACTTCCAAAGGATGACATTACAAAGCTTATCATCAGGCAGGCTGTTGACCAGCTTAACAGTGCCTCTGCAACCGTTGAGTCGCTGCGTACCTTAATGAATGAAACCGCATCGAAACTCCCCGAATATCCTATCGTTATGGCTATGAAAGGGGTTGGACCTTCACTTGGTCCTCAGCTCATGGCTGAGATTGGCGATGTTTCCCGGTTTACTCATAAAGGCGCTATTACTGCATTTGCCGGTGTAGATCCCGGCGTGAATGAGTCCGGCACTTATGAACAAAAAAGTGTTCCAACTTCAAAGCGTGGTTCTTCTGACCTCAGGAAAACCTTATTTCAAGTAATGGACGTTTTAATTAAAACAAGACCACAGGCTGACCCTGTATATCAGTTCTTGGACAAAAAACGTGCTCAAGGTAAACCTTACTATGTCTACATGACAGCGGGTGCCAATAAGTTTCTAAGAATCTACTATGGTCGAGTGAAAGAATATCTTTCATCTCTTCCAGAATCCTAAATATCCACTACTATTTTCAGGCCAGCACTGGTGTGGTGGTCTTATTTTGATACCTAATTTTGAACCTGTATAAAATTTTCAATGTTCTTTCAATTTAGCCTTGACTTTTTATTTGCAGGCTAATTTTAATGCACGCATTACATTCTTTACAATGCATATTCCCAAGTGGTAGAATTCACAGAGGCTGTTCATAGAAGGAATCTTTTCCCCATACTGCAGGCGCCCCGTTAATGTCTGTTCCTTTAAGCTTTCATATAGATAATTAAATAAAGTCTGTTTTTCTTTAATAACGTAACTTCCAAACAATATACTATTGTCATTATTATACTGCCACCCCATGAAAAAGCAAGAACCTATATGCATACGTACACAGATCATCAGTTGCATCCTATTGCTGATATGATTTTTATAATCAATAAGGGAGATTATCATGAAAAAGGCTAAGCCAGCCTGGAAGAATTACTGGAATTCTTATAATGACTATACCGATATAGAATATAACCTCGCCTTCCACCAGGGAATCTATCTGGTTGACGATCCCGCGCTGGACGTAACGATTGCCCAGGACAGGGTCCGTACAGCCTGCAGACAGCAGAACGCCGACTCACTCTGCTCCGGTGGATACATCCCCAAAGAGAAGTGATATTCCCGTCGGATTTTATCCCTCTGTTTGAGCAGAACGGTAACATCTGCCTTCTGGATATCTATGTCTTTGAAAAAGTGTGTATCTATCTGAATCAATGCATTCAGGAGAAAAAAGAGCTGATTCCGATTTCCGTGAATCTCTCCCGGGTACATTTCAAGAACCTGAACTTTCTCAGAGACTTTTCAGTATTAAAAGAAAAATACGATATCCCCGATGGCCTGATAGAAATAGAGCTTACAGAATCTATATTTTTTGACACTCCTCAGCGGGAGCTGGTCAAGAATTCCATAACAGAGATGCACAGATGTGGCTTTGGATGCTCACTCGACGGCTTCGGGGTCGGCTATTCCGCCCTGGCGCTGCTGAAGGATTTCGATGTGGATACAATCAAGCTGGACCGTCAGTTTTTCAGTGATATCACCAATGCCAAGGCTCAGAAAATCATTTCCGGATTTATCCGGCTGGCCGAAAATCTGGGTATTCATGTGGTGGCAGAGGGTATTGAGACCCAATTGCAGATTGATATACTCCATAATGCCAACTGTGAAATGGTTCAGGGTTATTATTTCTCAAAGCCCCTGCCCATACCAGATTTTGAGAAATGGAGAGAGAGCGGTTTCTGACAACAGATACCGCTCTCTCCATTTATACTCTCAATTTCCTGATACCTTTTTCAGCCGTCTCCTGATCTGCGGCCCGAATGCCATGGCCAGCAGCATTTTAATCAGATCTCCGGGAATGAAGGGTATTACCCCCGCAAACAGTGATGCACGGAGATCCAGACCAGACTGGCGGGTAAGCCACAGTGTCCCGAAACCATAGCAGACAACTGTTCCCAGAAACATGCCCCCCAGGCAAATCATCCGGTTACTCCTGTGTCTGTCAATCAGATATCCGGCTATAACAGCCATGGGAATAAAACCAATCAGATAACCTCCAGTGGGGCCGAACAGTTTTTCCGGACCGCTGGTAAAACCTGAAAACACAGGAATTCCGATCAGCCCGATCAACAGATAGATCACATAGCTCACAGTCCCCTGCACCATTCCCAACAGATACAGGGCGAAATAAATCGCCAGATTCGTCAGGGAAATCGGCACCGGCCCAATCGGTACTGAAAATGGAGCCAATACACAGATGACCGCCGCCATCATTCCCATCAACGTAATTTGCTTAACAGATAACCTCCGCCCTCGTTTCACCGTTGTTTCACTCATTCTGCATCCTAACCTCCTGTCCGGGCTTCGCCGGCCTTCCTCCGGCCCTGAATCCCATTTCTGCGAGCATCTTCATGTCCTGTGCGGTATTCGTACCGGTAGTAGTCAGCATATCGCCTGTGATCGCCGCATTCACTCCAGACCGGAACAGCCTTCGCCCTCCATCCCTGAAATATGCCCGGCCGGCTGCTATTCGTATGTAAGCGGCTGGGTTCAGATACCGGAACATCGCCACAGTCCGTATAATCTCATCCTCTTCCAACGGAACCTGGCTGCCCAGCGGCGTCCCCTTAATCGGCATCAGAACATTAATGGGAATGGAAGAGACCCCCTGCCCCGCCAGAGCAGCTGCCATATCCACACGGTCCTGCCATAACTCACCCAAGCCTATAATTCCCCCGGAGCACACCTCCAGCCCCGCCTCACGGGCCATCTGAATCACCCGCAGCTTATCCCTGTAAGAATGTGTCGTACAGATACTGGGGAAATTCCGTTCCGAAGTCTCGATATTCGCATGATATCTCTCCACCCCGGCACCCTTCAGCCGTCTGAGAGCCTCCGCTCCCAACAACCCATGAGAGGCGCAGAGCCGTATCTTGCATTCCCTGCGCAGCCGTTTATATATCCTCACCAGACGTTCCAGCTCCTCCCCTTCCACGGATCTCCCGGCCGTCACAATGGAATATGCCTGGACCCCCGCCGCCTCCCGGGCCTTACAGTCACGCAGAATCGTCTCCTCATCCAGCATCTCGTATTTCTCACAGCCTGTTTGATGAAACGCCGACTGGGCGCAAAACCTGCAGTCCTCGCTGCACCGGCCGGATCTGCCATTGATAATGGTACACAAATCCACATTTCTTCCACAAAGGGATTCCCTTATTCTGTCCGCACCTTCCGCCAACTCCCCCAACTTAGCATATTCAAATACAGAAAGATCATCCTGCTGTGAAAGCCTTCTTCCTCTTATAATTTCCTCTGCCAGTTTTTTCATAATATCTCCTTTAGAAGCATCCTGATGCCATTATAGTTACTAGCCTATAGATTGTCAACCATATTTATAAATATAGGTGACAATCTATTGTATTTTGTTCGGCAGAGTCAGCCAAAACGAAGCGGAATCCTTTCGATCCAAGTACAAAGAGTCCGGCAAGCCGGACTCTCGCGCCGGAGCGCGGTCGCCCCAGCGGCCATAGGACACATTTTCCTATGATATAAAAAATGGCCTTACACTATTTGCATAGTGCAAGGCCTGTCCTGTTACTCTTCTGTTATACGATCCGTCTCACAGCAAGAATGGGTCTGTATGCTGCATTGTAGCTGACTTTAATTCCAGATTTCTCATCACTTGCGTGTACAATCGCGCCGCCGCCCATGTAAATCGCCACATGTCCGTCGTAGCAGATGATGTCTCCCGGCTGTGCTTCCGCATAGGATACTCCATATCCGTCGCTGCGAAGAGCTGCCGACTGTCTGGATACACTGTACCCGAAATGCGCATATACCAGATGAACAAATCCTGAACAGTCAGTTCCGTTCGTAAGGCTGTTGCCGCCCCAGACATATGGATTACCTACAAATTGCAGAGCATAGTCTACAATAGCTTGTCCCGTCGCGCTTCCTGTATTGGAGGAAGATCCGCCGCTGCTTCCGCCGTTATCCGGAACATATGTATCATCATTACTGCTTCCACCACCATTGCTTCCGCCGCCGTCATTACTGCTGCCGCCGTTGCTTCCGCCGCCATTATTGCTCGGCG
The DNA here is from genome assembly GCF_014337215.1 of Wansuia hejianensis. NCBI lineage: Bacteria > Bacillati > Bacillota > Clostridia > Lachnospirales > Lachnospiraceae > Wansuia > Wansuia hejianensis. The sequence goes on along the minus strand of NZ_CP060635.1, from coordinate 3,331,194 downwards.
TGGTGTTATTCGACTGATTATTCTGGTTATTCTGCTGAGCAGCCTGCTGTCTCGCTGCTTCTTCTGCCTCCGCCTGCTGTCTCGCTGCTTCCTCTGCCGCCTTACGCTGGCGTTCCTGTTCCTCAATCAGCTTCTGGATCTCAGCATTCTGTTGCTCAATCAACTGCTGATATTCTGCCGCCTTCGCATTGGCATCTGCCAGCTGCGCATCGTAATCTGCGGAAGTTGCTCTCTTTTCCTCCAGCATCTGCTCCAGATATGCCTGCTGGCCTTCCTGCTCAGATTTCATGGTCTCAAGCTCTGATTTCTCACCTTCCAGCTGAGACTGGAGATCGCTGACCTGAGTGACCACCGCTGCATAGTTCTCCAGGCAATTCCTGTCGTATTCATACATCTTCTGCGTATATTCCGCCTGATTCAGCAACTCTGTGATATCTTTCTCTTCCAGAAGGATTGTCGCCCATCCGGCATTCCCGCCCTTCTCGTACAGATACTGAATTCTCTTCTTCATTGCTTCGTATTGTTCTTGTTTGTCCGCTTCTGCTTCTTCCAGATCCGCTGCAGTCTGCTCCAGCTGAACTTCCTTATCACTGATCTGATCAGTCAGAGAATTAATAGAAGCGATCGTTGTGATCAGCTGCCCGTCCAGGCTGTCGATTTCACCGGTTATCTGTTCTTTCTGATCTTCCAGATCATTGATAGAATCCTCAATCTGACTCAGCTGTCCTTCGGTCTGCTGCTGCTGCTGCTGGACTTCTTCTATGGTATCTGCACTAACGGTAAGCATCTGTGCACTGCCAAGCATTATGGCCAATCCCAGTACAAGAACTTTCTTCTTCTTCATGAATCATTCTCCTAAATCATTTGTCTCATTTATGCTATCATCTGTAATAATTATGAAATACTTTTTTCAATCTTTCTACATATTAACATAATTCGCACTTTGATGCAAGTGTTAATTGTTATTTAATTGTAAACAAATCATGAACCCTAAAACCTGCCCATTCTACAAGGAAAAACAGCATTCGACAACATCTGATTTTCTTCTCTTTCCTCAGCTTGCTAACTTTCTATATTGACTGTACTGTGATTTATTTCAAATTTGTTAAGATTTTGCGTTACATCCTGTTTTGATACCTTAATTTCACCGCTGGCCAGCTTCTGTATTACCGTGTTATACTGTTCCTTAGTAAACGCCGAAAAACCGGAACCGGCTATCCTAAGCCCTACGCCGCCATAGGAAGCGTCCAGGACTGTCTTCTCACCGCCCGGAAGCTTTCCCTCTTCCAGCAGCTTCAGCGAATGGTAGGCCGCCTGCCGGTAATCCATTCCTGCAGACGTTAAAACACTGGCGGACTGAGGGCTTTCATCCATTCTGGTATCAATCACCTTGCCGCCATATGCTTCTGCGCTCTCCCGGGCCAGCAGCTCCGGTCCGCTGTCACAGGCGTAAACCACCTGGCAGCCCTGCTGATACCACTCTTTCACAGTCTGCATCAGAGAAGGGCTGATGGAATTGCCATCCAAAAAACGAAAACGTACCGTTACCTGCTCTGGGGAGAGCCCCATCTCTTCCGCTGCCTGGTCAATCCCCTGGAGATATCCAGACCCATATCTGATATTTTCTTCACTCTTCACGCCTCCCAGAAAGCCTAGGCTTACGTATCCTTCCTTTACCGCCGCATAACCGGCCAGAAAGCCTGCCTGCTCTTTAGCCAGCATCACGCTGGAGGTGTTCCCTCTTATTTTCTCAGGCCCGTCTTCTTCTCTTGGAGTCCCGTTCAGCAGTATAAAGCGCACGTCCCTTTCCATCCGCTGCATGTCATAAACAGCATGTTCAAAAGCCTCACCCGTACACACAATTACATTAGCTCCGTCAGTAACTGCATCCGCCATGGTCTTCTCATAAGACGCCAGATCCTTTCCACCCGGGACGTAAGCTTCTGCGGAGTCTGAGGATTCTCCAGCAAACTGCTCCACCCCCTGCCAGACTGCCTGATAGATTCCTGTCTCTTCAACGCCGGCGCCATCTGTAATCACCGCAATCTTCCATTCCTCCTGACCGCCGCCACAGCCTCCCAACACCAGGCTCAGAACACAGGCAGCTGCAATCAGGCATTTCGTGTTTCTTCCTATTCTATAATTCATCATCTATTTTCCTTTGATGGGCAACCGCTGACTGCCGCCCGTTATTCTCCCCACTGCCATCACTTAACAGTATAGCGGCTTATTCTGATTCTGAAAAGCCTTCTTCCGTTATTTTTTTAAATTCTTGTCCGCCGCCCGCAAACTCTCTTTTTTATAAAAATCTGATTGCATTTTTTATTATCTGGTGCTATACTTAATTCATCAATTAAATAGGGTGTTCTGTGTACTGACGGATATGTGGATGAGAACCACAGGGAATCAGAACCCGCGTTTAGCCGACCGTCTGGGCAGCATTTGTATTAGCACAAATGCTGCCCTTTTTGTATAACTGTTGTCGTGTTTTTCCGCTCACTGCAACCAGCAAACAGACGTAGGCAGAAGCGCCTGGAACCCCGGCCCCTGCTGTGGACAGCAGAAAGGAGATTGAAATTATGACTTACAAATCAGACATTGAAATCGCGCAGGAATGCACGATGGAGCCGATCGTCAAGATCGCGGAAAAGGCAGGTATCGATGAGAAATACCTGGAACAGTACGGAAGGTACAAAGCAAAAATTGATTACAACTTATTAAAAGAATCAGACGCTCCGGACGGCAAGCTGGTTCTCGTCACCGCCATCAACCCCACGCCCGCAGGCGAGGGCAAGACCACTACAACGGTCGGCCTGGCAGACGCCCTTCAGCGGATCGGGAAACATGTGGTGGTGGCTCTCAGAGAGCCCTCCCTCGGACCGGTCTTTGGCGTAAAGGGCGGCGCTGCCGGCGGCGGCTATGCCCAGGTAGTCCCCATGGAGGACATCAACCTGCATTTTACCGGTGATTTCCACGCCATCGGTGCTGCCAACAACCTGCTGGCGGCCATGATCGACAACCATATCTTCCAGGGCAACGAGCTGAACATCGATCCCCGGAAGATCACCTGGAGAAGATGCGTGGACATGAACGACCGCCAGCTCCGGAATGTGATTGACGGGCTGGGCGGCCGCACCAACGGGACTCCCAGGGAAGACGGCTATGATATCACCGTTGCGTCTGAGATCATGGCGGTACTCTGCCTGGCCAACGACATCACGGACCTGAAGGCGAGGCTGGCGCGTCTGGTGATCGGTTACACCTACGGCAAGCCCTCCGAGCAGCAGCCGGTTACGGCAGGAGACCTGCATGCGGAAGGAGCGATGTGCGCCCTTCTGAAGGACGCCCTGAAGCCGAACCTGGTGCAGACCCTGGAGCATGTTCCGGCAGTGGTGCACGGCGGCCCCTTCGCCAACATCGCCCACGGCTGCAATTCTGTCACGGCGACCAGGATGGCGATGAAGCTGGGGGATTACTGCATCACAGAGGCCGGCTTCGGCGCGGATCTGGGCGCGGAGAAGTTCCTGGACATCAAGTGCCGGATGGCGGGCCTGAAGCCCAATGCGGTGGTGATCGTGGCAACTGTCCGCGCGCTGAAATACAACGGAGGCGTGGCAAAGGCAGACCTGAACAATGAGAACCTGGAAGCGCTGGAGAAGGGCCTCCCGAACCTGCTGAAGCACGTGAGCAACATCCGGAACGTGTACCATCTGCCCTGCGTGGTGGCGGTCAATGCATTTCCGACGGATACGAAGGCAGAGCTGGACCTGGTGGAGAGCAAGTGCCGGGAGCTGGGCGTGAACGTAGCGCTGTCGGAGGTATGGGCCAAGGGAAGCGAAGGCGGCGTGAAGCTGGCGGAAGAAGTCGTGCGCCTGTGTGACGAGGACAATTCCGGCTTCAGCTTCTCCTATGGACTGGAGGGGAGCATCGAAGACAAGCTGAACCAGATTGTACAGAAGGTATACGGAGGGAAGTGCGCGGTGCTGACAGCCAACGCGAAGAAGCAGGCGGCCCAGCTGGAAGCCCTGGGCTACGGCAGCTGCCCGATCTGTGTGGCCAAAACCCAGTACAGCCTGACAGACGACGAGAAGAAGCTGGGAGCGCCCACAGACTTCGAGGTGACGGTGCGGAACCTGAAGATATCAGCGGGAGCAGGGTTCATTGTAGCGTTGACAGGAGATATCATGACCATGCCGGGGCTGCCTAAGAGGCCGGCTGCCGAGCGGATCGACGTGGATGAGAACGGGAAGATTTCAGGCCTGTTCTAGTTGTCTTTTAATAAAAAAACGTTTATAATCCATGGGAGACAATGCAGCCCCGCTGCCTTGTCTCCATTTTCATCTGAGGGGGATATTCGTCATGAAAGAAAAAATCTTAACGAAAGCACCTGTTGTCTGTCTGCTGACCTTCATCTGCTGTTTTCTCTGGGGAAGTGCATTTCCCTGTATAAAGATCGGATACCGGCTTTTCCAGATCTCATCCGGGGACACAGCCAGTCAGATTCTCTTTGCCGGCATCCGTTTCACCCTGGCCGGAATCCTGACCCTGCTCATCGGAAGCATCGCATCCAGAAAAATCCTGCGTCCCGGAAAGGATTCCCTGAAGCCTATCGCAGTACTTTCCATGGTTCAGACAGTCATCCAGTATTTCTTCTTTTATATCGGCCTGGCTCATACCACCGGCGTGAAATCTTCTATTATAGAGGCCTCCAGCTCCTTCTTCGCCATTCTGATTGCCAGCCTCATCTTCCGGTATGAGACTCTGACTGTCCGTAAGGTACTCGGCTGTCTCATCGGCTTCGCCGGAGTTGTCGTCATCAACCTGGCCGGAGGCTCTATGGATCTCAATCTGAGCCTGAACGGAGAAGGCTTCATATTGCTCTCCACCATCTCCTACGCTTTTTCATCCGCACTGATTAAGAAATACTCCCAACACGAAAATCCTGTCGTGTTAAGCGGCTGCCAGTTCCTGCTGGGCGGACTCATCCTGTCCCTGTGCGGAGCCTTCATGGGAGGCAGGCTGACAGCATTCACCCCGGCTTCTGTCCTGCTGCTGATCTATATGGCGCTCATTTCCGCTGTCGCATACAGCCTGTGGGGAATTCTCCTGAAACATAATCCAGTCAGCCGGATTTCCATATTCGGCTTCATGAATCCAGTCATCGGAGTTCTCCTGTCCGCCGTACTGCTAAACGAAAAGAACCAGGCATTCAGCATTTATGGACTTATATCGCTGGTGCTGGTATGCGTTGGAATCTATATTGTAAACCGCCAAAAAAAATTATAGGTTTTTGGCGAGGAGTGTGGATAACCGACCAATTGGAAGCAAATCTGAAATTCCCTTGTTTTTATATTAACAATCTGGTATGATAATTTATAGACAAAGTTACCGCGGAACTCTGAGGTATTTCGTCTTCTGACAATATGTAAATACACAAATTAAAGGAGGAATTTTACATGGCTAAAAAGATTGTTTTGGCAGGAGCCTGCCGGACTGCTATCGGTGTTATGGGCGGAGCGCTGAGCACGACTCCGGCGCCGGAGCTTGGGACTATCGTTATCAAAGAGGCTTTGAAGAGAGCGGGTCTGTCGCCGGAACAGGTGGATATGGTGTATATGGGCTGCGTGATTCAGGCGGGGACCGGACAGAATCCCGCGCGGCAGGCGGCTGTCAACGCCGGAATTCCAGTGGAATCACCGGCCATTACAATCAATGTACTGTGCGGCTCTGGACTGGACTGTGTGAATACGGCTGCAAGAATGATCCGCGAGGGCGAAGCAGACATCATAGTGGCAGGCGGTGTGGAGAATATGTCCATGGCTCCCTATGCTCTGAAAAACGCCAGATTTGGTTACCGTATGGGCAATAACCAGATTTATGACACTATGATCACCGATGCCCTGACCGACGCTTTCCACGGATACCACATGGGAATTACCGCTGAGAACGTGGCTGAACAATGGCACCTGACCCGCGGGCAGCTGGATGCGTTCGCCGCTTCCAGCCAGCAGAAAGCATGCGCCGCCATAGCTTCCGGCAGGTTTAAAGATGAGATTGTCCCCGTAGAGATTAAGAAGAAAAAGGAAACCGTTCTTTTTGATACCGACGAAGGCCCCCGCCAAGGCGTAACGGCTGAGGGCCTGGCAAAACTAAGACCGGCCTTTAAGAAGGACGGCGGGCTTGTGACCGCCGGCAATGCTTCTTCTATCAATGACGGTGCTGCCGCCGTAGTGGTTATGAGCGAAGAAAAAGCCCTGGCGCTCGGCGTGAAACCTATGGCGACCTGGGTAGACGGGACTCTGGGCGGCGTTGACCCCTCCATCATGGGAGTCGGACCTATCGTTTCCACTAAAAAGCTCTTCGCCAGAACCGGCCTGACGATTAAAGACATGGATCTGGTAGAAGCTAACGAAGCATTTGCCGCACAGTCTCTGGCCGTTGCCCACGATCTGGAATTCGATATGGAGAAGGTCAACGTGAACGGCGGCGCTATCGCATTGGGGCACCCGGTAGGAGCCTCCGGCTGCCGGATTCTGGTAACCCTGCTCTATGAAATGGAAAAGCGCGACGCCAAGACCGGCCTGGCTACGCTCTGCGTAGGCGGCGGAATGGGCTGCTCTGCAATCGTGAAACGCGAATCATAATACCGGAATAATATGAATCACATCGAATAAATGAGGCTGCCGCAAAAGCATTTTGCGGCAGCTCTTTTTTCCTGTAAGAACATGAAATTTTACTGTTTTTTTCCCATTGTAGGGTATCAAGAATTCTATAAACCTTCCAATCGGTTCTCTCGCAAATCCTGGATCTACTGCTACTCCAGATCACTTCAGCCTCCGGTATTCCCGACAGCGCCTGGCCCCTCAGGGAACGAGAAGTCGCTTCTGGGCATTCGCCAGCTAAAGTCCGGTCAGAAAGAACTGCCTTCCACCCATTTCGCGGTATCCATCCGGCCAGCTACTGTTTTGCTGCGGCGCTTTCCTTCTATTTCGCGTTTCGTGCCGATTTTATCACTGGCAGGACGCTTGATAAAATCGATCCCGTGGAAGCCCTTAAAAGTATTGAGCAAATCATTAGACACTACACATTGTAGTGTCTATCTTTCTTTTATCAGCCATTTTCATGATTTTATAAAATATGATTGACTGTCCTCTTTAACGATGTTATTCTAATTTACAGAAAGATACCTATAGAAAAACGCCATATTTCAAGGGTTATACAGAGTTTCATCTCTGTTTATTAATTGTGCCTGTGTAATGTTTTTCTTTTTTTTTTACCATTTTTCATCAATACTTGCAATGATATTTCTCTACACATTGTATATAATTTTATTAATTTATAAATCAAGGAGGCAAAAACTATGAACATGTATAATTGGATGGAACGCGTGATCTATGGACCTAAAAAACCGTTTCCTCTTCTTTCCTATCCCTGCGTACAGTATCTCTACGTCACTGTCAAGGAGCTGGTATGCAGCAGCGCTCACCAGGCTATCGGCATGAAGATGATTGCCGACCACTATGATATGCTCGCTTCAACCGCTTATATGGATCTTTCAGTAGAGGCTGAGGCATTCGGGGCTTTTACTGTCTACGGCGTAGACGAAATCCCTACGATCATCGGCAAGCTGATCGGAAACGAAGAAGAAGCTGACGCACTGGAAATCCCCCCCGTCGGCGCAGGAAGAACCGGAACAAACATTGACGCCATCCGTAAATCCCTGATGCTTATCAACGACCGCCCCGTATTCGCAGGCTGTATTGGGCCTTTTTCACTGGCCGGACGGCTTCTGAACGTCAACGATATCATGATCGATTGTTATGAAGAGCCGGAAATGGTACATAAAGTCCTTGAGAAAGCAACGACCTTCATCATCAACTACCTGCAGGAATTAAAAAAGGCAGGGGCCCATGGCGCCATCATGGCCGAACCTCTGGCGGGAATCCTCTCCCCAGATCTGATGAGCGAATTCTCCAGTTCCTATGTAAGAAGAATCGTAGAAACCATACAGGACAAACATTTTCTTCTGATCTACCATAACTGCGGCAGCGCCATCAACCACCAGGTAACACAGCTCATGGAAACCGGCTGCAAGGCTTTCCATTTCGGAGAGTCTGCCGATATGACTATGATGCTGGAAAAGCTTCCGAAAGATTATCTGATCCTCGGAAATATCAGCCCCTCAAATGGCTTTAACAATAACACCCCTGAGGGAATCAACCTGATGACCCGGAGACTTCTGGAACAATGCGGCCACCATAAGAACTTTGTTATATCTTCAGGATGCGACATACCGCCTAATACAGATTTGGATACCATAAGTTCTTTCTTTGATACGGTAGAATCTCACTACTATATGCAGCATTTGTGGGATATGGTAGGATAATTCAGCTTAAATGGGGCCCCGGTGCAACCGGGACCCCATTTAATTTGTCTCTGTTTCTTATTTATATATCATTCATCCGCAGACAGTTCTCAGCACGGGCCAAAATCAATTCTGCCTTCTGTCCTTCCATACTGTTACTTACATCGATTTCCTGTCGGCAATCTCCGCCATTTTTGCACTGTTGAGGCGGGTGTCACCGTGAACGCGGCTGTAGGACAGATATCCGTTCATCCGGTCAATCTTCGTCAGATTGCTGGAACCGCAGACAGGGCAAACATCCATTTCCAATTCCTGATGGCCGCAGTCGTCGCAATAGGCCAGGGAAAGATTAACCCCCTCATAAAAGCCTTTTGCCATGGCGCGGCGGATCAGCGTACGGATAGCGCTTTTATTGTAGCTGACCGGATAACGGACATACTGGATTTTCCCTCCGTTCAACAGCTCCCAGAATCTTCCCTCCTTATCCTGCTTTTCGATTGGAGTAATATCCTCCGTCACATGGCAGTGGAAGGAGTTACTCACATACGGCCTGTCAGATACATTATGGACGATTCCGTACATTTTACGGAACTGTTCAATCTGAAGGCCACACAGAGATTCCGCCGGAGTCCCGTAGATTGCATACAGGATACCATCCTCTTTCTTATATTCCGCGATTTTCTGATTGATATACCTCATAACCTCCAGTGCAAATTCACCGTCTTCCGCAATGGATTTGCCATTATAGAGCTCCTGCAGCTCATTCAGCGCCGTTATTCCGAAGGACGCTGTCATGGGCTTCAGAAGGGGACGTATTTTATCTGATGGCTTCAGATGGCCTCCATAAAATCCGCCTTCGCAATAAGCCAGCGGGTTCGTAGACGCCTTCATCTCTCCCAGATAATCATAAGTCCTTCTGTGCAAGTCGCGGATCATCTCAAGATAAAAATCCAAAACTTCATAAAAATCCCTGTTCTCCGCCTTCGCCTTGGCCAAGATCATCGGAAGGTGCAGAGAGACTGCCCCTATGTTAAACCTGCCCACAAAGACCGGCCGATCCTCTTCATCTGCCGGTTCCATGCCGCCACGCTCATACCAGGGGCTCAGGAACGCCCTGCAGCCCATGGGGCTGATGACGCGGCCGTACTTTTGGTACATGCTGGAAATATATCCCTCTCCGCTCATGGACAGCCAGTCCGGATACATGGTTTTTGCAGAGCAATCCACACCCGCTTCAAAGACATCTTCACAGGAAGCGCCCGGACCATGAATCGCCTCATCATATAAAAATACAATCTTTGGAAAAAGCACCGGCTTGCGGAAGCCTTTCTTACCCTGTCCCTCTTTATGTACTTCCAGAAGAGAAATAGAAATCATTTTTTCAAAAAGCCCTGTTCCCAGCCCCATTGTTACCGTTACAAACGGATAATCCCCCCGGGAAGAGCCAACGGTGTTGAGCTTATACTCTATTCCCTGCCAGCCCTGGTCACATTCTCTCTTGACCTTATCCATGGCGTATTCCACAGCCCGCTCTTCTCTTCCGTTCCAGCTTTCATCAGAATATTTCAGGAATTCGGCCACGTATTTATCATAGCTTTTCTGAGCATAGGGAGCCAGGATTTTATCAACCTCCGGCACTGTAAAACCGCCATACTGCTGGGCGGCCGTGCTCAATATGATGTCTCCCATCACGTCAAATGCCGTATCCAGCGTCTTTGGCTCGTTATACCAGACATTTCCCATCTCAAACCCGTCCTTCAGCACGCTGGCCACGTCGAACAGGCAGCAGTTCATGGTATCCAGACGGGCCGACTGGTCATGAATATAGATATAACCGTCTTTACACGCCTGCAGCTCGTTCCGGTTCATAAAGAACTTGCGGTAGAGTTCTTTATTCAATTCATTGAAGATCAGGCTCCGTTTCGTCGCAACCAGGGCGCTGTCTGTGTTGGCATTGCTCTTGTCTCCGATATAGCGGATGGACTGGCTCTTTGTGTAGACTTCATCCATCATATGAATAAAATCCACCTTATAATTCCGGTAATCCCGGTAGCTTTTCGCGACAGCCGGGTTTACGCGGTCCAGGGCGCCTTCCACAATACAATGCATATCTTCAATGGGTATCTCCTCTTTATGAAGAGATTCAGCCTGCTCTTTGGCAAACTGACAGATAAAATCCTGTTCGGCCGCTGTAAAAGCATAGAGAATTCTTTTAGCCGATTTGTTGACAGCCCTGACAATCTTAGCGGCGTCAAAGGGTTCTTTTGTCCCATCTTTCTTAATAACGTAGATCATAACCTCTCCTTTTTAACTCCATCTGCGCCCGCGATTCAGCAGAGCACAGCTGCATTTTCCAATATGTGGTGTATTTATGTTCGTTTTATCCTCTGCAGACACAACATATTGTATCATCCTTCACCCTAAAAGGAAAGCTTTTTTTCAGCCTGTCAGCCAAAAATCATTTCAAACAGAAGCGGCCCCAGAGTAAACAGTAAAATAAAAATAAATATAATAACGCCCACCCAGCCGTTCCTCGCCGCCTGCTGTTGGCGGCTCCCTACACCGCCCCGGAACGGGGCGCCGTCAGGCCTGCCCTGTCCGTTATTCTGCGGCGCGTACGTCTGTACAGGCGGTCTCTGCTGCCCATAGCCCATCTGCTGGCGCGCGTATTCCTGCTTATCCCCGGCGGACATGTGGTCTACGTGGTCACGCCTATTTTCATTCAGATGATAAAAATTACGGTTTTCCTGATAGGGCATTCCGCATTTCTCACACCGCCCCTCTACGATATTCCCATCGCAGACACAACATTTCTTTATCACACTCATAAGTTGATTTCTCCATCAAATACCACAGCGGCAGGGCCGGTCATAAATACCAGGTTCTTCTCACGATCCCATTCCACCTGTAATGTCCCTCCCAGCAGCTTTACCGTCACCTGGTTTCCCTTCACCACACCGTTCAGCACAGCCGCAACGGCAACCGCACAGGCGCCCGTTCCGCAGGCCAGCGTTTCACCGGACCCACGTTCCCACACCCGCATCTGAACTGTCCTGTCATCCAGCACCTTGACAAATTCCGTGTTAATCCTGTCCGGAAATCCGGAATAGTGTTCAAACAACGGGCCTATTTTCTCAAGCTCCAGGCAGTCCGTCTCTTCCACAAAAACTACCGCATGGGGATTGCCCATGGATACCGCTGTATACCGGTATTCCTCCCCTCCGATCTCAACAGGCCGGCCGATCACCTGCTCTGCCTCAGATAGCACAGGTATTCTGGAAGCTGTCAGCTCAGGCGCCCCCATATTGACTCTCACTTGTTCCACCCGGCCGTCTTTTACCATCAGATCCAGATATTTTACGCCGCTTTTGGTATCTACGCTTATGCTCGTTTGATCCGTAAGGCCGTAATCATATACATACTTCGCCACGCAGCGGATGCCGTTACCGCACATAGCTCCCGATGAACCATCCGCATTGTACATATCCATCTCAAAATCCGCCTTCTCCGAAGGTTTGATCAGGATCAGTCCGTCAGCTCCTATGCCGAAATGGCGGTCGCTGATCCTCCTGGAAACCTCTTCCGGGTGTTCCACCGTCTCCTGGAAACAATTCACATAGACGTAATCATTCCCACATCCATGCATTTTCGTAAATTTCATATCCCGCCCTCCTGTCTGCTCAATGATTATCTGCTGACCTTCTCGCGCCTGGTCTCCCTGACGCGGAAATAAATCTGCTTCTGGCTGTTCCCATCCGATATTTTATTAATCTCATAATCCCCCAGCGATTTGATAAATGGAGTCAGCTTTGAATACCCGAAATTCCTCACATCAAAATCCGGCAGCCGTTTCGACAGCTGGTCCCCCAGTTTCCCAGAAAAAATCCATCCGTCGTCATCTGAAAACTTCTCTATGATCGAATTGATCGTGATTTTAATCTTCTCCTGGTCCTTCTGCGGCTTGGTCTTTTCTTTCACTTCCTTCGGCTTGGCTAACGGCTCCGACGCCTCCTCCTGACGCTTTTCAAACAACAGGTCCAGATATTTAAACTGATTACAGGCGGAAATAAAAGGCTGGGGAGTCTTGCTCTCTCCCATGCCGATCACCTGCATTCCAGATTCCCTGAGCCTTGCCGCCAGACGTGTGAAATCACTGTCCGACGATGCAATGCAGAAGCCGTCCACAGTGCCAGAATACAGTATATCCATGGCATCTATAATCATCGCTGAATCAGTGGCGTTCTTGCCTGTCGTATAGCTGTATTGCTGCATGGGAATGATGGAATTATCCAACAGTACATTTTTCCATGACGACAGCTGGGGGCTGGTCCAGTCCCCATATATTCTCTTGTATGTCGCCACTCCGTTGTTTGCTGTCTCCTCTAATATAATTTTAATATATTTGTCGGAAATATTATCCGCATCAATTAATACTGCAAATTTCAGTTCATTTTCCATGATCTACCCCTTTTCTACTACAATATATTTATGGTTAATATCCCTTACAGCCAGTAAGGAATTATCCATCTTGTTGCTTAAGCTGTTAGAATGAGTGGTGCAATAGGTCTGGCTTCCCCCTTTCTAGGACTTTACGTCCGTAGATAAGTCAGCCAACCAGCCCCTCATCCGCAGCATTCGTTTTACGCAGGTTGAACCCTAAGACGTTCGTGTGAAACACCCAGTAGATTGAATAGGCAATGAGAAAACTGGCATTGGCCATTGCTATTACATTATAAAGGAGTTTTTACTATGAACGCTGTTGGTATTGATGTTTCCAAAGGAAAAGCACTGTCACTATCCGTAGACCGGGAAACGTGGTTGTTATGCCACCCTGTGATATCCCTCACACCCAATCTGCCATAAACTGCCTGATCGAGCAGCTCCTGAGCCTTGATGGTGAAACTAAAGTCTGTATGGAACATACCGGCAGGTACTATGAACCTGTTGCCACATGGCTTTCCGATGCAGGTCTCTTTGTCAGTGCTGTAAATCCCATCCTCATCAGGGATTTCGGTGATGACTCCCTCCGTACTCCCAAGACAGACAACGCGGATTCTAAGAAAATCGCACGTTATACTCTTGACCGTTGGGCAAAACTGAAGCAATATGGAAGCATGGACAAAACACGCAACCAATTAAAAACCATGAACCGGCAATTCGGATTCTATATGGCTCAGAAAACTGCAATGAAAAACAATCTTATTGCTCTTCTTGAACAGACTTATCCGGGAGCCAATGATTTCTTTGACAGCCCGGCCCGTAGCGACGGCAGCCAGAAATGGGTGGATTTTGTTCATACCTACTGGCATGTAGACTTATCTTTCATCCAGTATATCATTCAACCCCCGGAAAATCCATACTTTATCGCACAAAGCGGGCTGTATCCTTGGTTATTCCTGCCCTCCTCCCTGCACGTCAGTCCCTTTCTTTGCTGAGATTTCAAAAGTTCTCTTAAAAATGAAAGGAACTTGACAAACCCGGCGCCAGGCATTATTTTGTAAGCAGCACATCTTTAACTCACATAGAACTGACTTACAAGAAAGTATGGATATAATATGAATGATAATAACTACATATCACAAATTCAACAGGAATATGAGAAAATCAACTGCCGCTGGCTGAAGCTTCACAGAATGATTGCCCTGAGCTCCGCCATCGTTTCCCTTGCCATGGAAATCATAATGTTCTTTCTGCTCAATTCCATGAACGGGGGCATTACGGCATCGCCGGTTATCTACCTTGCAAAATATATTTTTACTCCCTGCGCGCTGAACATAATTTTCCTTATTCTCATCTATTTCGGTACCAGAAACCAGATCACCCCTATGCGCGTGAGAGAATATGTCGTTTCCCTGTGCTTTGTCGCGATCTGTTTTTCGCTGTTTTTTATACACAATATCTTTTCAGCCCTGTATTTACTGTTCGCGATTCCTATCATGATGACCACCGTTTACGGCAACTATCTTCTGACCACCATCACTGCGGCTGCAAGCCTTCTCGCTCTGACAGCCGGCGAACTGTGGATCACATGGGACCCCGATAAAGTAAGCGTACTAAACAGCGAAGACGCTTTTGTTAATTTTTTGATTTCTATTATTATCCTGACCGGCTTCTATTCTGCCAGTCTTGTCGTCATCCATTTTGAGCGCCAGAAGAATCAGGCCAGCATCACAAAAGAGCTGGAGCGGTATCAGATGCACCAGGAGCTTCTGACAGACCGTCTGACCGGACTTTACAACCGGACAGCCCTTCAGGAGGCCTTCAATGATCTGGAGACGAAAAGACTGCTGGATACCTGCCGCCTGGTAATGGTTGACATAGATAATTTTAAGACGATAAACGATACGCTGGGCCATCTCAAGGGCGATGAATGCCTGATAGCCTTCTCTTCTATCCTGAAAGAACGCTGTGCGCCTCATCCTGTCTACCGTTTCGGCGGCGATGAAATCTGTATCCTATTTCAGGGAATTTCCCTGGATCAGACACTGGCCATCTGCCGGGAGTCCAATCAGTCTCTGGAGGATTACTGTGCCCAAACTCTGGCAGGACTGCCCATATCCGCCAGTTTTGGAGTAGCATGCGGCCGCCCGGATCTGTCCCTCTACGAATTGCTGAAAAACGCAGACACCGCCCTTTATGAATCCAAAAAGCAAAAGGGCAGTATTTCCGTCTACCAGTAAAATTTTCTTCAGAAATGCCCTTCGGATAGTCTTTGCAGAACAGCGTAAGTTGTTCCTCCGGCTGTGAGCGCGTGCCTTTCAGGTATCCTGCGGGTATAATTTCCCAGATAACACACATACTGATTCTGACAAAATCACAACAGGAGGAATACACATGTCAGAAATCAAATCAGACGTAACCGGACTGCCACAATCCTGTAAAGCCGCAGCTGAACGGACGGCCGCTTTTCTTA
The DNA here is from genome assembly GCF_014337215.1 of Wansuia hejianensis. NCBI lineage: Bacteria > Bacillati > Bacillota > Clostridia > Lachnospirales > Lachnospiraceae > Wansuia > Wansuia hejianensis. Next base: position 3,315,916 of record NZ_CP060635.1, on the reverse strand, counting down.
CTGAGGAAGACCGTTACGCCGACATCAGCGAATCCTGCCGTCAGAAAATCACGGAACTTGAGCAGGAGATCGGCAGCAAAACAGGAGAAAAAGTCGCTTTGGTAGCATATCACATTTAACAGTCCCTCTGAACACATTCAAACGGACATAGCCAGAGCCGCTGCGGCACTACAGCGGCTCTGGCTATTTTATTAACTGATTGGTTTATCATTTTGAATCAAACAGCCTGGATACAGGCACCAGGTCAAATCCCCGGCTCTGAAGCTCTGCAATAATTTCCTCCAGGGCCTCCGCGGTATACATCGCGCTGCTGCGGAAGATGACGATGCTTCCCTTACCCAGATCGTGGTGATTCAGAACCGTCTGGATGATAGAGTCCACGCCATAATCCTTCCAGTCCAGGCTGTCTACATTCCCCTGCACGGTGCGGTAACCACATCTCTCAGCATTTTCAATCACATGGTTATCATATTCCCCCAGAGGCGGACGGAACAGGGACATTTCATATCCGGTCAGCTTTTCTACCTGATTATGTACACTCATGAGCTCCTCCTGACATTCCCCATCAGAAAGCTGCCGCATATCAGCATAACTCTGCCCATAGTTCCCCAGCTCATGACCTGCCTCAGAGATTTCTTTCACCCGGTCCGGATACTGTTCCACCCATTCTCCGCTCACAAAGAAAGTCGCCTTCACCCCATTCCGCTTCAGAACAGCCAGAATCTCCTGTATATTTCCCTCTCCCCATACTGTATCAAAGCTCAGGGCCATCTGCTGTTTTTCCGTCTGGACACTGCAGACCGGGAATTTAGTTTCACTGGAAAGGTTCTGATTCACCTGAACCAGATCCCTTCCCAGATCTATTCCATACAGAAGTGTCAGGGCAACCATGGTCACCAGTCCGAACAGCACAACTCCCATCATATGATTTTTCCGCATACACTTCTCACGTTACTCTTTTGCATATATATATGCGGGTTTTGATTGTCCCTATACCTTATGGAACAGCATTGCTGTTCCCCCGCCCAGCAGGGCATGTATTACGGGGTGCCCTGCGGGTATACCTTATGGAACAGCATTGCTGTTCCCAGATTACCTCTGGCCCAGGTATCCCGGCTTGTACAGATGCCTGGGGATGCCATCCACCATAACCGGTGATACGTCTCCCTGGATCAGCGGGCGGACATAGGTCACGAATTCATCGGTCACGTACGTCCCCTCCTCGTTCACCCAGTTTCTCGGAACAAGCCGCTCGTCATTGGCAATCTTATGGACATCCTTCACCTCCGTCCCACACTGGTAGGGATCATCTGAAAGCCGGTTCAGCACGACCATCTTACCGGAATCGCCTTCATCTGCTGCTTTTACCGCCGCACCGCCTACCTGATAAGCTTCCAGAATATCCACACGGGAGCTGCAGTGAGACGCTGCCCGCTGCAGAGTGCTCAGCTCAATGGCACGGGTCTTGCAGCCAACCTCCCCTGCGATATAATTGGCCAGATAAGCGGCCGTCCCTGTTAACTGTTTATGACCAAAGGCATCTACAAAATCTGCCGTCTGTCCCAGTTCGCATACATAACGTCCATCCTCCAGACGGATTCCTTCTGAAACGGCCACAACCACCGACGTCTTTTCAGCAAGCAGCGCACGGATACGTTTCATAAATCCGCCCAGATCAAACGTCAGTTCCGGCAGATAAATCATATCCGGCCCCTGGCAGTCTTCCCCCTGGGCCAGCGCTGCCGCTCCGGTCAGCCATCCGGCATTCCTTCCCATGATCTCGATAATTGTTACCAGACCATTCTTATACTCCAGGCAAAAACTGTCCCTGATGATTTCCTTTACAGAAGTGCCGATGTATTTCGCCGCACTTCCGAATCCAGGCGTGTGATCCGTCAGCGCCAGGTCATTATCAATAGTCTTGGGACATCCGATAAATTTCTGGGAGTGCCCCTTTACAATTGCATAATCCGAGAGCTTCTTAATCGTATCCATGGAATCATTGCCGCCGATATAGATAAAGGCTTCTATCTCCAGCTTATTCAGGATTTCAAATATTTTATCGTAAAGTTCCATATTCTCATGGATTTCCGGAAGCTTGTACCGGCAGGAGCCCAGATAGGCCGCCGGCGTCCTTTTCAAAAGCTCCGCATCCAGCTCATTCGTAATATGCTCTGACAGGTCAATATAACGTTCCTCCAGCAGCCCCTGAATCCCATGAAGCATCCCGAACACCTTCCTGGCCCCCCGGTCCTTAGCAGTGCGGTAAACTCCGGCCAGACTCGAATTAATCGCCGCTGTAGGCCCTCCTGACTGCCCGACAATCACATTTCCCTTCATACATTCACCTCCATTTATACTTTGTGGAACAGCGTAAGCTGTTCCCCCGCCCGTCAGGGCATGTTTCACGGGGTGCCCCGCGGGTATGAGTTGATATTTCTATATTAGTGCATAAACACGGACATGTCCAGCACTTCCGTAAATCCGCCACAGCCCCCAAACAGCTTGCGCTGCCTGATAAGCTATGTTAAACTGTATAATCATAAAAATTAGGAGGTTACCATGGAAAGACATGCTATAGCCATGCGCATCAAGCCCGGCTGTTTCAATGAATACCGCAGGGGACTGGGCGAGATTTGGAGCTCTCTGACAACCGCCCTGGACCGCATCGGCATCAGGAATTTCAGCCTGTGGAATATAGAAGAGCTGATCTTCGGATACTGTGAAACCGAAGACGGCGTATCCCCGTCCGAAGGGGACTGGGAACTCTTCCGGAAGCTCGGAGCAGAAATGGGTGACACCTTCGAATGGATCTCCACACCAGGCGAACCCATGAGACTCATGTACCAGGATTTTGGAATTGTCAGAGAAAACAAAGAACTGATCCGCCACCGGGTATTTGCCACACGGCTCAAACCCGGCACACAGGAAGAGTACAAGCGCCGCCACGACGCTCTTGTAGAACAGCGGGGCAATACAGTCAATCCCGGACCAGACAGCAATTTTTCCATCTGGAACGCCGGAGACTACATATTCGGATACGATGAAATCGACATAACAATGGAAACCGCCGAAACCGAAGAAGACCGCCAGAATACCATCGCATGGGAAACAAAAATGCTGGAAATCATGAGCTGGTACACGGACGACGTAGACTGGATCACAGGCCTGCATCACAAACACATCCAAAAAATTGGCCACCACAACTAAATGGTTGGGTGGCGAGGTGGGGGTGGATACCCGGACGAAAAGCAACGGGAGAGCTCCAGGGGTTGCTGCCTGACGGGCAGACGGGGCTTCGGGCCGAAGCCTTCCATGGCGCCGCCCCGCTCCCCCCACCCTTTCGTCCAGGTATCCAAAACCCTCCCCCATCACCGATCAATTGGAAGATTTATTGTTCCCCCTTCAACCAGTTTCTCAGGAACTCAAACATTTTCTCCATCTGTTCTCTAGTTCCCACAGTGATTCTCAGATAGTTATCTATTCTCGGTTTTTCAAAGTATCTGACATATATGTGCTGTTCTCTCAGCGCCTGGTATATTTTTTTCGCCGGCACTGTTCTATGAGATGCAAAGATAAAATTCGCCTTTGAATCCTCAAAGACAAAGCCTAGCTGTGCCAGCACTTTTTTCGCCCATTCTCTTGTCTCGATGATCCTGCCGGTCATTTTTTTGAAATAATCGTCGTCTTTTACCGCTTCTGTTCCCAATGCCAGCGTCAGTTGATCCATTGTGTAGGAGTTGAAGGAATATTTGACGTCGTTCAGGTATGAAATCAGCTCTTCGTTGCCGATACAGAATCCGATTCTCATTCCGGCCATGGCGCGGGATTTTGAGAAGGTCTGCACTACCAGGAGGTTTTCATACTTTTCCAGCAGGGGAAGAGATGTTTCGGCTCCAAAGTCCACATAAGCCTCATCCACAATGACAACCACGTCCGGATTGTTACGGATCACGCGTTCGATAGCAGCCAGGGACAGCTCCTTTCCGGTGGGTGCGTTGGGGTTGGGGAATATTACTCCGCCGTTTTCGCAGAAGTAATCCTCAGGCACAATCTGGAAATGTTCATCCAACGGCACCTGCCGGTAGGGAATTCGGAATTCTTCAGCCCACACATCGTAAAAAGAATAGGTTATGTCTGGAAACAGAATCGGACGGTCCGAGTTGAAAAATGTCAGAAAGGCCATCGCCAGCACATCATCAGAACCCACTCCCACGAAAACTTGTGAAGGCTTTACCCGGTAATATTCCGCAAGAGCCTCCACCAAGACTGCCGCGGACGGATCTGGATACAGGCGCAGGCGGTCCGGATCAAACTGCTTCAGCGCCTTCAGCACGCCGGGAGCCGGTGGGTAAGGATTCTCATTTGTATTCAGCTTTATCATTCCAGCCTGGTCAGGCTGCTCTCCTGGCACATAAGGTACTACCCTCCGCACGTTTTCTCTCCAGTCATTCATCGTCATTTCCTCCTTTTAGCCTCTCTTTTTCCAGGTAGACGGGCAGAACAGTATCAGAACAGGGAAAAGCTCCAGCCTTCCCGCAATCATGTCAAAAATCAGCACTGCCTTTGACACGACCCCGTAAGCCGCGTAGTTGCTCATCGGCCCCACCAGATCCATACCGGGACCAATATTATTCAGCGTGGCTGCCACCGCAGTAAAATTCGTCTCCAGTGAAAATTCATTAAAACTGATAATCAGTACCGAAACCGCAAAAATCACCATATATGTGATAAAAAACACATTAATGGAACGCATTACCTCATGTTCCACAGGATGGCCGTCCATTTTGATCTTCTTAATACTTCTCGGATGAGCGATGGACTGCAGCTCCTTTCGTATGGTCTTAACCAGCAGCAGCATCCTGGATACCTTAATACCGCCCCCTGTGCTGCCCGCGCACGCTCCGATAAACATCAGAAGTACGAGTACATATTTCGACAGCTCCGGCCACAGGTTAAAGTCAGTGGTTGAAAATCCCGTTGTTGTAATAATACTTCCCACCTGGAAAGAGGCATTGCGGAACGCCTCCGAAAAGGATGAATACATGCTTCCAATATTCCAGGTAATGATTCCGATCGCCACCGCGATCACGACGAAATATGCCCTCACTTCTTCCATCCCGAAGGCCGCTCCAGCCTTCTTGCAGAGAATCAGATAATAAAAAGTGAAGTTGACTCCGAACAAGATCATAAAGACCGTGATAATCCATTGCTGAACCGGCGTATAAGCCGCACAGCTGGCATTCAGCACCCCGAAGCCTCCGGTCCCTGCGCTCCCGAAGGAAATACACATGGCGTCAAACCATTGCATCCCCGTCAACAGGAGCAGGACAATCTGTACAATTGTCATCACAATATAGATCTTATACAGCAGGATTGCCGTGTTGCGGACCCTCGGCACAAATTTTGAGACGGACGGCCCCGGGCTTTCTGCCCGCATCAGGTTCATCTGCGATCCGTTTTTCACCGGAATCAGCATCAGAATAAACACAAGGACTCCCATCCCGCCGATCCAGTGAGAAAAGCTTCTCCAGAACAGGCTGGTATGGGAGAGCGCCTCCACATCTGTCAGAATCGAAGCTCCCGTTGTCGTAAAGCCGGAGACTATCTCGAACAGCGCGTCAATCAGCGACGGAATCTCCTTCGTCATCACAAAGGGGATCGCCCCAAACAGACTCATAACACCCCAGGACATGGCTACTGCCGCAAATCCATCTTTCTGATAGATCTCTGTATTTTTCGGCTTTTTTACTGAGCCAAGGAATCCGATTGCCAGACAGACCACCATCCAGATCAGATAGCTGATTCCCTCTTTTTCCTGGTACATCAGGGCGATTATACAGGGAAGGCTGAGAATCGCGCCTTCTACCTTCAGCACCCAGGCCAGAATATAGCGAATCATTGCATAATTCATTCCGATATCCCCCTATTTCTCCAGAATATCATGGATATCCTGAAACCCGCTGTTGGTTGTTACGACTATGACGGAATCACCCGGCTGGAATTCATCCTGGCCGCCGGGTATGATAAATTTACCCTTACGCCCGATTCCGGCTATCAGCAGATTTTTCTTTAGCCTCATATCCTGGAACTTAATCCCGGTCATCTTTGACAAGGGGTTGATGATGAATTCCAGTGCCTCTACTCGTCCGTCCATGAGCTTATACAGCGTCTCCACATTGCTTCCGACACTATTTCTCATGGCCCGGACGTACTGTAAGATATATTCTGCGGTTATATTTTTAGGATATATCAAGCTGTCCAGATTCAGGCTGTGAATCACATCGTTAAAATCCAGATGATTCAGCTTCGTCACAACCTTAGACTTCACTTTTCCTTTGGCATACAGCGATAAGATAATGTTCTCCTCGTCAATATCCGTGCTGGCCACCAGGGCATCCATCTGCTCCAGATGCTCCTCATTCAGCAGATCCTGGTCACTCCCATCTCCATAAATAATCGTAGCTTTTGGCAGTAACTCACTCAGCTCCTCGCAGCGCATTCGGTTCTTCTCTATAATTTTCACCTGAATCCCCATGCTCAGCAAAATCACCGTCAGGTAATACGTAATCTCGCCCCCGCCGATGATCAGGGCATTCTTCACCTGATTGGTATGAATGCCGATTCTGTGGAAAAATACGCTGGCATTGCCCGGTATCGCGATGATAGACAAAATGTCTCCCGCCTGTATGGAAAAATCCCCATCCGGAATGACGACCTCTTCCTTCCGCTCTGCCGCGCAGACCAGCACATCCAGCTGAAGCTGCTGAGGCAGATTCTTCAGCGCGTGGCCGATCAGTGAAGAGCTCTCCGGGACTTTAAAACGCAACATTTCGATCCTGCCCTTTGAAAAACTGTCAATATCAATCGCGGATGGAAATCTCAGCAGCCGCGCGATCTCCTGCGCGGCCGCGTATTCCGGGTTGATCGTCATGGATAGCCCCAGCTCTCTCCTGATAAACTCTCTCTCCGCAGAATAAACAGGATTCCTGATGCGGGCGATTGTATGACAGTTCGCCGCTTTTTTTGCCACGACGCAGCAAAGGAGATTCACCTCATCACTGTGCGTAACAGCAATTAAAATATCAGTATGCTCAATATCAGCATCCGCCAGCACATGATAGCTGGTGCCATTTCCTACAATTCCCATAACATCATAAATGGTGGATACGTTCCTGACCATGTCCGCGTTAATATCCACCACTGTTACATTATTATCTTCTCTTGATAGCTGGGCCGTCAAAGCTCTCCCGACTTTTCCGCAGCCAACAATTATAATCTGCATGACTACTCCCTTTCCCTCCGCTGAAATGTTGTAACCTATTATAGCATATTTGCTCGAAAAGGGAATAGATTTTGAGGAATTTAAAAAGCCTTGACATTCGTATCATATATGATACAATAGATACAGTAAATTCCGGAGGTCCACCCATGAAAAGAGATATGGATTTTATATATACATCGGATCACGAAGAGATTCTCATAGAGCACACGCAGCAGAGGACCAGAGCCGGTGTCATCAGCCAGTACATCCGCTGCCGGCGGGAGCTGCATATGACGCAGGAGGAACTGGCCAGGCGATCGGGCATATCCAGGCCGAACATCGCCAGATTTGAAAGCGGTAACTATAACCCTTCCCTGGAAATGATGGTGAGAATCGCCGCCGCACTCGGCATGCGTCTCCAGATCTCATTGGAAAAAGCTTCGCCCCTCTGACACCTGCCGGCTGGAAGACATGACGCACAGCAATTACAAAAGCATCCGCAACGGTACGATACCAGGCGCGGATGGATAACAGGAGGAACCCTACCCATCTATGACTAAAGAAGAAGCATTAAAAAAATACTTTGGCTACGACTCCTTTCGTGCCGGCCAGGAAGCGCTTGTCGACGGCATACTTCAGGGACGGGATGTCTGCGGTATCATGCCCACAGGCGCCGGTAAATCTCTGTGCTATCAGATTCCCGCCCTGCTGCTGCCCGGCATTACCCTGGTCATCTCGCCCCTCATTTCTCTCATGAAGGATCAGGTGACCACACTCAATCAGGCCGGCGTCCATGCTGCCTTCCTGAACAGCTCCCTCACCGCCGGCCAATACCGTGCCGCCATCTCCAATATGGCCAACGGCCAGTACAAGATCGTATATGTAGCGCCTGAACGCCTGCACACGGAATCTTTTCTGCGCGCCATTAAACAAATACATATCTCCCTGATCAGCGTTGATGAAGCCCACTGTATCTCCCAGTGGGGCCAGGACTTCAGGCCCAGCTACCTGAAAATTTCTGATTTTACAGAGCTCCTGGATGACCGGCCTGTCATCGCCGCCTTCACCGCAACCGCGACTAAGGAGGTGCGCGACGACATCTTGGTACTTCTCGGCCTGAGAGACCCTCTGCAGATAACCACCGGATTTAACCGGAAGAATCTGCGCTTCCTCGTCCAGAAGCCCCAGAACAAATGGAACGCTGCCATGAAGATGGTCAGGGAGCACGAAGGGGAATGCGGGATCATTTACTGCCTGACCCGCAAGACGGTGGAGGAAGTCTGTTCAGAATTGATCAAAAATGGCTACTCGGCCACACGTTATCACGCCGGCTTAAGCGATGAAGAACGCCGTCATAACCAGGAGGATTTCCTCTATGACCGGAAACAGATCATGGTAGCCACCAACGCTTTCGGTATGGGTATCGACAAATCCAACGTTCGATATGTCCTCCACTATAATATGCCGAAGAATATAGAGAGTTATTATCAGGAGGCGGGAAGAGCCGGCAGGGATGGGCTTCCCTCAGACTGTATCCTTCTTTATTCCGGGCAGGATGTGGTCACCAACCAGTTTTTCATAGATAAGATGGAGCCTGCGGAGGATTCCGACCCGGAGACCGCTGCCCAGATCAGGGAGCGGGAAAGAGAACGGCTCAGGAAGATGACCTTCTACTGCTTTACCAGCGACTGCCTGAGAGACTACATACTGCGGTATTTTGGAGAATACGGGGACAGCTACTGCGGGAATTGTTCCAACTGCCTGACAAAATTTGAAGAACTGGATATCACACAGACAGCCCGGAACCTCATCAGCTTTATCAGAGAAAGCCCCAGGCCCTATGGCCTTGTCACTGTCACAGACGCACTGCACGGCAGCGGAAGCTCAAAGATCCTCCGTGCAGGTCTGAACAGGAACCCCTACTACGGAAGCTGCGCTTCCACTCCCCTGTATCAACTCCGCCAGGTTGCCAACCACCTGGTTCTGCACGACTATCTATGCGTATCCGATGGGGATTATCCGGTTGTAACGCTGACAGAAGCGGCCCGCAGTATTCTCAGCGGAGGACAGATTTTCATGAAAATAGCTCAGAAGCCCCTTCAAGACACCTCTGAAAAGGAGACATCAAAAGCTAAGAAGGGGACAAAGTCTTCCGTTCAGGGTGATATGGACCGGGATCTGTTCGAAAACCTCCGCCTCCTCAGGCTGGAGATCGCCAAAGCGGAAAAAGTCCCCCCTTACATCATATTTTCCGACAAAACCCTGGTTCAGATGTGTATCCTGAAACCAGCATCCAAAGAGGCCATGCTCCAGGTATCCGGCGTGGGCGAGATGAAATACGCAAAATATGGAGAAAAATTTCTTTCCGCCCTCAGGGATTATTCACGGGCCTAAATTCCTTCATACAGAAATAAGATCAACTGAAATACCTCTGGCGATCCCGGAATAGATTTAAAGTAAAACAACAAAGAGGCATAGTATGCCCAGCCAAAAAATCGAAAACCTGTTAAACCTGGCACTGGACGCCACGCCGGAGGAGCGGCGCAAGTCCCTGCAGCTGGATGTGGGATATGACGAATCGGACAGGACTTATGAAGTCCTGATACAGTACCAGGGAGACATTTCTTTCCTGACAGAGGCTTCCGTGGAATACACTCTTCTTTTCGGTAATTACGCCATCCTGCGCTTGCCCGCCGAGCTGGTGGAGCCTGTCAGCCTCCTGCCTCAGATCACATATATGGAAAAACCCAAACGCCTGTATTTTGCCGCATCCAACGGAAGGGCTTCCTCCTGTATCAATCCTTTGCAGTCCGGGATTTCCGGATTATTCGGCGCAGGGGTTCTGGTCGCCTGCATTGACTCTGGAATTGATTACACTCATCCCGATTTCCGCAATCCAGACGGTACTACCCGCCTTCTGTATTTATGGGATCAGACCATACCTGGAGCTCCGCCTCAGGGCTACCATACCGGCACCCTCTATGACGCCGTCCAGATCAATGAAGCCCTGGCCGCTTCGGATTCTGCCGAACGGTACCGCCTGGTTCCCAGCAGAGATTTGAGCGGCCACGGTACCGCCGTAATGGGCATAGCAGCAGGGAACGGCCTTTCCAGCGGCGGCGCCCTCAGGGGCATTGCTTCAGAAAGTCCCCTGGTTGTTGTCAAGCTTGGAACCCCGGAGCCAGGCAGTTTTCCTCGCACTACTCAGCTCATGCAGGCTCTTGACTACGTAATCCGTCTGTCTCTGGAGCTCCAGATTCCCACCGCAATCAATATCAGTTTTGGCAACAGCTACGGTTCACACGGCGGAGATTCCCTGATATCAACTTATATCAACACTGCCTCCAGTCTGGGGCAGAATGTAGTCTGCATTGGCACCGGCAATGAAGGCATCAGCGGCAATCATACTTCAGGACAGCTTGCAGAGGGTATCCCCTATGATGTGGAAGTGAGCATAGGCCAGTATGAGCCCACTACAAATGTGCAGATATGGAAGAACTATGTAGATACCATTGATGTCCAGATTATACATCCGAACGGCACCGCCGTGGGTCCGATACAGCCGATACTGGGGCCTCTGCGCCTGCGTCTACAGAACACAGAGCTTCTTACTTTTTACGGAATGCCCAGCCCCTTCTCCACTTCTCAGGAAATTTACATTGATTTCATCCCGGCCGGCGATCAATCCTATATAGACAGCGGCAACTGGATAATACGTCTCATTCCCCGCCGGATTGTGGACGGTAATTTTCACATGTGGCTGCCCGGGGGCGGCACCATGGGGACAGACACGCGTTTTTACAGGTCAAACCCTGAAACCACTCTGACCATCCCTTCCACTTCCCGCCGCCCAATTTCAGTAGGAGCCTATAATTCCGCTCTCCAGTCCTATGCGGATTTCTCCGGCCGCGGCTTCACCCGCAGCTTCCAGGAAATAAAACCAGATCTGGTTGCGCCGGGAGTTAATATTCAATCCACCAAAAGCGGCGGCGGCTATGGCGCCTTCACAGGAACCTCATTTGCCACCCCATTCGTGACCGGAGCGGCCGCCCTTATGATGGAATGGGGAATCATTCGGGGAAACGATCCCTTTCTCTATGGCGAAAAAGTCAAATCCTATCTGATCAAAGGCGCCCGCCATCTGCCAGGCTATGAAGTCTGGCCCAACCCACAGTTAGGCTGGGGAACATTATGTCTACGGGATTCACTGCCATGACCAGCGTTTAACATATACAAGATCAAAATTAAATTATTTTTAAAAACTAAATCTCTCTATAAACACAACATTTACAAGACTTTTCGCTTTAATTAAGTTTATTTTAATGTATTTTCCCTTGTTTTTGCCCTTATGAGCAGAAATAAGGGAAATTTTTTATTTATAACATTCTCCCAAAAGCGCACCACCAATAATCAGTATCGCACCGACTATCTGTAATGGAAACATTGTTTCTCCGAGTATAAGCGCTGCAAGAATTACCGCTGAAAGCGGCTCTATGTACCCACATATTGCAACTGTTTGAACAGGCAATTTACCGATAGAGGAAAAATAAAAATAACAGCCTAAACTTGTATTGATAAGTCCCAATACTATTACCCATATTAAATCCGTTTCCGATACGGAGATTTTGTATCCCGTTTTGAAACCCACAAAAACTGCAACAGTCAGAAAACTCACCAAAAGTTGAATGGTAGAGTTTTTGAGTCCCCGTACCTTTTTTGATTTTTTATTGAGAATTACCATAAAGGAATACATAACCGCAGACATTAAGCCACAGAATACGCCAAAGATATTTATCTTTTCGCCCGCTACAGTTCCATTTATTAAGAAAATACCGACAAGCACCTCTATAAAACCGATGATTTTATAAAGGGTTAGCTTTTCTTTGAATAGTAAAGGCGATAGAGCCATTACAATGACCGGACCGCAATAATAAGATAGCGAAGCAAGACTTACACCTATTTGGTTATATGCTTCATAAAGGAACATCCAGCTTATTCCCATAGCTACACCCGAAAGAACAATAAACAAAATATCTTTTTTTTCTTTCGTAAAAGTTATCTTTTGTCGGGCAGCAGCAAAAATTCCAATCATAAGCAAACTGCCGATAAGCGTTCTCAAAAATACGATTTCATAGCTTGATAAATGAATGTTACTTGCCACAATTCCGTTTGAGCCGAATAGCAACAATGCGAAAATATACTTAAAGTAGGCTTTTTTCATATTGTTATCATTTACACCTCTACAAACAATATGGTATGCTTTGTAAAAGGCACAAATTTTTGCAGAATATCTTCGGTCTTAATTTTCATATAACCGGTAGTTGTACCGTCACTGCATCCGTAATATTCTTCCTTCAAAACATCCTTATCAAAGACTAACTGAACATCGTCTGCATTTTCGAGCAAGGCACTGAATACAGTTGCCGCACCGATTTCGGTGCCAAGCATTTCATTCATTTTTTCAGCCGGAGCAAAAGAAAGGCGGGAAATTCCGAGCGCAGCACTAAATTTTTTGGAGCGAAATGGTTTATCTTCACAAGTGATAAAAAGATAAAACATTGTCTGCTGTCTGTTACACAGAAACAGCGTTTTTACCATTTTCATATCAAGTTTTTCATTTATTGCTATACAATCCTCCATAGTAATTGCTTTATCCGTATCGACTCGCTCAAATGGGATATTTAACTCCGATAGTATAGCATACACCTTTTCTTGAAGCTCCGTTTCTATTTTTGATGGTTTTGCTATTTGAATATCGCTAACATAAAACATAGGATTTACCTCGTTGTATTGACTTTTATTTTTTATAATATATCATAATAATAAGCATTCAAAAAGCGAATGTTTGTCATAATTGAAATCACTAAATCGCATAACAGGAGATAACAATATGGATATGAACATCCAAAAATATATGGCATTTATAAAAACAGTAGAGCGCGGAAGTTTTACAAAGGCGGCAGAAATACTGAATTATTCGCAATCGGGCATCAGCCGAATGATTGGTGATTTGGAAAAAGAGTGGAAAGTATCCTTGCTAGAACGTAACCGCACTGGCGTAAAGCTTACTTCAGATGGTACGAAACTGCTTCCATACGCAAGAAATGTATGCGAAGAATATATGAAGCTGCAAATGCAAGTAGATGACCTAAACGGACTTCAATCCGGTCTTATCCGCATTGGTACAATTTCAAGTATTGCAACTCATTGGCTGCCGAATATCATCGCTGAGTTTCAAAAGAAATACCCGAATATTAACTATGAGTTACTGCTTGGTCACTATGCAGATATTGAAGCGTGGATAAACGAAGGAAGAGTTGATGTTGGTTTTACAAGAGTTCCAACACACTCCGATTTGGAAATGGAGTTTTTGGAACAAGACAAGTTGCTCGTTGTACTTCCCGAAAATCATCCTCTCAGCAGTTGTGATAAATTTCCCGCTTCTGCATTGGCGGAATATCCTTTTATGCTACTTGAAAAGGGAGAAAAAGCGGAAATATCGGAAATCTTTGAACGCTGTGGAATTACTCCCCACATTCAATTTATAACAGTTGATGATTACGCCATAATGTCTATGGTGGAAAAAGGACTTGGTATTAGCATTTTGCCAGAGCTTATTTTGAGAAGAACGCCGTATCGTATTATTACAAAAGAGATTGATGCGCCATCCTTTAGAAAATTGGGTCTTGCAATGAGGGACAGAAAAAATGTTTCCCTTGCAGTAAAAAGATTTTTAGAATATTTAGACTGCAGAAACATCTAACAGAACAGTTCTGTTTCTAAAAGCATAAAACTTCTAATTGTAACGCCTATATCTGCTAAAATCGGACAGCTAATATAAAACCATTAACACCCAAAAACAAACCTTAAAAAGCCTTGCATAGCAAGGAAAAAAACAAAGGGTCGTAGTTATCTCTGTCTGCTTGTCAATGCCGGTAAGGCAGCGGTGCAGCTTGCCCTCAATCATCGTTGTGGTGTAGGCTGCCTTTCTAACGGAACCATTCGTTCTCCGCACATAAAATTCCAGGAATCCGGACATCCTGTTTATAGAAAAACAAATATCCCGCATTAAAAAGCAAGACATTCAAGCCTTGCATCAACCATCAAATGTGTACGTAAACTTGTACACTTGATTTGTCGTCTGCCGGGAATAAACAGGAGGTGTGTAATATGGTAGAACAGGATACCATTCGATTATTAAGAGAGTGTGATGCCGGAGTAAAAATGGGCGTATCCTCCATTGAGGATGTATTGGAAAAAGCCCAAAACGATGACCTGAAGCGGCTTCTGAGAGAATACCGCACAGAACACGAAAAACTGGAAGACGAAATCCGCGCTCTTCTTGAACAGTACCAGGATGAGGGAAAAGACCCCGCAATGATGGCCAAAGGCATGTCCTGGGTCAAAACCAACGTAAAACTGACAATGGAAAACTCTGACGAAACAATCGCCGATTTGATCACAGACGGATGCAATATGGGAATCAAGTCCCTCACCAAATATCTCAACCAGTACAAAGCAGCCGATGAAACCTCAAAAGACCTGGTCAAAAGACTGATTAAATTAGAAGAAGAGCTGGAAAGAGATCTTAGACAATATCTTTAAATTTTGCTTCCAATTGGTCGGAGAAGGGAAAGTGTTTTGGATACCCGGACGAAAGGGTGGGGGAGGCGGGGCGGAACAGGGACGGCGCCATGGAAGGCTGCGGCCTGCCGGAGCTTTCCCGCTGCTTTTCGTCCGGATATCCATTCACACCTCGCCACAAACCCGCGATTTATATTTCCAAGAATCCGAATGGTTTTTCTTCGCTGAGAAAATGCATGAGCTGATATGCGCAGATGATTGCCACATTTTCTTCTCTCATGATTCTTCTGGCCTCTGTTCTGTCTGCAAGTACCACTTCTATTTCTTCGTTTTCTTCCATATATTTCAGGCTTGCCTCTCCGCTGGCATATCCGAATACGGTCGCGCAGGACTCATCTGTCATACCGATGGTTGTGTAACCCGGCTTTTCGAACATGGGATCGGCTTTTACCGGTTCCAGGATGAGGCCTGTTTCTTCGTGGAGTTCACGAACTGCTGCCGCATGGTAATCCTCTCCGGGCTCAACCAGACCTGCGGGGAGTTCATAGATATAGTCGTCAATACTGAAACGGTACTGACGGATCAGCACAATTTTATCGTGCTTTTCCCCATAAAGGCTGTAGATAACAACGCCGTCCGGCGTGTTTTCCCCGGTCTTCAGTTTCAGATTTTCTACGTGTTTTGCTCTTGATGCTACGAAATAATTGGCCGGCCGGCCTTTTTTATTGGTTCCCTTTACCTGATAGAGGTTCACATAAGGATTTTCAGTCAGCTGCTTTACTTCTTGTATCTGTGCCATAATTTTCACTTCCTGATCTGTATTTACCCCGCCGGCTGTATTATGAGCTATGGCTCTTCAGCAAGCGGCTGATATGCTTATATAATAGCAAAGTTATAACAGAGACCGCAAGCCCCTTTACCAGATTAAAAGGAACCACCGTCAAAAGACAGAATCTGAACAGGCTGTTAATCGCCGGATTGATCGCCTGACCCATCTCTACGAAGGCCGATACTTCCAGATGGAACGCTTTTCCATAAGCAGGAAGAAGCATATATGCATTTACTGCGGCGCCGATCACAGCCATGCAGATAACTCCTGCAAGCATGCCGATCATAGCATATTTTCTGCTCTTATGTTTTCTGTAAATCATTCCTGCCGGCACTACCAGGGCACAGCCGATCAGGAAATTCGCCAGTTCCCCCACGAACATAGTGTCTGTCCCATTGATTACCAGATTGATCAGCACCTTCACCAGTTCAATACAGGCTCCGGCAAAAGGCCCCATAGCAAAGCTTCCGATCAGTACCGGTACCTCGCTGAAATCCAATTCATAAAAGGGCGGGGCAAAGGGCACCGGGAATTCAAAAAGCATGAGTACTGCCGCTACTGCCGCCAGCATGGCGATCTGCACCAGCATTCTCGTTTTTCCTGCTGTGCCGGAAACCGGTCTTTTTGTTTTACCTGCTGTACGTTCCATAATTTGTCACTCCTTCTTTTTACTATATGTCCTTTTTCGGGAATCTTCTCGGATAATATACTCCAGTGTATACCGTTGCGCATGCCTCTTTGAGACGCGGAACAGCATAGCGCGGAGTGCGCATCCCCTGTAGGGTTTTTATTCCATAGATTGAACTTTCCTATAAAATAAAAAACGCCCCGGACACAAACCCAGGGCGTAGTACGCAATGATATCATGATTCTTCTTCCATCCAGACTTTAACTGTTGGTACCGGAGTTACACCGGTTCAGCCGCTGCTGGCTGCAGCGGGTCGCGGACTATACCGCCAGTGGGGAATTACACCCCGCCCTGAAGATTTCCGTTATTTTTTTTACAAACTTATTATAGCGGATCAAACATCAATATGCAAGCAAAAACTGCATAAAACCACTTCTCAGGGAAATACTGTAAAAAAAGAAAAGAGGTAGTTACTATGTCTGTTAATTTTATGGAAAGTGAAACAAAAGTGAATCTCATGCGCGCATTCGCCGGAGAAAGCATGGCACGCAACCGTTATGTATTCAGCGCGGATTTTTCAAAAAAAGAGCATTTTCATGTGCTGGAGCAGCTCTTCCGCTTCACAGCCGACCAGGAACAGCAGCACGCCAAAATTTTCTATAACCACCTGCAGGAGCTGAGCGGAAAGACGGTCGTCATCGATGCAGGCTATCCGGTAGACCTTTACCCGGATGCCGGCGAGCTTCTCAGAGCTGCACAGCATAACGAATACGAAGAGCACGATGACATTTATCAGAAGTTCGGCAACGTCGCTAAAGAAGAGGGCTTCTCCAAAGTAGCATTCTCCTTCCACCAGATCGCTGAAATCGAAAAGGTGCACGGCGACCGTTTCGGACGCTTTGCTGAGCTTGTGGAACAAAAGAAACTGTTTGTATCCGATACCAAGATCGACTGGATCTGCCTGAAATGCGGATATGTCTGCAACGGCTTGGAGGCACCGAAGACCTGCCCCGTATGCGGACATGACCAGGGCTATTTCATGCGTCTTTCCCTGTGTCAGTTTGAATAAGCACGTCCTGATCTGATTCTGTAAAAGACCGGATAATCTCATGAACCGACCGATGGAGATACGGCAGGTACTCTTCCATGGATACCGGCTGATTATGCAGGATACAGCTGTAACAGGTGGCGCCTGTCAGCTCCACAATCGTGAAAAGCATCAGCTCCGGCTGTCGGCAGACAACGGAGCTTTTCTTCATGAGCTCCAGATAATACTCATAAAACTGCTGCGTTTCATCGGGAACTGTCTTTTCAAAGGCATTTTTTAAAATCCCCCAGGACAGATTTTTGGAAATGAACTGGAGAAGCATGTGATTCTTTCTCAAGTATTCTACGATATAATCAATCATTCGCAAAATCTGGTTTTCAAAACCGGAAACCGGATGTTCTATAAGATTCTCATAGGCATCCAGAAAAAGCTGCCCTGCTTTCCGGGCAATCAGCTTATCCCGAAGCTCATACTTGTCTTCAAAATAAAGATAAAAGGTCCCCTTTGCCAGCTCTGCTTTTTTTACTATATCTGAAATCGTAGTTTTTGCGAAGCCCTTATTGGTGAAAAGGTCAAAAGCTGCCTGATAGAGAGAGTTTTGCTTCAGTTTTTTATTAATCTCCAGTTTTCCCATGATTTTTCCTCCATTTAGCTTCATTATTTTACATATCCGCTAAAAAGTCAAGTATGCAAAAATGACCAAAATTCATTTTTTATACTCCGTTAAATTGTGGGGTTTTAATATTGACTATTGGTCATTTTTTATTATAATAAACCTAGAATACAAAGAAAGGAAGCTACTATCATGAACAGGAATAGAAAAATGAAGCGCAAAATCACCGCCTCCCTGGCCGCGAGCCTGGCTGTCGTCGTTGGCGCAGTTCCGGTTCTTGCCGCAGAATCGTCAATTAAGCAGTTAAATACAGACAATGTTTATAAAGAAGAAACTGTATACGTAAATGCCGACGCATCCGGCAACCAGACTTCTGTCATCGTATCCAACTGGCTGAAAAATGCAGGATCTGAAAAAGAACTGGAGGATTCCAGTATTTTAAAAGACATACAAAATGTAAAAGGTGATGAAACCTACCAGGCCTCAGGTAATTCCCTGACCTGGAAGACTGAAGGCAAAGACATTTATTACCAGGGAAGTACGGACAAAAAGCTTCCTGTCTCTGTTCATTTTACCTATTACCTGGACGGGAAGGAAATGAATCCTTCTGATCTCTCTGGAAAAAGCGGCCGCCTCCGGATAAAAGTAGCATATGAAAATAACACCCGCCAGACTGTGGAGATAGACGGAAAAAAAGAATCCATCTACACTCCTTTTGCGCTGCTCACAGGGATGATCCTGCCTGACGAGATATTTTCCAATGTTACAATTGATAATGGAAAAGTGATCTCGGACGGACAGCGCAGCATTGTGCTGGGAATCGCAATGCCCGGCCTCGCAGACAGCCTGGGCCTGAATAAGACAGATTCTTCCGCGGATCTTCTATCACTTGATATCCCTGAAACTCTGGAAATCTCCGCCGATGTAGAGAATTTTTCCATGGATCCTACCTTCACCATCGCCCTATCGGATATACTGGATTTTCTGGATACCAATGGCATTTCTGACATGAGCGAGTTGACAGAGGCGCTGGACGATCTGGAGGAGGCCACTCTACAGTTGGTTGACGGCTCTGAGGAGTTATTTAATGGAACAGATACACTGAATTCCAATTACCAGGAGCTGGACAGCGGAATCCAGACATTAAAAGCAGGCATCGATACAGCCGCCAGCGGTTCAAATACACTTGCGGAAGGCATCACCACTTATATAAATGGCGCCGCACAGCTTTCCGACGGGGCTGTTAGCTATGTGAACGGAGAACAACAGATTGCTGACGGAGCCCGGCAGCTGGAACCTCTGATCGCCGGCCTGAATAATATCCATGAGGGAACCGCACTGCTCTACAGCGCCATGGACGGTCAGGGCTCTGCTGATGAGGATCTCAGGGTAGCTTCCGGGCAGCTGGCAGCCGGCACACAGCTCTTAAAGGATAATCTCGATAAAATGTCCGGCATCCTGGATTCTCTGGATTCCGTGGAACAGCTGGGCGGACAGCTCATTTCAGAAGCACAGGCTCTTTCCTCTACACTTCAGAACCAGGTGGCAACTCCTCTGCAATCAGCAGCCGGGGCAGCTTCCCAGCTAAAGGAGCAGCTGAAAACACTGGAATCAGGCCTCTCTTCCGCCGCAGCCGCAACCGCTCAGTCGGCCGCCGAACAGTTAAACATTCAGATTGAAGCCAAAAATACGGAAATGCAGACAAAAGCCGGCCAGGTACAGGCAGAGGCCAATCAAAAGCTCTCAGGCGCCAGGAATGCCATCCAGAGCCAGCTGGATGCTCTGGATCAGTCTGCGAATCCCGAAGCAGCACAGGCGCTGCAGACCGCTTTACAGCAGCTGGACGGTGATGTGACAGTGAGCCAGCCGGAAGCATTACAGCCTATCAGCGCCTCTGACCTGAACATAACCATACCGGATGAAGCTCTCGCCCCTCTGATGCAGACCCTCACCATACTGGAGACATCAGCTCAGCAGTTCGCCAGTTTTCTGGCCAATCCAGAATTCAGTTCACAACTGGAAACCATGCAAAAACAACTGGAAGCTTTATCCTCATTCCAGGTTCCCACTGGCTCCGTCTCTCTTCTGAAGCAATCCGTCAACGCTCTGAACGATGGAATGCAGCAGCTGGACTCCGCCATCGGCAGCCTTTCCGGCAAGGTGAAAGGAATGAATGAGCAGACAGCCAGCCTTCCTGAAGCAGGCGCAGGTATCCAGACACTTTTGTACGGGTTTGATACGCTCGGACAGCATAACAGCGATCTCATCTCCGGGGCAGCAGAACTGACTCAGAGCAATCCGCTGCTGTTTCAGGGCGTCCAGACGCTTCAGACCGGAACAGCACAGCTGTCTGACGGGGCGCTTACCCTTCAGAACGGCAGCAGCCAGGTAAAAGGCGGAATTGAACAGATAAAAGACGGCGCCCGGGAACTCAAGGACGGCATGCAGGAATTTAACGAGGAAGGAATCGAGAAAATGACCTCCGCCCTGAAAGATGAATTTGGAGAGCTCATGGACCGGATTGAAGCTCTCAACTCAAACACGTGCGCATATGACACATTTAGCGGAAAGACAGACGCCATGGATGGAAATGTGAAATTCATCATCGAAACAGAAGCCATAAAGTAACAGAAAAAAGATGGCAAATTACAGCTGCTGTCAGTTGTAATTCGCCATCTTTCTGATTCATTATCCCGCACAATTCCTGTATGTTGAATTCTTATATTACCAGTTACGTTCATTACAGGATCATCGTTAACCCAATCCTCTTTTTCGCCACATCCACGCTTAAGACTTTTACCTCTACTATGTCTCCCACGCTCACCACTTCCAGCGGATGCTTAACAAACTTTTTATTCGTCAGCTGGGAGATGTGAACCAGGCCGTCCTGATGAACTCCGATATCCACAAAAGCCCCAAAATCTATCACGTTCCTGACTGTACCTTTCAGGATCATTCCTTCCTTAAGATCCTTCATATCCAGAACATCACTGCGCAGGATCGGCTTCGGCATGTCTTCTCTGGGGTCTCTTCCCGGCTTCTGCAGCTCCTTGATAATATCCCTGAGCGTGATTTCACCGATTCCCAGATCTTCAGCCATTTTTTTATA
Organism: Wansuia hejianensis; assembly: GCF_014337215.1. Taxonomy (NCBI): domain Bacteria; kingdom Bacillati; phylum Bacillota; class Clostridia; order Lachnospirales; family Lachnospiraceae; genus Wansuia; species Wansuia hejianensis. Next base: position 3,294,841 of record NZ_CP060635.1, on the reverse strand, counting down.
ATCTTTGATATAGAACAGCGCCGTGCCATCCAGTATCTGTTCGGTCTTCATCTTTAGCCTGGAAAAAAGTTCTTCTACCGCCTGGTAGCTCTCCGGATGCACACTGGTGGCATCCAGCGGATTCCTGCCGCCGGCAATCCTCATAAAGCCCGCGCACTGCTCATAAGCCTTCGGTCCCAGCTTAGGCACCTTCAAAAGCTCTCTCCGGTCTGTAAACCTGCCATGCTCTTCCCTATAGGCCACAATATTTTTTGCAACCGTCTTGGTGATGCCTGAAATATACTCCATCAGAGGAGCGGACGCTGTATTCAGATCCACGCCCACTCGGTTTACACAGTCCTCTACCACTCCTGTCAGAGCGTCTCCCAGCTTCTTCTGATTCATATCATGCTGATACTGGCCAACACCAATGGATTTGGGATCTATTTTTACCAGCTCTGCCAGAGGGTCCTGTACACGCCTGGCGATAGACGCAGCGCTTCTCTGTCCCACATCGAAATTAGGAAACTCCTCTGTTGCCAGCTTGCTGGCAGAATAGACGGAGGCTCCCGCTTCATTGGTAATCACATACTGGACAGGCTCTGTAATTTCTTTTAAAAGCTCCACGATGATCTGCTCCGATTCTCTGGAGCCTGTCCCGTTGCCAACGGAAATCAGGGTAACGTGATATTTCTTAATCAGTCTCTTCAGTGTTTCCTTAGCTGCCGCTATTTTCGCGGGTGAGGTGGGGGCCGTGGGGTAAATCACTGTGGTATCCAGCACCTTTCCTGTGCCGTCAACCACCGCCAGCTTACAGCCTGTCCTGAAAGCCGGATCCCAGCCCAGGACTACCTGGCCTGAAATGGGAGGCTGCATTAAAAGCTGTTCCAGATTCTTGCCGAACACCTTGATGGCGCCGTCTTCCGCCGACTCTGTCAGCTCATTGCGGATCTCCCGTTCTATGGCGGGTGCGATCAACCTGTTATAGCTGTCCTCAGCAACCTCTTTCAGCACCGGTACTGTAAAGGGATTGTCTCTGACAATTATCTTTTTTTCCAGATACCTGAGGATCTCCTCCACTGGAGTCTCTATCTTCACAGTCAGAAACTTTTCATTCTCACCTCTGTTAATGGCCAGAACCCGGTGACCCGCTATCTTAGATACAGGCTCTTCAAACTGATAATACATTTCATATACAGATTCTGCCTTTTCGTCTTTAGCGGCTGTGGTGACCTTACCTGCTTTTCTGGTTCTCCTCCGGATCTCTGTACGGTAATCCGCTTCATCCGAAATACGTTCAGCCAGAATGTCACAGGCTCCTGCAATGGCCTCTTCCGGAGTTTCCACCCCCTTCTCTTCAGACAGATAAGCGGCTGCTTCATCCTCCAACGGCTTCTTCGTCATCTGAAGCCAGATAATGTCTGCCAGGGGTTCCAAGCCTTTCTCTTTGGCAATTGTAGCTCTGGTACGGCGTTTCGGACGGTATGGGCGGTAGATATCCTCCAGCATCACCAGCGTCTGCGCCGACTGAATCGCTTTCGAGAGCTCCTCTGTCATCTTACCCTGTTCTTCAATTCCAGACCGGATCTGAGCTTTCCGATCCTCCAGATTCCGCAGGTAAATCAGCCTTTCATAGAGGTTTCTGAGCACCTCATCATTTAAAGAGCCTGTAACCTCCTTGCGGTAACGGGCGATAAACGGGATTGTATTCCCTTCATCAATTAATTTAACCGCGGCCTCCACCTGCGAAGGTTGAACCTCCAGTTCTTTCGCAAGAACCTGTATCATATCCATAAAAATGCCTCCAACTTTCTACTGGATTAATTTGATTTTAATCATACACAGACTACATTAACAAGGGGGCTTGAATTTGTCAACTAGATCATGTAGAATAAAAGTTGCTGTTCCCTCTGTGAACAGCGGCTAATAAAACACATGCAATACAGAAAGGAAAATACAGATGGAAAACTACGGATATCCTGCCGATGATTCATCTCCAGGCATGGGCACTGCCGCTCTTGTCCTGGGGATTTGTTCTATGATTCTCCTGATCACTGGCCTCTCTTTTATCGCGGGAGCGCTGGGTATATTGTTCGCTCTGCTTTCCAGGGGATCCGGACGGATGAAATCGCTTCCGAAGGTGGGGCTGATGCTGTCTATTACCGGACTTGCCATTGAGACAGCCATTGTGGGAGCCGGCATATATATGCTCCGTTCCGGTGTGATGGACCCTTATATTAAGCAGATACAGGAGCTGTACGAATATTATTACGGTGATTCCGGGGATAGTTCGGATTATTTCGGAGACAGCCCCATGGCAGTGCTGGTGTCCTGTCCCTCACCAGATATTTCCCGGACAGAATGGGAGCTTTTTGAAGGAGATGTATTATGAGACAATATTCTGCTTATTTAAAACGCATGGCCAGAAGCGCCCTCAAGGGCAAATACGGTCTTTTTATCGCTTTCCTGATACTCGTCATGCTGGTTTCCGCCATCGCTGAATCCATCCCCTCCTCGCTGTTCGGCGCGCCTTCCAGCCTGCCTCTGTTTCTGAGCCAGCTGCTGGTGTCTTTCATGATTTCCGTACTGGTGAACATGCTGAATGTGGGGCTGGCAAAGCTGGCGCTCACCATCAGCAGGGCGCAGCAGGCCGCTTTTGGCGATATCTTTTATGCCTTCACCCACCAAGCAGATCATTTTCTGATCATTGAACTGATTCTGACGGCGATTGCCACCCTGTTCCAGCTCCCCGTCCTTTATCTGAACCATCTGGCAGATCAGAAAATCCTTTCGGTTCTGAGCTACAACCTGTTGTTCTGGGCCTGGAATATCATTGCCATGGTGCTCACGATTATAGTCACCCTATGGTTTGCACTGTCCATTTACCTGCTGATCGACAATTCGGAACTGCGCCCCATGGCTGCGCTTCGTGAGAGTTCGTTGCTCATGCGGGGCCTGAAAGGCCGGCTGTTTTATCTGCGGATCAGCTTCGCAGGCATGTATCTCCTCGGCGCAGCCAGCTGCATGCTGGGCTTCCTCTGGATTCTTCCCTATCAGGAAACCACGCTGGCTATGTTCTACCGGGATGTGCGGCACGAAATATAGCCGGGTCCTTTTGGCCCGGCTATTTCCACAGAAGACTGCCATCATAGGCATTCTCAGCAGCCTCCCAGTAACCAAGCTGCCGGCATCGTTCTATGACCAGACGATGCGTATATCTGAACATCTGTCCAGCTTTCTTCGCGAATTCTTCAGGCTCCCTTTCCGTCAGACACCTCACAGCATCCAGACACTCCCGGTGAATCCGGCAATTCTCTTCCGTCTTATTCAGTTCAACCAGTTTTGGTATTCCCCTCCCGATATGATAGTGATTCAGTATCATTTGATAAATCACACGCAGTGACTGAAGCTGGATATGGTCTGTAATATATTCTAACAGAACAATCGGAGAGAGTTGGTACAAATACTTTTCATTCCAAAGCTTTTCCAACCGGCCGGCCAGCATTGCAGCCTCATCGCAGGTTATGCAGGAAGCCGCGTGGGCCGCAGTCCCTTCGACCGTCAGAGATAAAAGCTCCAGGCCGTCCAGAAATCTGCGGACATGACAGGCGATCAATTCCAGGGGAATCTGAATCTGCTTCAGCTCTTCCAGATCTTTTAAAACGAAAATGCCTCTGCCCCGGACCGCCTTCACCGCTCCCCACTCCTGCAGCAGCCGCACCGCTTTGATCGTCGTGTCAACACTCACCCCGTACGTTTGGCATAGCTGGGCATGGGAAGGGAGGCGTTGCCCCGGCCGGTATCTGCCTACAGCTATCAGCCCCAGAATGTCAAGATATACACGGGAATAGCGTTCTTCCTCCCTGCTGACCTTCCGTTCCAGCACCTTTGAACCAATGCACAGAGGAGAATCCGGAGCCACCTTGTGAGGAAGCACACAGAGCCTCTGTTCCGGGAGATAGCCGTATAGCGCGGAAAGATCCGGAAATTGAACACTCCTGGTACAGCCTCCGTTCTTTACGGCCCGAATAAAATTTTGTAACCTGTTATGATAATCCGTCCGGAGATCAAGCGTGCCGGGCCGGGGCTGCAGTTCATTCAGTCCCAGGCTGTCCACAGCCTGAAGTATGATTTCATTTTCATTTCTCAGGATGAAGAATCTCCAGAATCTACTTGACAGTTTCCAGAAGTCCTTCGGCTCCCCAGGATCCATTTTCTCAAAAATAGTCTCAGGAATCCTCCAGTCTTCCTGCGTGCAGAGAGAAATCCCATGGCTGATCACCGGATAGCAGAGAAATATTCCCGTCTTCAATATGTCGCCGGCCACTGTGGCATCCGCTTTCTGAAGTGGCAGCAGCCCTTTTCCGCATCCATCTCCCTGGCGATAGACGATCACGGGCCGCCTTCTCTTCATGGTCTCTATATATCCCGCCTGTGCCAGCAGTTCCACCGCCCTGCGCACAGTCTTCTCAGACGTTTTGAATTCCAGGCACAGGTCTGCCCGGGAGGGCAGTTTCGACCCATAAGGGAGCAGCCCGCTTTCTATTTTATTTCTCAGGATCTGATAGACCCTCTCATATACAACCGTACCATCCTTCATCGTTCCACCTGCCTTTTCAGTTATTATAACTTGACCCGACAGATTTCTCAAGATTCCTTTCCTTTAAAAAGCTGACCAGCTCGTCCTCACGCATCGGCCTGGCATAGCAGAAGCCCTGCACAAATTCAGCTCCTGAAGTTTTGATCAGCTCCTGTTCCTCCGGCGTTTCTATTCCTTCCAGAACAACCGTCAGCGAGTTGATTTTAGCCATCTTCACAATCGCCCGAAGCAGCGTGTTCTGTTTCGGATTTGTGCGGATCTGACTGGTGAGCGACCGGTCTATTTTGACCACATCCACCGGCAGGTTAAACAGGTAATTCAGGCTGCTGTAACCCGCTCCGAAATCATCCAGCGCAATGTGCAGGCCCGTCTGCCGCAGCTGTTCCAGCGCTCCCCTGGCAAATTCAACCGATTGAATCAGTATGCTCTCTGTGATCTCCAGCGTGATCTGATCCGCTTTCACGCCTGTGGAACGGATCAGCTCCAACAGCTGTTCCACACTGTTCCCCACCAGAAGCTGTTGAACGGACAGATTCACACACATACGAAGCAGCCCCAGCTCACTGCCCTGAGAGTTCATGAAGCGTCCGGCCCGGTCCAGGACGTAATCGCCGAACTCCTTGACCATTCCCCTCCGCTCCGCCAGATCAACCACCTGTTCAGACGAATAATATCCGCCGTTTCCGTCCGGCAGCCGCACAAGAGCTTCCACGGCCGTGAAACGGCCGCTCCCCAGATGCATGATCGGCTGGTACCAGACTTCCAGCTCTCCCCGGCGGACAGAGGCCCTCATGCGGTGCAGAATCTCCGACTCCATCCGTATCGCCTGATCCAGCGCCAGATCATATATGACTGTTTTCCGTCCTGATTCCTTTGCATGCCGCAGGGCGGACTGAATGCGGTCCAGCAGAGCATCCGGGCTCCCCCCGCTTTCCGGATACCTGCACGCCGCGACCCGCACCTGCAGGGAAAATGACGTGTTACCGGCCACCACCGGCGCCGCAAGCAAATCATGGAGCCTTTGGGTGACCCTTTCTTCTGTCTCATCGGTGAGCATGAGACCCAGGAACACATCTCCGTTAATCCGGTACAGATAGGTGCCGAAGGTCCTCGACAGCCTGTGTATGACTTCATTGAGAATGGCGTCCCCGGTCTCTGCGCTGAACATTTCATTATACTGGCTGAACGCGCAGATATCTATGCAGAACAGATGAAAGGGCCTTTTTTTATCGTAGTTGATCAGTGTGCCGGCATCTCTCAGGTATTTCGACCGGTTCCCCACATGAAAGGCCGGGTCAAAATACGCGAGCTGTTCTACCTGCCTGCGGTATTGATTAAAGGTCTTTGACAGCTCCGTCATTTCCATATCCGAGTATTCGTCAAAGGTCACGTCGCTTTTTCCCTCTATCAGCCGCATGCAGTTTTCCCGGAGCCGGCGCACCGGAGATTCCTGGGCTCTCTGCTCATAATACGCGCTGATCAGTGTCCCGAGAGCAGCTTCAGCGCTGCTTTCACCCGGCCGGAAGCACGCCGTCCGGTAGCGGGCTGTCAGAAAGCTCTTCTTGCCGTTGATCCTGACTTTCAATATGAGCTCCAGAGACAGTCCCCGGGCGAAGTCCTCCAGCTGCTGGTCTGACATTTCTTCGCAGACGGCCGCCGCAAAGCTCCCCGCGCTCAGGCGTCCGGCAAAAAAAGGATTATGGATATAATCCGCCAGCTTCTGGGGAATGCTCTTCAGAAAAGCGGCCTCTTCCTCCGGTCCGATCAGCTGCGCCACCTGGTCATAGCCCTCAAAGACGAAGAGAAACAGGCTCACGGACATTTCTCTCTTCGAAAATCCGGATTCCAGCTCCGCGGTAAATCCTTTCCGGTTCCACATGCCGGTCTGGCTGTCCGTCAGAGACAGCTTATTTAAACGCATGCTCTTTCTCCGCAGCTTCGCCAGCGACCACATCAGTGACAGCATGAGGGCCATAGCTCCCAGGCACAGCAGCCCTGACAAAATATTTTCCCCGGGACTGAACCACCCGTCAGCGGGCTGTATGCTGATATTCCACTGGGTCGGCAGATAAAACGTCTCCTTGACCGCTGAGGAAAAATCCGTTTCATCGTCCGAGACTGTGATGACTTCCTTTCCCCCATTCTGCGGCTCAACGCGCCACAATTCATACGCATATCCCCGTTCGGACAGACTGCCAAACCCCAGCTGATCCAGCACATAATCCCGGTCCAGTGCCACGACGATCTCCCCCAGATATGCGTTCTCTTCCGTAAACGGCTGCAGGAATAAAAACACCTCACGGCCTCCGGCGTCACCTTCCATGACGACCGGCCCTTCCACCACCAGCTCCTTGACAACCTTTGCCATCGTATAGATATAGGAGAACTCATCCAGTCCCCGGCCGGCCTGCCCCCCATAGAGTGCTTCCGGCAACGCCTCTGTCACCGTATCTCCCTCAATCAGACAGACGTAGCGCACCTCCTCCCGTTCCAGCAGGATTTCGGCCGCCCGTTCAAACCATCCGCTGCCCCTGTCCTTCATCACATAGGCGGTCTGCGCCAGTGCGTCAGCTCCGCTCAGCTTGCCCTGAAGCTTATATTCTATATTATCAACGTAAAAATGCAGTATGTTCTCCGCTTCCGAACGGCGGACTCCTGTCAATGTCTGCCGCATCCACGCAAAAAGCCCCGCTGACAGCGCCAGCGATAAGCACCATGCCGCACAAGCCGGAAGCCAGCGCCTGATCCTATGTTTCATACACACCTCAGATCTGATGAATTTTATAGTAACCCTTGCCGTTTTGTTTCACAAAATACAGCGCTTCATCGGCCGCCGCGATCACCTCTTCCAGCTTCGAGTCTGCCCGGCAGACGGCCACGCCGACGCTGCACTGCACCGGGATGTCCCTGCCATTGGAGCCGATCTGCGCATGAAGGCGCAGCACCAGCTCATCCAAAAGGCCGGTCAGCTCTTCCATGTCATCCAGGTCCGGCAGCAGCAGTACAAATTCATCTCCGCCGTATCTGCCCGCCACACCGTCATATTTCTTCTCATACTCACGCAGGATGTAGCCGACACTTTTCAGAGCGATGTCGCCGCCGATGTGGCCTAAGGTATCGTTGATGTATTTCAGATTATCCATATCCACAAAGCAGAGGGCGCTGATCAGCTCCGGATTCAGCTTCCCAAGCCGGGCCTCCGCCTGGTTCAGGAATACCGAACGGGTCACCATATTGGTCAAGCTGTCCGTCAGACCGTCCCCGGTCAGGCGGATGATCTCATTGAAATCCACGCCGTCCGGGCGTTCGTCATGATAAATTTTCTTTTCCAGCTCTTCCACAGAATGGACCAGGACGTCGACTACCTTCATCTGGCCTGCGATATACCTCCGGATCAGAAGCATCAGTCCTGTGCACAAAAAGATGCCCAGGCACAGCACCAGTAATAAACTCGGCAGGTTCTCCGCAAAAACCGTTCCGAAGCTGACGGATGAAAGAATATCCCATCCTGTGTTCTCCACCCGCTGAAAGACGGTATAATAAAGCATTCCGTCCCGCAGGCTCCAATAGTCTCCGGGCATTCTGGCCAGCATCTGTTCTTCCAGGCGGTCCGCCGTGGTTCCAAACAGTCTGGCGTTCCTCAGCACATCCATCACCGGATCGCCATAGGGCAGGCCGACTGTAGAAGACATGATCTGTCCCCGCGACCCGATCAGCGTCGCCTCTGCTCTGTTGGCGCTCGCCGACTGCTGCAGGATCTCTGTCACCTCGTCAAAATAGATCGCGCAGAACAGGCAGCCGCTAATCTTCTCCCCGTTTTCCTCAAACAAAGGGACCGCCACCGTGTAATTGAGGGTTACGCCGTCCGCGCCCGCGGCGAAGCTGTCTGTCACCTGCCTCTGTCCGGTGGAAAACAGCTGCTGCATATATTCCCTGCTGGCCAGGCTGGCCGGCTCCGAGCCGTCGGAATAGACGATGATGTCCGCATCCACATAGCAGATCATCAGATACCCGAAGTGAGGGGACATCTGATCCAGCTTTTTCACCTTCTCGATCGGCGGTATCTCCGGATCATAGAATTCCGGCAGGCCTGCCAGAGACTCTAATAGAGTGACCGATTCTTCTATCCGCTGGGAAATCTGAGCATGAGAACTGGTCAGAGAAGATTTTGCGCGGGTTTTCATCTGGCTCAGGCTGAGCACAGCGCCTCCGATCAGAATCACCAGCAGAAGCAGAGCGCAAAACACCGTTCCGTACCTCACCACCGGGAAAAATGAGATTTCCCAATTCCTGTCTTTCTCTCTGGAGCTGTCTTTGTTCATATGTTCCGGCCTTTCTGTCACAGTCATTACTTACGTTTTGGCTTCTTCACGGCCCTGTTTCAGCGCCGCGTTGCAGCTGTCGTCGATATCCGCAGCCGTCTCCTCCGGCGTCCTGTTTCCACGCAGAAGATTCTGAATGTTCTTGTAAAACACATCCCGCACTCCCTGCCAGCCCAGGCTGTTCCGGATGTTATCCACCGAATTGGCCATGTTCCCGCCATATTCCTGCAGCATCCGAATCTCTCCCTTATGCTCTCTGATGACGGACTGGTTCACAGGCAGCGTGCCCAGCGCATAGTTCATCAGCTCGTCGTCCGTATAGATGAACCGGATAAAGTCTTTGGCCGCCTGTATCCGGTCTGCGTCCCCATTGTCAAACACGCAGAAGCCGTTGGTGCTGCTGGTGCAGTATCCCTCCCCGTCCATGCTGGGGAAATTAGCCGCAAATACGTCCAGCCCTTTATTCCAGGCATCCCACAGGTTGGTGAGATTTCCCAGGCAGATCGCGAGCTGTCCGTTATAGAACAGATTGACGCAGTCCAGCAGTTCCAGGTTTTCCGACCCCTTAGGAGTGATCCCCTGCGTATTCAGCTCCTGAATCCACTCAAGCGCTGCAATTCCCTCCGGCGTATTCACGTGAAAATTCCCGTTCTCGTCATACAGCGTGCCGCCAAAGGCCCGCAAAAGTGTCATGATATGGCTGTCGCCCTGGTTGTTGGCAGCGTACATCATGAAGGCGAACTGATTATCCTCTGTGAGAGAATCACCCAGAGCATGCAGGATCGTATCAAATTCCTCAGTGGACCAATGGGCTATCTCATCGCCCTCCGGTATGTACTCCTCCAGTCCCGCTTCCTTCATCATGGTCCGGTTCACGATCAGCGTGTTCTGAAGCTGCTGAAAAGGCATGATATACACCTTTCCCCCGATGGTATTCTGTTCCCAAATCGTCTCGTCAATGTCCTTCCTCAGTTCATCGTCAACGATATCGTCCAGCGGCACCAGCCATCCTCTGGCCACATAGGACGGTGTATTCCACGAACCGGAATAATATATATCCGCCGCCTCATCTGTGCCCTGCTTATCCGCCAGCTGTTCCTTTTCATCCAGATAGTCGTACTTGCTGATTTCAAAGCTGACCTCATAGGTATCATACTGTGCGGAAAACTTCTCTGCCGCGGCCACAAACAGGTCATAGCTTTCCTTCTCACCCAGCCCCGGCACTGTGCCGAATCCAATCGGCGGAGTTTTGATTGTGAGCGTCACCTGTTTTACGGCTTTCTTCTGTCCCGGCGCGCAGCCTGCCAGATTCAGGCAGACGGCGGCCGCCAGCGCCATACACAGCCATTTCATTCTCATCGTTTACCATCCTCCTGCTCTTTAAGATTCCGAATCTTTACCAATAAAAGTTTGACATCCAACGGCTTCGTGATCACGTCATTCATGCCTGCTTCCAAGGCCTTTTCCACATCCTCCCGAAAAGCGTTCGCCGTGATCGAAAATATCGGCACCTGTTCAGCATCCGGACGGGAAAGCGCGCGAATCCGGCGGGCCGCCTCATATCCGTTCATAACCGGCATCTGTACATCCATGAGGATCAGATCGAAGAAACCGGGAGAGCTGTGTTCAAAAACGGACAGCGCCTCCGCCCCGTCTGCTGCTTCTGTCAGCACGCAGCCCTGTTCCTCCAATATGGCGCCAAGGATCATCCGGTTGATTTCATTATCTTCCACGATCAGAACCTGCTTCCCCGCCAGCTCCCAGGAAGAATTCTCCTCCTCCGCGGAGAGTTCTGCGGCCTTTTGCTCCTGTACCGCCGGGAAAGGAATGGCCACGCGGAACACTGTGCCCTCTCCCTCCCTGCTTTCTACCTCGATGGTACCGTTCATCTTCTCCACCAGCGTCTTGCTCAGCGTCGTGCCCAGGCCGGTGCCGCTCTGTGAAGCGATTCTCCGTTCCTGTTCAAATGGCAGCCAGATCTTATCCAGAAATTCCTGGCTCATTCCGCACCCTGTATCCGCCACGGTAAATAGGGTCTGAACCGTTTCCCGGCCCTCCTCCTGACTGACGGTCAAAGTCACATGCCCTCCTTCGGGCGTGAATTTCAGAGCGTTTCCCAGAAGATTGGTCAGCACCTGCTTGACCCGCAGAGCGTCCCCCAGTACCAGCGGCTTGTTCAGTCCCGCGCAGTCCACCTGGAAAACAATTCCCTTTTCCTCCGCCTGCGTCTCCAGCAAAATTTTGATCTCTTCCACCAGAGCGAACAGGTTCATCTCACGGGGATAGAATTCCAGCTGGCCGCTCTCGATCTTGGACATGTCCAGAACGTCTGTGATCACCCCTTTGAGAAATTCCGCGGATATCTCGGCCTTCTTCAGGTATTCCTCCAGCTTTTCCCTGTCGTCCAGGCTGCTGCGCATCAGATAGTGCAGCCCTACAATGCCGTTGAGCGGCGTCCGTATCTCGTGACTCATATTGGCCAGAAAGGCGGACTTCGCCTGCTCGGACGCCCGGGCAATTTTGGCTGAATTGAGGCTTCTGTAGACAAAATAGGTGATGATCAGGATCATCACGCCCATGATGAGAAAGAAAGGTATGGAACGGACAATCAGCGTGCTCACCTGCTCAGCGGTCACATCCGTGGAAACCTGCACCACGAGATACCAGCCATTGTTGCTCCCGTGATTCATCGGCTGAAACAGCACATAATAGCTTTTTCCTTTCCAGCTATATGAAGTAAATAGTTTTTCTTTGTTCTCTATCGCCTGTCTGCAGGCGTCGTAGGAGCCTCCGTTCCGAAAGCTGGCGTTTTTCAGCGGATACAGATAATTCTGGTCAGGCGTGCTGTAATTCTGGCTGGCCGTGATGATCTCCCCCGTCGGGAGCATCACAATGGCCATGCCGCGCCCGTCAAAGCTGTCCATGCGCATCTGGCTGGCTATCTCTGAGATCGGCACCAGGCCCACCACTCCCGATATATTCACGCCTTCGCATGTGATGGATTCCTTCAGTCTGATCCCATACACCAGATAATCGCCCCACCGCTCCCGGCTGCTCTCACTGTATCTGACGGCAAAATTGCCCTCCGCCTGCCGGTATGCCTCATACCAGGGCGCGTTCTCCAGGGCGGATTCCAGGTACGCGCTGTTGAGCACCTTATCTTGGTCCGTGACGAGATTCAGCTGTACAAAAGACGTCGCGCGGGATTCTACGCCCAGATTGTAGAGAACCTCCTCGATGTCACTGTTGCGGGTCATTCTGATCCGTTCCAAAATGGACTCCAGGTATTCCCACTTGCTGTTCAGCTGATTGACAATATTCATCTGATCGTGGTCGGCGATCTGCTCCATGAAGGAGACAGTGGTTGAGTAGGCCGCCTGCCCGATGCTCTTCTGATACAGCCAGTAACCGGCGCCCAGCAGGAGGACGGCGGCGGCGAAAATCAACAGAAGCATCCAGTTCCGATGGCCGCTCTTTGTTTTTACTTTATCCATGTTCAGACCTCTCTGCAACCGGTAATCGTTTCATCCGGCGCCAGTAATTCTTGGTACCTTCACCAGATAATTATAGCATCAGCCATATTATAAAGCAACACTTTTGATTCCTGCCGGCCTGCTTGCTCATACTTTCTTGCCCGTTCGATACCCGTGCTTCGGTGCATGCAAGCATGCCCCAAGCCCGGCTGCCGTCCGGGGCTTTTATAGTAAAAAACGCCTGCCTCCGGTTCCCGGCTTCTGCGATTGCAAAAGTCCGTCAACCGGAGACAGGCGGTCTCCAACTCATTATTTTGAAAAAAGATATCCCATCAGCTCACAGCCTCTGTCAATGAATCTGCCGCTTTTCGCAGCTTCCCTTTCATTGTAATGCCAGTCATATTTCCCGGGTGCCGTGGTGTCATACAGAAGGTAAGGCACCGGGTCCGGCACATGGGTGCGGACGCGGATCGGCGTCGGATGATCCGGGAGCACCAGCAGGCGGTAATCCTCTCCGGAAGCGTCCATCTGCTCACGGATCGGGCCGAGAATCCTCCGGTCCATATTCGCGATGGCCCGGACCTTCTTTTCCACGCTTCCCTGATGGCCCATCTCATCCGGAGCTTCCAGGTGGATATAGGCAAAGTCATACCCCTCTTTCAGAAGTGCATCCACTGCAGTCTGGGCTTTTCCCTCATAGTTAGTATTTAGTCCGCCGTTGGCGCCGGGCACGATCTTATTCTCGATTCCCGCCCCGACGGCAATTCCCTTCAGCAGATCGACAGCAGAGATCATAACTCCACGCTTTTTATATTTCTCGTAAAACGGAGACAGAGCCGGCTTCGTACCGGCCCCCCAAAACCAAAAGCTGTTGGCGGGATTCAGGCCTTTTTTCTTCCGTTCCAGGTTAACAGGATGCTTTGACAATATCTCAAAGCTCCGTTCCTGCATCTCCCTCAGCTTCTTATCTGCCGGAAGGTATTGTCCGATCACCTGGCCCAAAACGTCATGGGGCGGTATCAGCGGAACTACCTGGCCCCCGGCCCAGATCAGACAGTGGCGGTAGCTGGTACCCACATAAAACTGGTACGTTTCATCCTGCAGCTCTTCAGCCACAGCTTTTAACAGGATTGCCGCATCTTCTGTGCTGATCTCATCGGAGCTGTGGTCAATGATCGTTTTCTTCTCATAAGGAACATCATCTTCAGAGAGCGTAACAATATTGCAGCGGAGCGCAACATCCGTGGGCTTCATGGGGACGCCGATGCTCAGCGCTTCCAGCGGCGACCGTCCCGTATAATACTCCCTCGGATCATAACCGATAACCGACAGATTGGCCGTATCGCTGCCCGGAGCCATTCCTGCCGGTATGGTAGCCACCATGCCGATCTCAGACCTGGCCGCGTAGCTGTCCAAAACGGGGGTGTCCGCATATTCCAGCGGAGTCTTGCCTCCCAGCGCCTCCAGCGGCTCATCTGCCATGCCATCCCCCAGCATCACAAGATATTTCATAATAATAATTCCTCCTCTAAAGCAGGCCTTTAGAACCTGGCGCGGATCATGCTGATGATACCCGTTACCATTTCTGCTTTTTCTTTATACTCTGCTTCTGTCATTTCCTCAGTGATAAAAGCAAACTCTTCCGTAACGCTGGGAATACTGATCGGTTCCACTTTTCCGAACACAGCCTCAATTCCGGCAAGCTCTCCGGCCATGCTGCCCGCAACCCGGACAAAGAACCGGTTTGTAACCTGAGAGATATCCATCAGCTCCAGCTTTTTACTGCTCCAATTCATCATAATATTCCTGTGCAGATGTTTTGCACAATCCACCACATCCGCTACCACAGCGCTGGCCGTAGGCAGTTTCCCTGCTCCGCTCCCGTAGAACATGGCATCGCCCAGCACATTGCCATGTATAAATATCGCGTTGAACACGCCCTGTACACTGAACAGCGGGTTGTTTGAATCGATCATGACCGGGCTGACCATGGCATAGAAGCCATCCCCTATCTTCCGGCTGGTGGCCAGTAGCTTAATGCTCGTGCCGATGGCCTGGGCATATTTAATATCTGTAGCTGTAATCCTTGTAATACCTTCTGTATATATGTCTTCAAAATCTACATGGCATCCAAATGCCAGCGAAGATAAAATTGCAATTTTCCTGCACGCATCGTAGCCTTCCACATCCGCCTCAGGATTCCGCTCTGCATAGCCTTTTTCCTGGGCCTCCTTCAGAGCCTCATCAAAGCCGGAACCGTCACTGGCCATTTTGCTCAGAATATAATTCGTAGTGCCGTTCAGGATACCAGTGATCTCATCGATCTCATCCGCCGTCAGCGAAGAGTTCAGCGGCCGTATGATCGGAATGCCGCCGCCGCAGCTCGCCTCAAAGAGATAGTTAATATCCCTGGCCTTCGCGATCTCCAGAAGTTCCGGTCCATGCTTAGCCACCAGCTCTTTATTAGAAGTACAGACACTCTTGCCTGCCAGCAGCGCCCGTTTCGTAAATTCATAGGCCGGGTTCACCCCACCCATAGTCTCCACAATAATCCTCACATCCGGATCATTGATGATCGTCTCAAAATCGTGCACCAGCTTCTTCTCCACCGGATCTCCCGGAAACTCCCTCAGATCCAGGACATATTTAATTTCAATGTCCTCTCCTGCTTTTTTATTGATGCTGGCATGATTGGTATCGATAACCTCCACCACGCCGGAACCTACGGTTCCATACCCTAATACTGCGATTTGTATCATTTTCTTCTCACTCCCTGCCTAATATTTTAAAATCATGTACGCCAGACCGGGCTTCTATATGCTCAACCATGGCGGATGCATCTCCCACCTCCGGCGCGATATCCACACTGATCGTCAGCGTTGCCACTCCATTGATGGGTATTGACTGATGGATCGTCAGAATATTCCCATGATAGGCGGCAATCGTCCTTAAAACATCCGAAAGCAGCCCTGGCTCATCATCCATCTGCAATATGAATGTGATCGTTTTTCCTTTTGCATTATCATGAAACGGGAAAATATCATCCTGATATTTATAAAAAGAACTCCGGCTAATCCCGACCTCCTCCGTAGCCTGCTGGACGGTCAGTTCCCGGCTGTCCATAATCCTCTTTGCCTCCAGCACCTTCAAAAGCACCTCCGGCACAGCTTTTTCCCTTACAACATAATATTTCTCACCCATAGTTCTAACCATTCCCTTTACTGTACGCCAACGAAAAACATTTGTACTCACAGTGAAGATAGTAACACAAACTACCGTATTTCGCAAGTATAAATTATGGTTTTCGTCCGGGTATTCAACCCCCTTCCCCCTCCCCAACCATTTGGAAACAAACTGAAATTGGATAACCGCGCAGTTCCCCCGCGCGGTTATCCAACCTGTTTTCCTGCTTTTTATTTTTTCAGTGCAATCCATTTCAGATATGCGTTGATAAACGGATCGATATCTCCGTCCATTACTGCATCTACCTGCGCCCGTTCCTCGTTTGTCCTGTGATCCTTTACCATTGTATATGGCTGCATGACATAGGACCGGATCTGATTGCCCCAGGCGATATCAGTCACTTCGCCGCGGATTCCTGACAGCTTGGCCGCCTGCTCTTCCTGAGCCAGCATATAGAGCTTCGCCTTCAGCATCTGCATGGCCTTATCCTTGTTCATGTGCTGGGACCGCTCATTCTGGCAGGTCACTACGATTCCGGTCGGGAAATGCGTGATCCGGATGGCAGATGATGTCTTGTTGATATGCTGGCCGCCTGCACCGCTGGAGCGGTAGGTATCTACCCGGATGTCTTCATCCTTTACTTCAATATCGATATCATCTTCAATATCCGGCATGACATCACAGGATACGAAAGAGGTCTGCCGCTTACCGTTGGCATTGAACGGCGAGATGCGCACCAGCCGGTGTACTCCTTTTTCTGATTTCAGATAGCCATAAGCATTCTCTCCGTTAACCTGAAATGTAACTGATTTGACGCCTGCTTCGTCGCCTTCCAGAAAGTCCAGCTCTTCCACCGTGAAGCCCTTTCTCTCTGCCCACCGGGTATACATACGGTACAGCATACCACACCAGTCCATGGCTTCGGTTCCTCCGGCTCCGGCATTGAGCTTCAGAATCGCGCTGTTTCGGTCATATTCGCCTGACAGCAGCGTCTTGATCCGGATGCTGTCAAACTTTTCCTTAAACTCATCCAGCATCTCCTGTATCTCCGGCACTACGGAAGGGTCATTTTCTTCATAACCCATCTCAATCAGGGTTTCCATATCCTCTTTGGCTGTTATCAGCTGCCGGTAAGTGTCCCGGTCTTCCTTAAGGCTTCCCAGCTCTTTCATCTGTTCCTGTGCCTTTTCCGGAATATCCCAGAAACCCGGCTCTTCCATCTTTCTTTCTAATTCTTCGATCCTCTGCTCTTTATTAGCGAGGTCAAAGTGAATCCCTCACTTCCACTAATGGTCCCTCGTAGGAATTCAGCTCAGTCTTAAACTGATCTAACTCAACCACAGTTTCACCCACTTTCTAATTTTTATTCCCGCGGACTTCGATCCGGCATGGGCGCTGACAGGCGCCGTCCGGCACGCGCCGCTGGGTTTCATACCTGCAGCCATGCTGCCTGGTATTGGGCTTGCAGGACGCTCCGCACCGTTTATCTCTGGGCGGAGGGACTTCCTGAAGCAAATATATTAACAGACCAGACATGCCTTCGCAGTCCGGCCTGTTAATCACGTGAATATGCGCATTAAGCCGGTTTTCGGCCGCAGCACTGTTTATATTTTTTACCGCTTCCACAGGGACAGGGATCATTGGGATAGATCTTCTTCTCTGTACGCTGAACCGGCTTTCTCGGACCGCTTTCGTCCTTATTCGTTCCAGTTACCTTGGCAACCTGTTCCCTTTCAACCTTCTGCTCAATTCTCACATGATACAATAGCCGGATGGTATCCTGCTGAATGGAATTGGTCATCTCGTTGAACATGTCATAGGCCGTCATCTTATATTCAACCTTGGGGTCTCTCTGCCCGTAAGCCTGAAGGCCGATGCCCTGGCGGAGCTGATCCATATCGTCTATGTGGTCCATCCATTTCTGGTCGATCACCTTCAGAAGTATCACCCGCTCCAGTTCACGGATCTGCTCTTCCTGAGGGAACTCTGTCTCCTTCTCTTCATAAAGCTTCACCGCTTCTTCTTTCAGCTTTTGCTTTAAATCGCCCTTACGGATTCCCTTAGTCTGTTCCGCAGTGACAGGCTTCACAGGAATGACTGGAAGCAGCAGACGGTTCAGCTCCGTCAGATCCCACTCTTCCCCATCCGTATCATCGGCAATACACATATCCACAGTGCTGTCGACGGTATCGTAAATCATCTTGAAGATGGCGTCCCGCATGTTCTCTCCATCCAGCACGCGGCGCCTTTCCTTATAAATGATCTCACGCTGTTCGTTATTCACACGGTCGTAATCCAGCAGATTCTTACGGATTCCGTAGTTGTTGCCCTCTATCTTCTTCTGAGCCTTTTCAATCGCTGAAGTCAGCATCTTATGCTCAATCTGCTCATTCTCAGCAACACCCATAGCCCGGAACATTCCCATCAGCTTATCGGAACCGAACAGCCGCATCAGATCATCTTCCAGTGAAATATAGAACCTGGATTCACCGGGATCTCCCTGACGTCCCGAACGTCCGCGCAGCTGATTGTCAATTCGCCTGGCCTCATGGCGCTCCGTACCGATAATCTTCAGGCCGCCAGCGGCGCGGGCCGCATCATCCAGCTTGATGTCCGTACCACGGCCAGCCATGTTAGTGGCAATCGTAACCGTTCCGGCCTCGCCGGCATGTGATACAATCTCCGCCTCCATCTCATGGAATTTGGCGTTCAGCACCTGGTGAGCGATCCCCTCTTTCTTCAGCATCCTGCTGAGCAGCTCCGAAGTCTCAATTGTGATGGTGCCGACCAGAACAGGCTGTCCTTTGGTATGGGCCTCCTTGATCTCATCTACAACCGCGTTGAACTTCTCTTTTTTAGTCATATATACCGCGTCTTCATAATCAATGCGGACAACTGGTTTGTTCGTCGGGATCTCAATAACATCCATACCATAGATATCGCGGAATTCCTGCTCTTCTGTCAGAGCCGTACCGGTCATACCGGCAGTTTTCTCATACTTATTGAAAAAGTTCTGGAAGGTAATCGTAGCAAGAGTCTTGCTCTCTCTTCTGACCTTCACATGTTCCTTGGCCTCAATCGCCTGGTGGAGTCCGTCGGAATACCTTCTGCCGGGCATGATACGTCCCGTAAATTCATCTACTATCAGAACTTCATCATCCTTTACCACATAATCCTGATCCTTAAACATCAGATTATGGGCTCTCAGCGCTAAAATGATATTGTGCTGGATCTCCAGGTTCTCCGGATCAGACAGGTTCTCAATGTGGAAAAACTTCTCCACCTTCTTCACGCCTTCTTCAGTCAGCGTTACAACCTTATCCTTTTCATTTACGATGAAATCACCGGTCTCCACAATCTCCTCGCCCATGATTGCCGTCATCTTGGTCACTTCACCGGACGCCTCACCCTTCTGAAGCTGCTGCGCCAGAATATCACAGGTTTCATATAGCTTTGTGGACTTGCCGCTCTGCCCGGATATGATCAGCGGTGTCCTGGCTTCATCGATCAGGACGGAGTCGACCTCGTCGATGATAGCGTAGGCGAGATCTCTCTGCACCAGCTGTTCCTTGTAAATGACCATGTTGTCACGCAGATAATCAAATCCCAGTTCGTTGTTGGTCACATAGGTAATATCACAGGCATAGGCTGCCCGCCGCTCATCATTCTTCATAGAGTTCAGAACGACGCCGACCGTCAGTCCCAGAAATTCATGTACCTTCCCCATCCATTCCGCATCACGGTTCGCCAGATAATCATTGACTGTGACGATATGAACGCCTCGTCCGGACAGCGCATTCAGATACGCAGGCAGCGTGGAAACCAGCGTCTTGCCCTCACCAGTCTTCATCTCGGCGATACGGCCCTGATGCAGGATAATACCTCCGACCAGCTGAACGCGGTAATGCTCCATATTCAGAACCCTTTTTGCCGCCTCACGCACTACAGCAAATGCCTCCGGAAGAATATCATCCAGCGTCTCGCCTTTTGCCAGGCGCTCTTTGAATTCTTTGGTCTTTCCAGTCAGTTCTGCATCAGACAGCTTCTGCATACCGGGGCGGAGGGATTCGATCTTATCTACGATAGGTGTGATTCTTTTTAATTCACGGGCACTGTGCGTACCAAATATTTTCTCAGATAATTTCATTCCATATGCTCCTGTTAGTGTTCATTTTCCGTACTGTCCCTATTCTAGCACTTTCTCTTCTATTAAACAATAAATTTTTCGTGAACAATCTATATTACTATAAGGGCCCCGGACAGCAACCATGAAACGGAGCAGCTAACTTTTATAATTAATAAAAGATTTGGGAATCCTGCATCAATCAGAGAAACCTGGGCAAGATATCCAGTATCAATTGAAAAGAGGTGTTTAATTATGATGCTGAAAGAAAAAGAGCTGACTGCCATTCAGGATTTACAGACTCAGGAGAAAACTTGTATTGAAAAATACCACCGATACCACGAAGAAGCAAAAGACGCGGTTCTGAAGGATCTCTTTTCTACCTTAGAAAAGAAAGAGCAGCAACACTATGATTCTCTGGAGCAGATTCTCAACGGGTCTGTACCGTCCTGTGACTGCAACGATAAAGACGGCCAGGAATATGCTCCGACTCCTACCTATCAGATGACAGATATGACGGAAGAAAAGGAAAATGACTGCTTCCTGGCAACCGATTGCATTGGGACAGAGAAAATGGTATCTTCTGAATATAATACAAATGTATTTATTTTTTCAGAGCCTCCTGTACGCAAGCTTCTGGCAGACATTCAGATTGAAGAACAGAACCATGCCGAAATGCTTTATAAATACAAGATGGTAAACAATATGCAGTAATATAAATTGTAAAGAGGCTGCTGTATGATAGAAGTTACCTCTCATGGAAATCTATGTACAGCAGCCTTTTTCATACATATCACTTACAGGCATTCAAAGACTCAAACCGTTCACCGTTTACAGCCCCAGACCCTTAATCCATCCTTTCAGTTCCGCTTCTCCCGCGCTTGCTTTGAAGCGTCTGCCTTCTTTTAAAACCGCTCCGGGGCACGAAGGCTCTAATTCCTCATTGGTATTTCCCATCCCGCTGCTGCCAGAGGTGGCAAAGGGGACAACCGTCTTTCCTTTCAGATCATAAGCTTCAAGAAAAGTTTGAACAATCCTGGGCGCTACATACCACCAGATGGGGAAACCGATATATACAATGTCGTACTCTTCCATATTGCTGACTTTATTAGCAATGGCCGGACGGCAGGATTTATCGTTCATTTCCACGCTGCTGCGGCTGTTTTTATCCATCCAGTCAAGATCCGCCGCTGTATAGGGATGTACGGGCTGTATCTCATGCAAATCCCCGCCGACGGCCGCTGCCAGTGCCTTTGCCAGCTTTGCAGTCACACCGCTGGCTGAAAAATATGCTACCAGGCTTTTACTCATTTTAATTACCTCCTCTTTCTTCCGGATTATTACTCTGCTCTTTATTACTTCTATATTTTACCGTTTCTGGTTCAGTAAGTCTAATGCTTATATCAAATTCACAGTTATTCATTTTCGGCATGGCAGGACGCCAGCTCCTGGTACAAGTCAAAAGAATGCTGCCCTGTGCCGGACAGCATTCTCTATAGACTAATTTATTGTTCTGATTCTCACGCCTCCGGTTCAATTAACCCGTAGGTATTCCCCTTTCTCTTATAAACCACATTCACCTCTTCAGTCTCCGCATTGCAGAACACGAAGAAATTGTGGCCCAGAAGTTCCATCTGAACACAGGCGTCTTCCGGATACATGGGCTTGATGTCGAACTTTTTGGTCCGGATGATCTTGATCTCCTCATTTTCCAGGTAGTCATTCTCCATATAAGCTTTCTGGAAATTGCCGCCGGTCTGATGCTTGTCCACAATTTTATTTTTATATTTACGAAGCTGTCTTTCTATTACTTCTTCTACCAGGTCAATGGAGACATACATATCATTGCTGACCTGTTCGGAACGGATGATGCTGCCTTTCACAGGGATCGTAACCTCTATCTTCTGTCTTTCCTTTTCCACACTGAGAGTAACGA
Source organism: Wansuia hejianensis (assembly GCF_014337215.1). Lineage (NCBI taxonomy): Bacteria > Bacillati > Bacillota > Clostridia > Lachnospirales > Lachnospiraceae > Wansuia > Wansuia hejianensis. The sequence continues at coordinate 3,273,225 of NZ_CP060635.1, read as the reverse complement.
TAACGTCTGTATCCGGTGTAAAATACCTCTCAAGCTTGCCGAGTTTTTCATTTATTGCATGTTTGAGCCCTTCCGTTATCTCAATGTTTTTGCCGCTGATGGTAATATTCATAACATCAACCCCTTTGCTTATTATTTTACAGATGCTTCCTTTTCGCATTCTGTAATTATCTATTATTATAACAATTACCGAACATAATTGCAATGACTCTATTCCACACTCTTCAATGATTCAATCATATCGATTTTCCGCAGCCGGTAGAACATGAAGAAATTAACGAGCACGGAAAACAGCACTGTAATAATACCACTCAGGAAGAAACTGCCGGGACTGATGATCCTTCCGAACATCATGAGGTCTACTTCTACTGTCAGTATCGTAAACTGATGCAGAACCGCGCCCATGAATGCCCCCACCAGTATTCCTATCACCGTGAGCAGAATATTCTCCCGGTAAACGTACATAGCTACCTCTTTATCATAGAATCCCAGAACCTTCAGGGTCGCAAGCTCCCTCTGCCTCTCAGTAATATTAATGCTGTTCAGATTATAGAGTACCACAAATGCCAGCAGGCCGGCGGAGAATATCAGCACATATATGACTATATTCAGGCTCTTCAGCATATCGTTAATCTGCTCTTCCAAATCGGTCACGAAGGAGACTCCCGAACAGGCATCCCAATGCATGAGCTCCTGTCCCAGCGCCTGTTCCGCTCCCGCAGAATGATCTTCATAATTGAGGTAAAAGTAATCATACTCGGGCGCTTCCCCAAACAACTGCTCATAGGTATCCGGAGAAAGGAATGCATAGTGCTGTATATAGTTTTCCACAATTCTGGTAACTTTAACAGGCACGGGATCACTTTCATCACCCTTTTTAATCTGAATCGTACCTCCCACGGACACATTCAGCATCTTCGCAGTTTTTTCTGAAAGAGCCACTCCCTCCCGGGGATACTCATACACTTCCTGGCTCTTCCGGTCCCTAAGTGTCAGGAAATCTGAAATACCTTGTACATCGGATGGAACATACAGATTAGCGCTTCTGGTCTTCCTGCCGTTCTCCAGATCCACATTCACTTCACAGACCTCTATGGTTCCGGTGACTCCTTCCCGTTCCGAAACCGTCTTCATGAATTCTTCCCTCTGGGCGTCTGACGCCTTGGTATTCAACGTCGCCGACGCGTCATAGGTAAAGATATCCACATACTGGCGCTTTGCAATCTCAGTGATGGAATCCTCCAGCCCAAACCCTACCAGCATCAGCGCCATGCAGCCGCCGATACCGATAATTGTCATGAAGAAACGTTTCTTATATCTGATCAGGTTCCGCAGCGTTGATTTCTGCGTAAAGCTCAGGCGTTTCCAAAGAATCGTAACCCTCTCCAGGAATACACGCCTACCGCTCTTGGGCGCTTCCGGCCTCATCAGATCAGCCGGCTTCGCTTTCAGTTCTCTGAAACATGCGACCAGCGTGGCAATGCCGGTGCTGGCTGCAGCGGCCGCCAGGGCCAGGAATGCCTGATCCCAGTTAATCGGTGTCAGATATTCAGGCAGGCCGGTATATAGCATTCCATAGGCATCCATAATCACATAGGGGAGCACCTTTTCTCCTATCAGGATTCCACAAATACTGCCGCTCACGGTCGCCAGCATGGCATAGCTGAAATACTTCACCGCGATCGTTCCATCGCTGTAGCCCAGCGCCTTTAGTGTTCCAATCTGAAGCCTCTGTTCCTCCACCATTCTTGTCATCGCTGTCAGGCTGACCAGCGCCGCTACCAGGAAGAAAATCACCGGAAATACCTCTCCCAGATTCTTCATTCGTTCGGCATCCTGGCCAAACCCCACACAGGAGGATATTTTATCACGGTCCAGCACATACCACTTCGGAACCTCCAGGTCATCCAGCTCAGCCTGGCCGTCTTCAATCTTTTGTCTGGCATCGGCCAGCTCCGGCTGGGCATCTTCAAATGCTTCCTGATATTCCTGCTCGCCGTCTTCCAGCTCCCGGCGTTTTTCCTCCAGTTCTTCTCTTCCGGCCTTCAGCTGCTGTTCGCCGTCCTCCACCTGTCTTCTGGCATCGGCCAGCTCCGCCTCACCAGCTTCCATCTGGGCGCGTGCTTTTGCAAGCTCTGGCTTTTTCCCTTCCAGCTCCTGACGCCCGGCTGTCAAGGCGCCGTCACCTTCTGAAATCTGCCGTGCGGCGTTATCCAGCGTTCCCTTAGTGGCATCCAGCTGTTCCCTGGCACTCTGAAGCTGCGGCCCCGCGTCATCCAGCCGCTGCTTGGTGGCATCCAGCGTATCTCTGGCTTCCTGAAGCTTCTGGGACGCCGCAAGAAGCTCCTGAGCGGCATCCGCTACCGGCTTCATCGCCTCCCACTGAGCTTTCAGCATCTGATATTCCGGATCCTGTTCAGGGTCTTGCCCCGCCTGCTCCAGTTCCGCCTCTTTAGCCGATTTTTCCGCATCAAGAGCGGCAAACTGATCCGCTACGTCCTGAGGCACAAGCCCCTGGGACTGAAATTGCTCCAACCCTGCCTGGTACTTCTGGTATTCTTCCGCATAGAGCGCTTCTCCCGCCTGATACTGGGCCAGTCCCTGGTCATACTCGGCTTTCTGCTGGCTGTATGCCGCTTCTCCTGCCTGATATTGGGCCAGTCCGGTCTGATACTGCTCTCTGGCCGCGTTCAGTTCCGCCTCCTTTTGATCCAGAAGATCTTCAGCTTCCTGAAGCTGTCTCTCGCCGTCCTCCACCTGCGCCCGGACATCAGCCAGTTCCTGTTCTCCCTGTTCCAGTTCAGAACGGCCGTCTTCCAGCTCCTGTTCCTTCTCTTCTAATGTGGCTTCTGCCTCTTCCAGCTTCTGACGCCCATCTTCAAGCTCCTGCCGGGCGTCCTCCAGTTCCTGCTCTCCGTCTTCCACCTGCCTGCGGGCATCCTCCAGCTCTTTTTCTCCATCAGAACGCACCTCCTCATATCGGCGCTCAGAGGCTTTTTCTCCAACCGCCTCCAGCTCATCCACAGCGGCTGCCGTGAGGCTGTCATACGCATCGCTATAGCTCTGCAAGCCCTGGGCGCCTTTCAGCTGCACATATGCCTCCGTATAGACATCCAGATTAAAGGCACCCGGATTCACCACCAGGAAAGCATCTATATTGCCATCACCAATAGACCCAACCCCTCGGGTCAGATCCATATAGTAGGGAAGATATCCGGTTCCCACAATTGTATAGGTTTTATAGTTCAGAGAGTCTTCCAACGCTTCATCTGTTCCGGACGCCACGGTAATCTGATCCCCGATCCGGAAGTCCATCTTCGTCAGCAATACTGTGTCGGCCAGGCACTCATCATCCTTCTCGGGCAGCCTGCCCTCATCCAGAGTGACATGATTGATATTCTCCGTGCCTGCGATCATCTTGAGCACCAGCTCATTCTCCCCAGTATCGCAGAGTACCTCTTTCGTGTAACCGCCCACAGCCTTCTCAACCCCGGGAATCTCCTGCATATCCCGGATATCCTGATCTGTCAGGCCCAGGCTTCCGATCACGCGGATATCCATAAGCCTTGAATCATCAAAATAACTGTCGGCGGTGTATTTCATATCGTAATTGGCGGAACGGACGCCGGCATAAAATGCTGTTCCTAACAGAACGATGAAAAAGATGGAAATGAATCTCCCTGCATTCTTCCGTATTTCACGGAAAAAATCTTTTCTGAGCATATTCTTCATCTGATCTTACCATTCGATTTCTTCCACCGGAGTCGGGTGCGGATTGCGATCCATCCTGCTCACCTTACCGCTGCGGATATGAATGACCCTGTCAGCCATCGGCGTCAGAGCCGTATTATGAGTGATTACGATAACGGTCATCCCTCTATGCCTGCAGGTATCCTGAAGCAGCTTCAGGATAGACTTCCCTGTCGCATAGTCCAGTGCGCCCGTAGGTTCGTCGCAAAGCAGCAGCTTCGGATTCTTAGCAAGCGCCCTGGCGATGGCAACTCTCTGCTGTTCGCCTCCCGAAAGCTGTGCCGGAAAGTTATTCTTCCGTTCTCCCAGGCCCACTTCCTCCAGAACCTGTCCCGCGTCCAGAGGCTCCCGGCAGATCTGTAAAGCCAGCTCCACATTCTCCAAAGCTGTCAGATTCTGCATCAGATTATAAAACTGAAACACAAAACCAATATCTTCTCTTCGGTATTGTATCAACTGCTTTCCGCGCAGAGAACCGACATCACGGCCGTCAACCCGCACCTCACCACTGGTTACCGTATCCATTCCACCCAAAATATTCAGTACCGTCGTCTTCCCTGCGCCGGAGGGGCCTACGATAATCGCGAATTCACCCTCCTCAATATCGAAATTAACCCCGTCACAGGCTTTGATTGAGACTTCCCCCATCTGATATACTTTTGTAACATCCTTTAAAGTCACGTATGCAGACACAGAAATCCCTCCTCTCCTGTCGTTATTCAAAATGCAATACAAATATGTATTTTCATTATATCATAATCCATTTCACACAACAGTAAAAAAACTCTTAAATTTATGCAAACGGAAAAAATACTATATTTGCTTAAAACGTCAAATAGTTTGCAAACAGGGCGCCTCCAAAGAGTCCTATTACCCTGCCTGCATCTCTTAAAAAATTCAGAGAACTTTCCGGTTCATAAAAAAGTGTCTTCGACACTTCAACTCCCCTGCCCCTCAATCTTGAGGGGTTAGGGGTTTCTTTTTCTGTTACTTTCCTTCATAATAGTCTTATGAATATACTACAAAAGATTTTTTCCGACCATTTTGAAGAAATGATTTATCTTCAACATCCTCGTGACCCTGTCATCGAAAATGTAGAAAAAATGATTCACTGCGGCAATCCTTCCTTTGGGGGTGCCATGTTTGCCTGCCCTTGCTGTGGCTATTTCAAATTTGTCCCTTTTCGCTGTCATTCCCGCTTCTGCCCTACCTGCGGCAACATGTATTCCATTGACAGGACTACTTCTATGTCTTTTAAGCTCATTGATGTCCAGCACCGGCACTGCGTCTTTACTATCGCCAGAGAACTTCGCCCCTTTTTTCTGCAGGACCGTTCCCTTTTAAACTCTCTCTTTTCCTTCGTTAATAGCGTTGTTTCCCGCATGTTTCATAAAGATAACAAATCAGAGCTATTTACTCCCGGTTTCATTTGTGTCCTCCATTCCTTTGACAGGGATCTCAAATGGAATCCTCATATCCATTGCTTAGTCCCGGAAGGCGGCGTTGGTTCCTCGCTCCTGTGGCTTAACAAAAAGCATTTCAATTACAAACTTTTACGGGATTCCTTTCAGACCGCTCTCCTCAACGAATTGCACAAACGGCTGGGGGATTCTTTTAAAAATGTAAAATCCCGCATCTATGCAGACCACAACAATGGGTTCTATGTCAGAGCTATGCCCAATCAATGCAATCCCAGTCAACTCATTAAGTATATCGGCCGCTACCTTGGCAGACCTGTCATCGCCACTTCTCGCATTGACTCTTATGACGGTGTTTGTGTAACCTTCCATTACAACCGCCATGAAGATAATCAATTGATTACTGAAACGATTTATGCCCTTGATTTCATTTCCCGTTTAACACAGCATATCCCCGAAAAACACTTTAAAATGATCCGCTACTATGGCATTTATGCCAGACATCGTCAATCTGACCTGCTTTTACGCAGAGCTATTTCTAAAGAAAAACATAAAATCTATCTCTCTTTCAACCGCTGGCGGGACTCCATCCTTCATTCTTTTGGATATGACCCGTTAAAATGCCCCAGTTGTGGCACAACCATGCTCTTCTTAGAGCTTTACTTTAACCACAAGCCCGTTCCTTTGCATGAATTATACGAAAAGGCAATGCGGAAATACCGCTGCCGTTCCCCTGCTCCTCTTCTGTTACTTTCACATCCTTCATTCTCGTGATACAATGAAACTATCTTAAATCTGAATGGAGGCGGTTACAATCAAACGTATGACTGAAGCGGAGCTTGCAAAAGAACTACGGGCGCAATATATTCAAAATCCTCCGGAAGGCATGACTTCTGATGAAGTCCGTGACATGGATGACGATGACCTTCTGGATATGGACTATTTTTTACATGAATTCGATGATATCGATGAGGACGATTTTGATGAAGAAGGATTCTATATTTTCTAAATCAGAAACGGCTATTTTCATTCCCAAATCCATAACTAAGCAATTTCCTATAAAGAAAAAAAGCAGAGAGCTTTAAGCCCTCCGCCTTGCGTCCATCAGTTTACAAAATATAATTGCCACCACAGTACTTACAGCAGTGGCCACAATTCCAGGGCCCACAATTCCTGTCGGATTCACGCTTCCATATTGGCTGCGGTAAGCTATGATATTTACCGGTATCAACTGCAGGGAAGAAATATTGATGATGAGAAACGTGCACATTTCATTGCTGGCAATCCCCGCTTCCCTTACCGGACCAGGCAGCTTTCCCGCCCGGCGTTCCTCTTCCAGCTCTGACAGCGATTCCATGGCTTTCAGTCCCGCAGGTGTGGCAGCCCAGCCCAGACCCAGGATATTGGCTATCATGTTCGTGGCGATGTGTTTTCCGGCCGGGTGTTTCTCCGGAATTCCCGGGAACAGGAAGCGCAGAACCGGTCTCATCTTCTCTGTCAGTTTTCCGATCAGGCCAGCATTCTCCGCAATCTTCATGAGCCCGCACCACATAGCAGTCACTCCTGCCACCGTCACACAGAGCGTCACAGCTTCCTTGGACGATGAAATGACCGCCTCTGTCACTTCTTTTAGATTTCCTGTCAGCGATCCATAGAGGATCCCGATCAGCAACATACCTCCCCAGAGAAAATTCATAACGGCTCCTAAACATCCGGGGAAAAAGACATAGTCTCTTCCCCCGTCCGGTTCTGCTTTATTTATAATATTATATAAGCAGTGTCCTGAAAACATGCCTGAAAGCCAGATCTCCGTTCTATTTCAAATACGCTTTAAAAGCCCCTTTCAATATCTCTTCCAGACGGGCCGGAGTTACACTGAATACAATATTGGCATTCTCCACGCAGATTCCGTTTCCCACAGATGGTTTTCTCTGAATATCCTCGCCATCGGTTATGGAGATCATGCAGCTCCTGGCCTCCTCTTTCGCAAACGCCTTCACATGGCCGATCATGCCTCCGGCAGCTTCCACTGCTCTAGCTGCTTCCTCCATGCAGCCCTGAAGTTTGTCCAGCGCGTCTTCATACTCACCGTCTATCCTGCATTTGACAGACCCGACGACTGCTATGTCATGAGTATATACGCTGACTGATGGAAATTCATCGCTCTCATGATGGTGATGGTGCTCACGCTCATGATCCTGGTCATGACAGCCGCATTCTTCTCCGTGATGGCGGTCATGACACTCCCCAGCCTCTCCGTGATGGTGCTCATGGCACTCTCCAGTCTCCCCGTGATGATGGTCGTGATCCCTGCGTCCCGCCTCTTCCCCGTGATGATCGTTATGGCAGCCGCACCCTTCTCCGTGACGATGCCCCAATTCTTCCTGCTTTTTCAGTTCTTCACTCATCGCATTGCCTCCTGATTATGCGCTAAAAATATCCTTCCATACAGCTTCATCTATCGTATTCGCAGCAGATACGCAAAATCGTTTCGCATCCGTATTAAAGCGCCTCACAGACTCGTCCACCTCTTCCAGGGTTTTACCATCCACTGCATCAATTTTATTGATGAATACAACATCCGCGCAATCCAGCTGATCGCGGACGAACACCTCCATGGCATTTTTCAGGCGCTTCCAGCGTTTGGCGTCCGCGGCGCAGAATATCTGACAGGATTCCATCTGAAGATACTGAACCAGATTCTCCTTAATGCGGCGCGGATACGCGACCCCCGTCGCTTCCATGATGATCCAGTCCGGATCAAATCTTTCCATGATCTGACAAATATTCCCCATCAGCTCTCCGGCCATCGTACAGCACACACACCCGGAAAACATTGTCTGTACTTCAAATCCCCCGCTTTTCAGGATTTTGTCGTCAATGCTCACCTCTCCGATCTCATTCTCCAATATTACAACCTTCGCCTGCTTATCCGGATTCCTTCCGGCCAGATATCTGGCCATCTGCAATACCAGGCTGGTTTTGCCCGCCCCCAGAAATCCGCCCATAATAATCATTTTCATACTAATCCGCCTCCTGTCAAGCCCGGACAGAAACAGCTCCTGCTGTAAGATCGATCCGCCGGTGCTCCTCCTATACATCAGATACAGACATTTTAGCATGTTTTATAGGCAGATATCCACCTTTTTCGCAAACTTTCCCCTGCCGCGCCATTCGGGGATTCCTTCTATAACTCAATATTTCCCATATTTCTCTACAGCCATCAGTAACGCTTCCAGATTTTCCTCCGGACAGTCTTCCAGGGCATATCCCGTCGCGAACAGATATCCTCCGCCGGGAGCCATAATATCCAGCAGCTCCTTTACCTGTTCTTCAATCTGAACCGGCGTGCCGTACCGCACAGTATACACCGGGAATCCGCCCATGATGCAGGCAATACCTCCCAGCTCCTGTTTTGCCAGCTTCATATCCACATTTTCAAAATGGTAAATCACTTTGTTTTCCGGCACATCTTTCAGGTATTTGATTCTGGTGTTATAGGCGCCTTCTGTATAAACTACGGGTGTGATACCTTCGTCGACGAGGCCCAGAATCCATTTCTGAAGATACGGCCAGTAAAGCTCTCCGTAATCCTTATCACTGATAAAATTATCAAAGCCTTTATGGAGCATGACCCATGCGTATTTTTTGCCTGACGCACGGCAAAATCTAAGGCTTCTCCGCAAATGCAGTTCCCCAAAAATGTCCAGGGCGCGCTTTACATTTTCCCGTTCCTCTATTAAATCCGGCATCATGCCAAAGGTTCCCCGCAGGGTATCTGCCAAAAGGTCAAAGGCCGTCGCGGAGCCTCCGCCCATTATGGAATAATAGCCGAGAGCCTTCAGCTTTTGATCATACTCGCTGATAATCCTGTTCATCCTCTGGGTTTCCTCTGCTGCAGCAAGGAGCCTCCGGTAGACAGGGATTGCAGCGCCTGACGTCAGCAGGTTCTGTGCGCCTCCTAATATCAGGTCATAATAATCCAATTTCCCCAGCGGCTCAAATATACCCATCGTCCGCGGCAGGTGCTTACTGATCCAGAAGCCTGCAGGTGAGCGGAAAAATTCTTCATATTCATCTTCCAGAAGCGTGGGGAATTCAAGAAACTGATAGGTGTTATTGACATCCAGCCCTTTGGGATCTCCCGGCCATCTGGCAGTCTTTATATCCAGGTTCTCCAGAACCCCTGCTGCAGGCATAAAATTGCTGATACTCCCCGTATCCGTATATGTATAATTCTGATAAAAGGACAGCATCGCCTGGCAGGCCTTCTCATGGTCGACCATGCTTTCGGCCATGGTCATCCCTGCTTTGTGCAGCGGATAAGTCCCCACCTGGAGGGTGTCCGGCACCCGGTCCGGCTCCTGATTGGCAATGGCTGTCTCTACCCTCGTTTTCCTCTCTTCATACAGCTGAGCGTAATCTGTCATAGCCCCTCCCCTCCTTCTAATATTTTCCTCCACACATCATCGCTCATTTCATTTTTAGCCACGATATGGACCAGCAGCGGTTTATCATTCATTTCCCGCACAGAGGCGTCTACTTCCATCAGCTCTTTATCTGATACCAGGTCGCACTTGTTAACCAGCACTGTGTCCGCACCTTCCAGCTGATCCCCGGAGAACTGGCGCAGCTCCGGAACCCTCTGCAGCCTTTTCCAGCGCCTGGCATCGACCAGACACATGAGGCGGCATTCCAGCTCCGGAAAGTTTTCCCTGATATTTTGTTTTATTTTGCTTGGATAAGCCATCCCGGTCGTCTCCAGCACGATCCACTCCGGAGAGAACTTTTTGGCAATATATTTTATGTTTTCAATCATCTCGCCTGCCATCGTGCAGCATACGCACCCGGAAAACAGTGTTTCTACCCGAAGCCCTGTGCCTGCTATGGCCTGATCGTCTATGCCGGAGTTACCGATTTCATTTTCAAGGAGCACAACCTTTGACTTCACATTCTGATCCATAGAGACCATATGGCGAACCATCTGCATGATTACCGTGGTCTTACCTGCTCCCAGAAATCCGCCGAATACCAATATTTTCATTCAGAACACCTCAATTCCTCACTGAGCCCATGATCAGACGGTCCCTTCGGGAAATCTGTCCATCGGATGCCTCTCATAATAACCTCTGGTATAGAAATAAAGTTCCTCCGAGAGCATTCCGTTAATCCGCATAATCTCCTGGTCGCCATATGCCCCGAGCGCCCCCATGGCCGCCATATAGGGGCCTGTCAGGGCGTATTTATCCACGGTTTCACGCACCATTTGATCGATGTGTTCTCTCGTAATCAACGCTGTATCTACCGGCGGCACCCAGTCAAATCCGCCTGCTATGACAAGGTCTTTTCCATATTGTTTCCGTATCGCGTCCAGATCGTTCATAGTCTGCGCCGGGTCCCAGATTTTTACGCCCAGCTCCACCATATGTGGAATAAAAATACTGCACTTTCCGCAGTTATGAAATTCCAGAGGAATCCCGGCGTCCCTGAAGGGCTTGGAGAGTGTCTGGTACACCGGCAGCAGGAACTCCTCATACATTTCCATGGAAATAAACGGATTCAGGGAGGTGGCCGTATCATCCAGCAAATATGCCGCATCCGGCTGATAATACTTTACGCACGCTTCACAGATGGGCAGATATACGTTGATGAATTCCTGGAGGATCTCATGTATCGCCTCAGGCTCTTCGTACAGCGCCATAAAACAATCTTCAAATCCCAGGAAGGCGATCAGCTCCTGAAACGGCATGACTCCGATCAGTCCCATGGCGGCAGTTGTTTCCCGATTAATGCCGCTGGCGGCAATATCCTTCCTGGCCATTATCTCCCAGTCGATGTCGTCCGGAATCTGCGGCACCTTAATAAAATCTCTCCAATGAGGAAGGTCGTCAATCGTAAGCAGCGCGCTGCCCGGCGCCGGAACCGGCGCAAAATTCGTAGACTCGTTGCAGGCGAACTCAACACCCCAGGAATCCACAAAGCCGCCCTTTTGAGCGTGTAAATGCGTTTCATCAAAAAGGGAAGGCCCTATGTTGCAATAACACATTTCATTATTAAAATCTTTCAGGACGCCGTAATTCCAGACTGGCACGCTTTCCGGCACCTGTCCGTTCACCAGGCGTAAAAAATTTTCTTTCGGCGTCAATTTTAAGCTGTCTATGATTTTTTGTTTTTCATTCTCTGAATACATATAAACCCTCCCTGTCTCTGGAACCTAATAATCCAGCTCCTTATAATCAAAGAATCCGCTTTCCCCCTTCATATAGAGCGCTGCCGGCTTATAATCCGGGCCTTCCAGGGGGATATCGCCCGGCTCTGTGCCTGTCAGTTTCCCCGCCAGAAGATCTTCTGCGGCTGACAATTCCTGAAGAATAAAAGTCCTGTCCACCGGGCAGTCGGAATGTGACGTATAAATCTGATCAAACGCTTCAAAATACTGGACGCGTAATTTTTTCAGGCTTGAGATCAGGGCGCGCAGATTTCTCTGAGGCCCGAAGATAAACACAATCTTAAGGATCGAATCCCCGCCGACCAGAAATCTTTCTTTCCTGTTCAGCAGACAGATGCTCCCGTATGTATGTCCGGGAGTAAGGATGACCTCGAACACTCTTCCTCCGATATCAATTTCTTCTCCCTCCTGCAGGGGAAGCGGCTCCGCGTCTCCTTTTTTGCATTTCACGGCGTAGTACGCAAATTCTGAGGGATGCATATACGCATGTTCAAACTGCTCATTACATCCGATATGATCTGAATCTCCATGGGTGTTCACGAGAAGAACCGGCAAATCACCCACAAGCTTTGTAACTTCTCCCCTCAGATCGCCCGGTCCCATAGTGGTATCGACCAGCAGAGCCTGTTTCTCTCCTTTAAAAAGAAACGCGCGGCCTACGGCACCATCAAAATACCAGCTGTTTTCATTGATTTGTACAACTTCAAAATTTTGACTCACTTTTTCACCTCTTTCTCAACAGTCTTATATCCAAGCAAGCTCCTGGCGGCGTCCGGGCGAAGCATGTGCTTGCATGTGCAAAAGCACAGAGTTCGGACGGGACGGTAGCGGATCTTTTACGGCGGCGTCCCGCCCCGGCGCCCCTCTGTCTCAGCCTGAATGTTGCGGACCGCGGCCAGATAGTACAGAAAGAGCACAGTAAAGGTTACAATCCACGAAATTGGATAGGATATCAGCAGGATATGGTACGCCTGTGTGATCCCCAGGCCACGGCGCGCCCGGGGAAAGACGGTAAAGATCCAGATAATCCTGAATACCACGCTTCCTGCCACAGTGGCGACCAACGGGAAAATCGTCCGGTTCATCCCCCGGATCATATATGTGGTACAATCCATAATGCCGCACAAAAAATAGGTTACGGCGATGACCTGCAGCCTGGCCATCCCGTATTCTATTCCGGCTGCCGAATCCGGAAGGAACAGCCGGAGCAGATCTCTTCCACAGAAGCAGGCAGCCAGCCCCATCGGGGCCCCCACCGCTATTTCCAGGAAAATGCTCACCTGATAGACTTTTTTCAGGCGTACAACGCTGCGCGCCCCGTAATTCTGTCCCGAGAACGCGATGCAGCCCTGGGCGACAGATATCATCGCCGTATAGATAAAGCCTTCTATGTTAGTGGCCGATGAATTCCCCGCTACAAGGGATGTGGAATTCAAAGAATTTACTGAGCTCTGGATCAGGACTGTGGACATGAGGAACAGCATCGTCTGCAGGCCGGAAGGCACTCCCAGATACATGATCCTGGCAATCACCGTCTTTTCGAGCATGAGCTTCTTAAGAGAAAGCCTGTGAGGCTCCTCAAGCGCCCGCAGCCTGCCTGTCACCAAAATAGCCGAAAGAAACTGTGACATAACTGTGGCGGCCGCCACTCCGGCTACCCCCTGGCCGCAGATAACCACAAAAAACAGGTTAAATACCACATTAACGGCGCCTGCCGCCGCCAGATAACAGAGCGGTGATCTGGTGTCTCCAAATGCAGACAAAATAGCCCGCCCGAATGAAAAAATCATAAATCCCGGCTGGCCGATAAAATAGATACGGAGATACAGAGTTGCCTGAGGAAGTACATCTGACGGGGTCTTCATCCAGACCAGCATATTTTCCGCCAGGATACAACCTGTCAGGCAGGTTACCAGCCCGAAGATGATCCCCAGCGTATAGGCAGTCTGAACCGCCCGGTTCAGGTTCTTCTCTCCCGCGCCGATGTCTGTCGCCAGCTTCACGGTGGCGCCCATCGATATGCCCAGAAAGAAATTCGTGATAAATCCGATCAGCGAGGTGGTGGAGCCAACCGCCGCCACCGCCGATTCTCCCACGAATTGTCCGACCACCACCATATCAACCGTGTTAAACAGCAGGGACAGCATACCCGAAAGGACGACCGGCAGCGTGTAGCGGATAAACGGCAGTAATACCGGCCCCTCCGTCATATTCACCGCGCCGGCGTTTCTTTTAAAATTTTTCATATCCACAATAGCCTCAGAATATCAGTCAGAACTCTTAGAAATATTTCGCGTCAAATTCATCCCGCAGCAATTCGTCCACACAGTCATAAACGCCCGGGAAAATAGCTCCCGGTTCTCCCATGGTGAGCGCCGGAATCAGGTATTTCATCCCCTTCGTCTCTTCCAGCAGGCCCGCAAGCCCTGTTCTGATCTCATCCCTGGTCCAGTCCGGCTTATCATATTTTCCGTTATTCAGGCCGCCCATAAAAGAGAGCTTCCCTCCATAATTTCTGATCTGTTCCGGTATTCTGTTGGTATCCAGGGTTCCCTGGTGCACATCGACGCCCATCTCGATCATCGAGGGGATCAGGTCTGCCACATAGGAATCCGAATGGTGTACGATCACCTCTACACCGTTTGCTTTCCAGAATCCATAGATCTTCTTATAGGGTTCCAGCAAGAATTCGTCGAACATATCCCGTGACATGAACAAACTTTTTTGAGTGCCCCAGTCGTCATGATGGAACAGGCAGTCAGGATGGACATATTTTATATATTCCTTTGCCAGCTCAATCTCCCAGTCCGCCAGAAAATCTATAAAATCATGCATGGCTTCCGGCTCTTCGTACAGTGAAATCATGGCGTCTTCCATGCCCATCATAAAATGGACCTTCTCAAAGAGCCCGTTGAATACAGTGGCAGTAACAAACTTCTCTTTCCGGTCCACTTCATCGGCGCGCATCACACAGTCCTTCCAGGCTTCGTCCCCCAGAACCAGATTTGGGGCATGTACGTATTCCTTCCAGCGGGTGATATCCTTGATTACCTTATGCTCCCCGTCACACACAGGGAAACCGCCCGGCTCATGTTCGGGAAATATCATCTTCACGCCCCAGCCGCTGGTCCATTCCGTGCCCTTCTTTGCAGGCCCTCCATATGCTCCGGCCAGAGGATCCCCGATCCAGGCCTGGTATTCAAACTGCTTCACAAACCGGTCCGGACGCCCTCCGTGAATTGTTTCCAGAAAATTATCTCTAATTGATAACATGCTTTTTCCTCCGTCTCATGTATCCGCTTTTTGCTATGAAAGTTTAGGATAAGGGATAAACAATCCTTGACAGTCTGTTCATCCCTTATGATTTATAGCAGATTATTTTTTAAATTCGTTGATGGATTTTGCAATCTTGCCGTCAGGAAGCGCGACCGGCTCCACACAGCCTTCACTGTGCAGCGCCCACGGGAGAATTACTCCGGAATGGCCGCCGCGGCCGCCGATTACTACGACTTCCACATCCTTCGGCGAACGGGTAACGGGCAGCGGATGGCGGTTTTCCCATTCTTTCGGACGAACCGGCACAAGCCCTCTGTTCCGCACCATCGGTACCTCGTGGTACACATACTGGTGGATGTGTTCCTGAATCATCTCCTTGGTATAGCCGGCTTTTTTCAGCATGATTCCATGATCAGGGGTCAGGCAGACGATCAGCGGGCCAGGCATGTACGCATTGTTGGAACCGAGAGTCGTACAGCAGTGAGTGATGGTATCCAAAAGGTCATGACCGTCCAGACTCAGGAAATCAATGATGTCATGGAGCGGCTCTGCCTTCAGCACATAGACAGTCGTTGTCTCAGAATCATAATGATCCTCATTAATCATATTCCACTGGGCCAGCTCCGGCTCCTCTGCGAAGCAATATGTGAATTCAGCCTGGGAAGCGATGCAGTCCAGATCGCACACGCCCGGTACAGAACGGAATATGTTCATCATCACCAGATTAACCGCACGGCCGATCGTTGCATTTGCCGGCCATCCCGGACCCTGGCAGCCCTGTTTTCCGGAAATTCCGATTTCCTGGGCGATCGGTCCGGATACCAGTACCAGATTTCCGCCCGGATGGGAGGTGGTGACTGACTGGTTCAGGTTATATTTCTTAGAATTCAGCGCCTTGAAAGCCGCTACCAGCACGGGCATGGCGTTGGGCTTGCATCCTGCCATAATGGCCGCGATGGCAACATCCTTTACCGTAACCACTTTTCCGCTGGGGCCGCTGGGATCGCAGAGTACCAGATCCTCATCAAAGGGGCAGTATTCCATCATTTTCTCATAGCGGGCTTTAGTCGGCGGAATGATAGGCAGACCGTCGCTGATATGCTCCTGGTTGAAGAAGTCATTGATCTCCTCCAGCCCTGCACCCGGTTCGGCCAGCTCTTCCTCATTGAGCTTGAGTTCCAGCGGCAGCAGGCCGTCAGCCCTGGGCGGAACCAGATCCATCTTTGCGTCGATACGGGCCAGTTCCTCCAGCTCTTCGCCGTTGGTAGTCAGAGATTTCAGAATATAATCCCACTTCTTGTCTACTTCCGCCGCAACCTCTTCGACGGTAGAAGCCTGCATGATATCCACTGAGCAGAGGCAGAGATGTCCCGCGCGGTACAGTCCGACGCCTTCTGTAATGCCGGTTCCTGGAGGCGCTGTCATATAGACAGCCGGGATTCCAAGCTTTTCCAGAGCGATTGTGAGGACTGTTGTGGATGAAGAGGTTCCCATATCGCCGAATGCCACGATTGCCGCAACCGGTTTTTCCTTTGCCAACATTGCCGCATAGTCAGCCAGCATCGCCGCATCCTTGCCGCGTACGGTCTCTGTATATTCCACCCAGTTCGCCGGATCGGCGCCGATTTCTTCCAAGTGCTCTTTAATGCGGTCAAACACCGTATAATAATTGCAGAATCCCAGCTTTGTGTTATTGTAAAATAAAATCTTGCCTTTTTTCAGTTCCTCCAGCGTGGGACGTTTGGCCAGCTGGATGACCGTTCTTTCCTGGAGCCCCCGCGGGTCCAGAAGGGAATTCAAATTAACCATGTACATTTACCTCCTATTTTCTAAAAATTAAACCTTACCAACCTCCATGCTGCGGGATAAGAAGCCTATCAGCGCCGCTCCCGCAATGGAGAAGCATCCGCAGAGAATTACAAACAGCGTATAGTTGCCTGCAGCAATTCTTGAAATAACATAAGTGGGGATTACCACGGCTCCCAGAAGCTGGAAGGTAGCAATCAGCCCGCCAGCCGTACCGGTTCTCTGAACACCGATTGATTTCAGCCTGAGCGGTACGGACATTAATACCGGCACACATCCCCCGATCAGCAGTCCTCCGCACAGCAAGACCACCTTCAGCAGCATACCGTTCGGGATAAACGCCACCAGAACCGTAAGGATTCCGCCGGCCGCCCCAAAACAGCACAGTGTGCGGCGCATCTTCCCGCTCTTCCCCACGATCCAGGGAACCATCAGATTTCCCACAAACATGCCGACGGCAACAAACGCTGAAGTCGCTCCTGCCTGGCTCTGGCTCATCCCTTTTTCCATCAGGATAATTCCGAGGAAAACTGACAGAGACTGCAGTCCGCCATATAAAAGCATATCTGCAAAACCGGCCAGCAGGATATCCTTCTGCCGGAGAACGACCTTTATCGTGGCAAAAAGACCTTCTTTTTTCTCAGCGCCAATACCGGCACTGGCTTCCTCCTGACGCCCCACAGCGCGCCTGTCTCTGTAAAACAGGAACCAGAACACCGTAACAAACGTGATGATCACAGCCGAGACTATATAGGCGGCCTTCAGGGAGGGCATGTGCGGCGTCGTGGCTGTAGCCGCTGCCGTAGCCAGCGCGCCGAAGGCCATATAGATCCCTATGCATACGCTGCTCTCTGCCGGTGAAAACCATCCGCCAAACATTTTAGCATTGGAAGAATTGCCGAAGGTAGCGGCAAACCCTACCACAAATATGCACAGGTACAGAGTGCCATAGCTCGTGGCAAATACCCGGCCCCATAAACCCAGGGTTCCCAGAACAAGGCTCAGGAACATCGGCCAGCGACCGCCAAATTTATCAACAATAATGCCGCATATGAGGCTGATGAAAATCGCCGGCGCCATGGGGGCCGTGAATAAAGCCGAATACTGGGAGTCCGTCAGGCTCATCGTGCTTTTAATCTCATTCGCCATGGGCTGCATCTGGTACTGGCAAAACATGCTTATGAAGCCTACCATGCACAGAGCAGCCAATATCAGATATTTATATCTTTTACTGTTCATGTATCAGCCTTTCTGTAGTGGGGAAGAGGGCAGCCCGGCCGCCTCTCCCCCTGCAGATTGAGTAACAAACATGAGAAATTGTCAGATGAAATTATTCCGGCCTGTAAATATACCTGCCGTTGTTCACTGCGATCAGTGCCTGCAGCATTTCTTCTTTTGATGTTTTGCGGGGAGCTGTGTAAGAGGGTCCATACTGGGCTTCAATAATCTGCCTGCATGTCTCGTCTGTGCAGCCTTCTGCGGTGCCGCGCCATTTCACATACTCGTCCATCGTCATGTTGTTCATGATGTTCAGGTCATAGTTCAGCTTCATGAGCTTCTTCACAAAATCATCAATGGTGAAATCCGGGAAGGAAACCTGATCCAGCGGATACATGGCATTATGTACCTTCCAGAATTTTTCCTTCGCGTTCTCTCCGTTCCACTCTACAAACCATGGAAGCAGGATCGCGCAGGCGTCGCCGTGGGAAATATGCAGGATCTCGGTGATCGGATGGTTGCAGCCGTGGATCTGGCACGGGAAAGAACCGTTCCAGGCCATGCCGCCCAGCATGGATCCCTTGCTGATGCAGTCAGCGACCACAGGGTCCGAGGGATTGCGGACATATTTCACCAGGTTCGGCCCCAGCAGCTCGATGGCACGCATCGAGCACATCTCTGAAAACAGAGTGGCGGCGTTGCTCACATAGGATTCTACGGACTGGACAAAAGCGTCCATGACCGTGGAGGAAGCCACATGGGCCGGAAGGCTGGCCAAAAGATCCGGGTCTTCAATCGCATATTTCGGAAGAATACAGTCGTGCATCAGAACGCCCTTGTGGCCATTTCTCTCCGTGATGACGGCATTGCGGATCACCTCAGATCCGGTCCCGCACGTGGTGGTGACCGCGATCATCGGATAGGTCTTCCAGGGAAGATCCACATAGGGATTCGCCGTGAAGGATACCTTCTCACAGTCTACGATATCATTATCGGATTCACCGATCATTGCAATGCCCTTTGCGCTGTCCATGGTGGAACCGCCGCCTACGGCGATCAGACAGTCAGCGCCCATTTCCCGGTACATGGGAAGTCCTATCTCTTCCACATCCTCCGCCAAAGGATTCGGCTCAATCTTGGAGAAAATCTTATATTCCAGCCCTGCATCTTCTACAACCCTGATCACACTGTCCGCGCCGCCCACCTTCAGGACGCCCGGATCAATCACCAGCAGGACTTTCTTCCATCCCTCACAGGCGCAGATATTTTTTATCATGGAGATTGCGCCGCTTCCTTGATATACCATGGATTTCTGTCCCATGACCGCATATTGTACGGGGCTGAAAAACTGATTCATCTCCGTTGGCATCATGACCAGCTTGTCTTCATATCTTTTATCCATTAACATTCATCCCCTTCCATTTATTTTGTGCCTTCCAGGATCGCCCCGTTCCTGCGCAGGATATCCTGAACCTCGGATACGTCTGCTTCCAGCTCTCTGGGCGTCTTGCCTGTCCTGACGCAGACTGCCGCCGCTGTTCCGGCTGCCTGTCCCCATATCATATTGTCAGGAAGGAGGTCACGCTTGAAGTCCGGCGTGCAGGATACCAGCTTGCCCGTCATCAGCATGCCTTCAATCCCCTTCGGCACGAATGCGCGGTAAGGAATATCGTAAGATCCGCCGTCAGCAGGTACATAACCAACCTTGCCTTCCGTCACATTATATGCTGTGCCCGGGGTGGCCGCTGAATGGAACGGTCCGCCTGCAGTAGCGCTCATTCCACACTTAGCCATAACATCCGGGAATTTAGCACAGCTTGAAACGTCCGTTGCAACCATCTGATAATCGCCAACTGTATGCCGTCCTTCACGGGTACGCATGGTGGTGGTAATTCTGGTCAGGTACGCATGCTCATAGCCGGGAAGGTATTTCTGAATCGCCTTGATGGAAATGACTACCTGACGGCGTGCCTCAACCTCACCTGCAGACCATTCCGTAATATTCGTGGTATCACAATCTTTAATCTGCGCAGTATGCTGGAAGGCAGCCTGCACATGGCCAAACTGTCTGGGAGTGAAGAAATGTCCCAGGTCGCCATAGGGATGCATATCGCCGTTTTTGATTGCTTCCAGCGTCAGCGCCTGATAATCGATGTTATCGGTAACGCCGTCCATGACACAGTCAATCAGGTTATCGTATTTTTCAAGAGCCTCTATACGGTTCTTAGCCACTCTGGAATTCTCCCAGCCGGGCATTCCTTTAATCCATGCCGGCACCCACTCATCCGGGTTATCCTTGTAATACTGCCAGGCTTTGTCCCAATCAATACCATCCATATGGAATGTGATGGACGGCGGATCCAGCTCTTCCTTCGTCCTGTCGATCTGCTGATATTCAACGCCTGCCTTTTTGCAGATCTCGCCTTCGCCGGAAGCTTCGATGATTATCTTGCCCATAACAGCCATGCGGCCTTCGCAGTTCTCA
This sequence comes from Wansuia hejianensis, assembly GCF_014337215.1. NCBI lineage: Bacteria > Bacillati > Bacillota > Clostridia > Lachnospirales > Lachnospiraceae > Wansuia > Wansuia hejianensis. The sequence goes on along the minus strand of NZ_CP060635.1, from coordinate 3,253,043 downwards.
ACAACCACACCTTTTACACAGTTGCCTTCTTTTAATACATCCACCGCCATGGTGTGAAGCAGGAAATGAACGCCCGCTTCTCTCATCTTCTCGAACAGAAGAAGCCCGCACCAGTCAACATCTACGTTGGTCTGTACGTGAAGCTGTTTATACTGGTCCAGCGGCGGATGGAAAGCCAGTCCGTCCTTGTACAGATCCTGATAAAGCTCTTCTACGATACCGGCAATGATTCTTTCACCGGATTCATTATACAGATGGCTGAATGCCCATCCTGGAGGTCCGCTGATGTTCATCATTCCTCCAACCGCACCTAACTGCTCAATTACCAATGTGTTCGCACCTTCACGCGCCGCTGCTATAGCTGCACAGCACCCGGAAGCACCGCCGCCTACAATTACAACGTCATAGTTCCCATAAATTCTCATGGTTTTATTCTCCTTTCTTTTTTTAACTAGATCATTTTTAACGTTTTACGAATCTGCTCCATTGTGTAAGCCAGATCCAGGCTGTACTGCAACGGAACCTCCTCTGCTTCAGTCCTGCCTTCAGTCACATATTTTGAAACGGCATCGAACTGGTATTTGAATCCCTCTCGCCCTGTCCCGCCATATGGGTCCTCAAATGTCTCCTCCAGATCGTTATACCAAAAGTGATCCTTATGGGTATACAGCTCTGCCCTGAACGGCGCGAAGAACGGCCTTCCAATCACTATCTCGCCTTTTGTACCGCTGATCCTTGAATCGCTGACAGTCCTCGCATCCCAGGAACAGGAGACCATGGAATGGCGGGCACCGCCGTCATAGGACAGGATAAACGCGGTATTGACATCGCTTCCGTCTTCAAAAGGAAGCCTCTGGCTCTTGCCCAGGATCTCCTCTGGCTTTTGCCCGTAGACATACTGGGAAAGGTTTACGTTATAGCATCCGAACTGTGAGAGTGCGCCGCCGCCGGAAGACATTTTATTCCCCCAGTGGGACATATCCGACGGATTGCCGATCTCGCACATCGGAAACCCAAAGGTTGTGATGATCTCCACCACATTGCCGATCCTGCCTGCACCGATCCACTCCCTCATCTTCTTCACTGCCGGGAAATAGTTGCTCCAGATGCCTTCCGCGCAGAATACATGATTCTTTCTGGCACAGTAGGCAATATCCACGGCGTCCTGATAATTTAATGTCATGGGCTTCTCACAGAGAACCGCCTTGCCCGATTCCATCACCTGGCAGCAGTGCTCTACATGAAGCCACGGCGGAGAAGCGATATATACGATATCAATATCCTCTCTTTTTAACACTTCTTTAATGTCATCGTACGCCTTGGCTTCTGACAAACCGTTATCTTCGATAAATTTTTGTGCTTTATTTATATTGGATGAGCAAACAGCAGCCACATCATATTCTGTTGCCTCTCTCATCTCTATGATTACTCGGTTCGCAATGTTTCCCACACTCCATATGGCCCATCTTGCTTTTCTTTCACTCATAAATCCGATTCCCCTTTCGTGCCGTTTTTTTATTCATTTTTATGTAAGCTGCCTAAGACACTTATTTTCAATATTCATCCGCAGCGCCTGCTCCGGCTGCCTGCGTTTTCCTTTTTTGTTAAATCCCTCATTTTTTTCCGCCCGGCAGTAGCCGCCATACAGAACTCTTCCGGCCTTTTCGGTCTGATGCCGCAGGGACAAGCCCTGCGGCAACCCATTGAAACATTCATCTATCATCTGCAATAAGCGTTACGGCCCATAAATCGCTTCAATTTCTTCCAGATAATCCTTATACGTGTCTTTTGTAACGATGGAATAATCTGCTCTCCAGGTGCCATAAGCATCATGATCCGAGAAGTAGTCATGCTTATCCGGCCACAGTGTCTCAGCCGTCGCACGTCCGTCACAGAGAGCTCTCAGCCCCAGGATAATCGGGGTAGCGTACGCATAGTTATTAATGGCAATACAGCATTTCCATGCGCCCTCATAACCAGATTCTGTTTCCTCAATAAATAGCGGGGAACCAACGTCGGATATCAGCATGCTGTCGTTAATACCCAGATCTTCTGCAGCACGAGCCGCACCCTGTGCGTAATACTCCAGACAGGAGGACATCATCCAGTACTTGATCTCCGGATGCGCTGCTACAGTTGTAGCGGTCGGCTGATAGCCGCCGTCGAGGGTCATCCAATACTGCTCGCCAAGCGCAAAGGAGTCTGTAACAAAAATGTTTTCCTCAGGAAAGCCATATTCTATAAAGCAGTCATTAATACCCTTTGTACGGTCTGCCAGCGGCTGAGAGGTAGAAAAGTCAACGTTGATCAGGCCAACTTCCGACGGATCTACATCACCCCAGTAATCTTTATAGTTCTGGCAAATCCACTCTAATGAATCATAGCCGGACTGCCACTGAGGAATAATAACGGTAGGGGTAGCCACATTGCCGTCCTCATCATAAAACTCTGTAAACTGATTAATCCACGGAATTCCGGATTCCTGCAGAATAGGAAGCAGGGCGTCACTCATAGATGTATTGCTTTCAACGATCAGGCCATCCACATCACCGCGGTCTACCAGAGTCTGCAGGTTCGTCACAAACACTTCGTCGACGCCTTCACAGGGAACATACTCAATTGTGAAATTATACTTTTTTTCCAGCGCTTTATAAGCTTCCAGCATCTGCTGCATCAGCGTCTGGTCATCGCTGCAGATATATACAAATTTGTAGGTTTCACCTGCCGCATAATCCACGTCTTCGTCAACAGTACCTACCGTTGCGTCTGCTTCACCCGCCGCAGAATTCGATGCCGCAGAACCTGATTTCGCAGAGCTTGCTGAAGAGCTTGACGCAGAGCTTGTTGTGCCGGAACCTGCAGAGCTTGACGCACTGGCTGCTGTCGCAGAACCTTTCTCGCCGCCGCAGGCCGTTAAGGAAAGCGCCATACTGGAAACGAGCAAAACCGCTGTGAGCTTTTTCAATTTCATACCTTTTTTCCTCCTATAGATATTAATTTATGCCCCTACGGACTGTGTTCCGAGCCGTCTCAAACGCAGTCCGTTAAAGCTCTTGCAAATCACAATTAACCGGTCATCCTTTTAATTTCTTCTGTTTACTCCGGTTAACCAGGAAATCAATTGTCAAAGCCAGGATCAGGAGAGCACCCTTTGCGACAATCTGCCAGTAGGCCGGGAATCCCACTGCCGTCAGGCCGGAATTGAAGAAATCCAGCAGGAAAACACCTACAAAACAGGCGCCTGCGCCTCCTACCCCGCCCATGAAGGATACGCCGCCGAGTACGGCCGCCGTCAGCGCGTTTGTCTCTCCTCCGGTCCCTGTCGTGGTAGCTATGGTATGCATGCGGCAGGTCCAGATGATTCCGGCCAGCGCGCAGACAAATGCAGAATTAATATAAATGAAATATGACATCTTTTTCGGATTGACGCCGCTCAGACGGGCTGCTTCCGCGTTGCCGCCGATCAGATAGATGGAGCGGCCGACTCTCCGCGTATTCAGAATGACCGCATACACAATCAGCACGATTATAAAAATGAGAAATGCCACCGGAATGCCGGCAATGGTGGCGCCCAGCACACGTACTCCCGGGTTGGTGATCTGAATATTTCTTCCTGTCAGCCAATAATCTACGAAACCTCTGTATACCTGCGCTACTGCCAGAGTGGAGATGAAGCTCATGAACTTCAGTTCATTGATCAGCAGCGCATTAATCAGGCCAAGGATCAGTCCAACCAGGATGCCCAGCGCAAGCGCAATACCCCAGGGGATTCCCGCGTTGCAGGCAAGTCCGAACAGGCATCCGGAGAAGCAGGCGACCGCTCCTGTAGAAAGGTCCACGTTGCCGCCGATCAATACCAGCGCGGCGCCCAGCGTCAGCAAGCCGTCAAAGGATATGGTCAGCAGCACCGTCTGGATATTCGCAAGCGAAAGGTAATTCTTGTTGATGAAGAAGAAGAACACAATGACTGCTATTGCTACCAGCAGCATGATAAACGTATTATTTCTAAGCAGGTTTTTTAACCGATTGTTTTGTATTTTCATTTTTATATTTACCCCCTTCTCCTGTCACTTAACCTTATCCCGATCTCTGGTAGAGATCAGGAAATCAACGAACAAAGCAACAATCAGAAGCAGGCCTTTTGCGATTGTCTGCCAGTAGGAGTTCATTCCAACGACCGTCGTTGCGTTATCAAAGCAGTTCAGAATCAGGATACCTATCAGGGTCCCGCCCATTCCGCCGGTACCGCCCCCCAAGGACACACCGCCCAGGATCGCTGCGGTCAGGCCGTCAAACTGGCACAGCGTTGTCAGCCGGGGGTTCGCAATCTTCAGTTTGCCGGCCACCAGCGTAGCCAGGATAGCGGCATTGATAAACAGCGTAAAAGAAACCCGTTTCGGATTCAGGCCGCAGAGCCTGGAAGCTTCTCTGTTGCCGCCCACCATGTAAATACTTCTTCCGAAGGCTGTCTTCTTGAGCATGATGCCGTAAACTAACAGCAGCACAAGGGAAATAATCAGCGCATACGGTAAATAGTCAAACAGTTTGCCGCTGCCCAGCGTTCTGATGACTTTATTCTTAACGCTAATCTGGGACCCGCCGCATACCATGGAGCCAAAGCCCTGGGCAATGGAAGCCATTGCCAGTGTCGCCACAAATGACGGAATATTTAAAAAATTCACCAGCGCCGCTGTGCAGGCTCCGCATACCACGCCAATCAGGACGCCGATTAACAGGGCGGGCAGCCAGGGCAGCCCCGCCTGCATGCAATACGCCACAACCAGGGCGCCCAGCGTCCCGACAGCCCCCAGAGAAAGGTCAATTTCACCGGAAATCATCAGCAGGGCTGAACCGATTGCCAGAAGAGAAACCGTCGTGGTTGATTCCAAAATATTTCTGATATTGTTGACTGACAGAAGCTTGCCGCCGGAAATGATCCCGAAAATCACAATTTCGCCAATTAACAGGCACAGCAGCACCAGCATTTTTGTACTAATTCGTTTTTTCATTTCCCCTCACCGCCATTCTGATTATCTGTATCGCTCATTGCCAGCGTAAGTATACTTTCCTCAGTCGCCTCGTTCCTGTCCAGGCATCCGGTTATGTGTCCTTCGCGCATAACATACAGACGGTCCGAAATACCCAGTACCTCCGGCAGCTCGCTGGAAATAAAAATAATTCCAATTCCTTCCTTTGCGAAGTTACAGATAGTCTGATAAATCTCTGCCTTGGTTCCCACGTCGATGCCTTTTGTGGGTTCGTCCAGAATCAAAACCTTAACCGGCATCTTCTCACTGGTCCAGCGCCCCAGGATCACTTTCTGCTGATTGCCGCCAGAAAGCTCCACACATTTCTTCTCTATGGTAGGCGTCTTAATGCTGTATTTTTCCACAGCCGTATCCGCCAGCTTTTTCTCTTCCGCTCTGTTCAGGAAAACAGAACCTCCGCGTATTTTCTTCAAAACCGGCACACTGATATTCTCACGCACGGTGCTGTGCAGGATGAGGCCCTGCGCTTTTCTGTCCTCAGGGCAGAAAGCAATGCCTTCCCTGATGGCATCCGCCGGAGATTTAAAGATCACTTTTTTCCCTTCCAGATAAATCTCACCTTCCGTGAGCTTATCCGCGCCAAACAGGGCGCGTACGGTTTCCGTTCTTCCGGCTCCTACCAATCCGGCAAACCCGATTACCTCGCCTGCACGCAGCTGAAAGCTGATATTATGTATCTTGGACGATCCCATTCCCTTCGCTTCCAGTAAAACATCCCCAAATTTGGTGTTTCTGGACAATGTTGAGAAGACATCTCCGATGTCCCGGCCAACCATGGCGCTGATCAGTTCATCTTCTTTTACTGAATGTGCGTCGAAGTCCTTTACATGGGCTCCATCCTTGAACACTACAATGTCATCGCAGATCTCAAAGATTTCCGCCATGCGGTGAGATACGTATAAAATAATCTTACCTTCTTTTTTCAGTTCTCTAATGAGCTCAAACAGCTTGACTACTTCATGGTCTGCCAGACTGGAGGTCGGTTCATCAAAAGCAATAATTTCAGAATTCCTGCGATAGGACTTCATGATTTCAACCATCTGCTGATGAGCAACTGAAAGCATTCCTACTTTATCCGAAGGATGTATGGGCAGATCGAATTTATCAATGATCTTCTGCGTTTCTTCACGCATTTTTTTCTTGTCTATAAATCCGAGTTTTGTCAGAGGCAAGTCACCTGAAAATACATTTTCCATCACGCTCAGCTCCGGCACACTCTGACGTTCCTGATAAATTACGCTGATACCCGTATCTATGGCATCACGCGGCGAAGCAAATTTCTTACTCTCACCGGAAATAATTATTTCCCCTTCTTCCGGCTGCAGATCGCCGGACATAACCTTAAGCAGTGTGGATTTTCCGGCGCCGTTTTCCCCCAGCAGCGCCATCACGCGCCCTGCGTCAGCCCGGAAACTTACGCCTTTTAACGCCATAACGCCAGGAAAAGATTTCTTAACATTTTTAAATTCCAAATACTTTTCCATCTTACCTCCTCCAAAACACATCTAAATTATGAATTCTCTGCCTGATCTGTATCATTTATCAGAATTATAACATTCAGCATTTTGTCTTACTACGTCCTGGAAATACATGATTTTTACAATTATTATTTAATTTTTTGTACTCTTCATACGAATGGATTCTGCATTTTGTATGTTTATTTACAATAATAGGCGGATGGTTTGTGCAATTATCACAAACCATCCGCCTGTTATCGTGGCAGAAACATCCTTTATTTATTATTTATCATATAGTACAACCGCAGCACCCGGATAGACAGCTGCATGTATTCCCTGGTATAGGAATCATCCAGGTCGCACAGCAAAGTTTCCAGAATTTTATTAACCCGGTATACCAGCGTATTCCTGTGGATGAAAAGCTCGTTCGCCGCTTTCACCAAAGAACGCTCATTACTCAGATACGCCCTCAGCGTCTCGACACGTTCGCCCCCGTCCGGCTTTCCTTCTTCCCACAGATTATTGATATCCACCTGGCAGGCATACCGGGCCAGTTCCATATCCCGGACGCTGAGTATATAATCCACCGCATAATTATAAAAATGATAAAGATTCGGTAAGGGGGTCGCTTTACCCCCCCCCCCCCCGAACATCCGTTCTACCCTTTGTTTTCCCCCATTCCAGAGCTTTTACACCCTGGTCGTAGTAACAATACAGCCTGCTGATATCACGAACCACAAGGCTGACGCCGACTTTCAGATGAAACCGTTCCGAAAAATCCAACAGACGTTTCCATTTATCCGCAACCTCCTTCTCGCTCTGGTCAATCAGCAAAAAAGAAATTTTATCCTTTATCAGAACGATACCCCCATTGTCCCCAAAACAGCTCCGGATCAAGTTCTCCACACTACGGCGCCGGTTCCTGTCAACTGCTTTGGCGTCGTTCTGGCAAACGACAACGCGATACTTTTTTTTCCGCAGCCATCCTGAAGTTTTCTTCCAATACTCCAGCTCCTCCCCGCTCACCCTTTCCTTAGTGAGCAGCTTCATGTACACGGAAGCAAAGCTGTCGCTCAGCTGATTCTGGTTGCTGGTCCTCCCCAGAATTTCTGCCAGATAGCCGACGAGATGATCCGCCATCAGTAAATCCCCGGGATTCAGCTCCCGGTCCTTCTCCACTATGTTCAGCCGCCCGTACTGCACATACTGGTAAAAAATCGCAACGGACAGCTCTTTTCCATTAATCCAGGGAGTTTTCAAATGAAAAATCCTGGACTTGTCATTCATATAATAATCGTATGGCGCACCATTTTCAATTAAAAACTGCTGGACCTCCAGGGAACTGCGCTTATGGCGGGCCATATATTTCCAGTCCTCATTGACCTCATCATCCCGGTACTGCGCACTCATCGCCATCAGGTTATTGCCCGCGTCCAAAAGCATCATCGGATTTTTAAAGACCGACCAGCTCTGATCTATGATCTGCTTATAGTCCATCTTCTCCGCCGCTTCGCTGAGCTTATCTTCCCAGCCACTATAGAAGTCGAACGTAAACTGTACCATTTCCAGGACCTCTCTGAAATTCATATTCTCAAAGATCAAATACCCTCCTTCTTTTCCGGCATCTACGAACACGTCCGATTTCTTCTGATATACGTAGGCACACCGGGGAACGTAAATTGTCCTGGCGCCAATCAAAACTGCCGGCGCATCCCGGGGGACGGAAATAACCGGTTCCAGCGCGTGTAAACAATTAGCCACAATCCATAAATTTAATTTCATAAAACGTCTCCTTCATTTCCTTCCCGCGTGTTTCTGTACACCGCTTCATGCATCGACACCTGACTATACTGTTTTCTCTTTATAATACACGTTCAATTCTATCATATGAGTGATTTATTTTCAATCGTCAGAAGATTCACTGGAATAAACTATGAAGTTTCATCAAAGAGAGCCTCCGGCTAAAAGAGGGTTTTAACCGGAAGCTCTCTAAAATCTCTATTAGCAGCTAATGCTGCCTATCCTTTCTTTTCCGAATCCGCCTGGGCATAAGCAGTTTTCTTAGGCGCTGCAGGCTTCGGAGGCGGAGTATATCCCGCTTTTTCCCACAGGGGAGCATTGTATTCATACAGAGCATCGATCAGCGGTTCACTGATGGTGGGATCGACCATCGTCGGATGGGCTACCCAGCCGCCTCCCGGTGCCATCAGCTTGATACGGTACATGATTTCCTCATATCGCTCCTGATAGGTAGCCCCCTGGCGGTCCAGAACGCCCTGGTTGTCAAATCCTCCCACAAAGCACAGCCGGTCACCGTATTGATTCTTCAACTCATAAGGATCATTGGTCAGCTGCAGCGGATTCAGACCGTCGATTCCCAGTTCTATGAAATCTTCAATCATAGGCGCCACATAGCCGCAGGAATGATGCTCATAGATCATTCCCAGCCCGTGGACTGCGTCAATGATCCGCTTCAGATGGGGCTTAATCAGCTCTCTCCAGGTATCCAGCGCCATAAACATCCGGTTATTTGTACCGTAATCGTCATGCATCTGAATTTTATCAGGCTTATAATAACGGGCGATCAGCTCCATTTCCCGAATCCGGTAATCCGCTATGGCTCCCAGAAGCTCATACGTTTCTTCCGGATCAGTGAGCAGATAGCACAGGGCGTCTTCAATCCCCGTCATCGCATGCAGCTGTTCAAACAGGCCGTCCACCACGATTACGCTCTGTATCTTATGTTCTCTGTCCCAGGCGGCCGTATCCCTGGACGCTCCGCCTTCCCAGTCATAGGAAGCCGGATCTGGAAATTTCACCACGTCCCGCCACCGGCCGATATCTTCCAGGAGCTTCGTTCCCACAGTCACCATGGGCCCCGGCATTCCCTGTTCAAAGGTCCAGGATACACCAAAGGCATCGATCGTTGTCCCATATCCTGCCGGCCCCTCCGGCACACAGGTTGGCAGACAAGTATTCTGATCCAATACCTGGGAGGGCACCCATTCCGTCTTCTCATGGCGGTAAGCTTTCAATATGTTCTCTCTTGCAGTTATCATTCTCTTACCTCCCACAGCGCAGTCTGCGCCGCAAAGTCTTATGCTTTCTTCTTACCCGTTACTGCCAGCGCCACAAATCCGATCACACATCCGATTATGATCGCGATGCTGGCTACCTGCCAGTCGGCGCGGATAGCAGTCAGATTCAGCGTATTGGTGATAAATTTCAGCACATAGGCGGACAGGAATTGTCCAACGCCTGTGGCGCACACGTAAATGGAAATCGCCATCGGAGTCTTGGAAGGATTCGTCACAGAAGACGCTGCCTTCAGCGTAAGCGCCGGGTTCGTAAAACCAAAGCCCAGTCCAAAAATAGCCGCCGCCACAAACAGAACCGGCAGAGACGGAGCAGCTACCGCAACTGCAAATGCGATTCCTACCAGGAGGATCGCCACAACCGGCGTAAATCTCTTAAACAGTTTTGCAAACAGTACATAGATCAAACCGGCAATAAAGGAAAAAGCAGTAAAAGTGCTCAGCACATTGGCCGCATCCAGAGCAGCGCCGAAATTCTCTCCCGTCACTACAAAGGACATATCCTGCATGAATGAAAACTGTACAGTATTCAGAAGAAATCCAACAATTGCACAGATCGCCAGCCCCTTGGTGAACTTTCCGTCCGCCTTGCCTCCGGCCTTCGCCTGTACGCCTGTATCGGGCAGGAAAATCAAGACCATGATTACAATCGGGATTACCAGCAGAAAGCCGAGGAACGCATATCTCCAGCTATAAGCCGTGAGGATACCGCCCAGCGTCTGGAACACAACGCCGGCCAGAGCGCCGATCGCACTCTTCCAGCCCATCATGGTGTCCTTCTTGGCTCCCTCAAACAGATCAGTAACAACGGCCGACGCCAGCGGGAAAATCAGCCCGTAGCCGGCTCCAAAAATCACACGCGTAAAGATAATAAATTCAATTCCTCCGAAGAAAGATGGCAGAATGCCTACGAAAATCAGCCCGCTGGCAATCAGCACACATTTCTTAATGGACAGCTTTGTGGTCATCCAGCCTGATACCAGTGAGAAAATACACAGCATCAGGGACGGTATGGAAGAAATCAGTTTAATTGTCTCTGCCGATGCATCCGGAAAAGCTCCCGCAATCGCAGAAAGGGCAGGCGTTGTCATACTGGTCGTGTACATCAGGAGCGCCACGACAAGGGATGTCACCTGTACCATTACTCCATATTTCGGTTTTGTTTGTTCGCTCATAGCAAACCCTCCTCACATATTGTTTGATAGTATTTAATTCTTCTTGTAGAATTCCGCCCCGTATTTTTTTATCTCGTCCAGCACAATGGCATTACGCGGTGACATGGATACTGCAAATGGTATGTATCCGCCGCCGGGAGCCAGCAGATTGATCTTCCTGCGCACCTCCGCGCGGACCTCCTCCTCAGGCACCGATTCATTATCCACGATATTCTGGGCGTCGATCCCTCCCATGAAGGCCACTTTATCTCCGAATTCTCTCTTCCAGCGCGCCAGATCATTGACGGGCTGGGCGGGGTCCATCACGTCCACTTCCAATCCGGCAATCTCCCCGGCAATCCTGTCAATCTTCCCGCAGGAATGCATGATGAAATAGATTCCCAGCTCATGCGCCGCATTCACAGCCCGCTTGATGTGCGGCCTGATCAGAGTTCTCCAGATATCAGGGGCAAAGAACAGGTCTCTCTGCTGACCCCAGTCGTCATGGAAATGAACGATATCCACATGGTAGTATTTTTTCAGATAGTACATCTGCCTGATTTTAAAATCCACGACTGCGGAAAAGAATTCCCCGCATTCCTCCGGATCAGTCAGCAGGGCGCACAGCGCATTTTCAAATCCCATCAGTGCGTGCAGCCGCTCGAAAGGCCCTGTCGGCATGATGATGAAGGTCAGTTTCGAGGGATCTCTGTCTTTACAATCCTCCGCCGCATATTTCTCCCAGTCCCAGTGGTCCAGATCCGGAAAAATTACCTTTTCCCTCCATTCTGTCACATCCTCCAGGACAGGCTTCCTTCCTGCTGTAGGAACGGCCAGACCTCCTTCACAGGTCCAGTGAACGCCAAACCAGTCATAACCGGTCACATACCCAAGCGGCTTCTCATGAAGTGCATTGGCGCGGATCATCTGAAATGCTTCCGGCTGGTACGGCACATATTCCGGGACCTCATGGCGCAGCAGCTTCAGCATGTTTTCTTTCGGAGTTAATCCCATACTTTATTCCTCCCCGCACATCATCTTTCTTCCGGTCACATAGATTGCTTCCGCCGCATCCAGCCTGCAGTCCGGCTTAGTAGGCACATACCAGCACATATAGCGGCCGGCGGCGCCCAGCTCTTCGATATTCTTCACAATCTGAGCGATATATTCTTCGTCCGTACAGTTGGGATTCGGGGTGTAGACAGACAGCTGGGCAAGCTGCGCCCCATATTTATCCATGAGGCCTTTTTTGTCATTGCAGTTGTCCTGACCCTCCCAGAAGTCAAATCCGGCTTCTATGTAATGCGGGATCAGCGTACCCACACAGCCGCAGCTATGATAATTCACATACAGGCCCATCTCGTGAGCCGCATCGGTCATCCGCCGGTACTGGGGTACCATGATATCCTCGAACATAGACGGTGACATAAAGGTGCTGATCTGCGTCCCCATATCATCATGGAAGGTAATCAGATCCGCCCCATAATACTTCCTGGCCACCTCCATCAGCTCTATATGGAAATCGGTAAACCTGCTGAACAGCGCGGTAACTTCTTCTTCCTCTTCAATCAGATACATCAGGCAGTCCGCAAAACTGGTCAGATCTCCCAGCCGTTCAAAACAGCCGTTCACAATGGCGAAATTGGTCGCCCGGTCCGGTTCCATAAAAGGAGCGTAGGTTTCTTCATAATCTTTCGCCCAATCGATCTTCTTCAAATCCGGCCAGACCAGCTCTTCTCTCCACTTCGTGATGTCGCTCAGCCTTCTGGTTCCGGGTTTTACCATAGCCGCGTTAGACCGGGGCTCATATTCCCACTCAATGCCGAACCAGTCCGTGCCCCCATGGCATCTGGCGCTGGCGTCAGGCATCACCTGCGGTTGGATACTGTTGAATTCCGCGGATACATTGGGAATCCAAAGCGGTTTTTCCTTCCGGGCAATCCGCAGGAAATTCTCTTTCGGTGTAATCGGGGAATTAAATTTCCTGGCCGCTCTCCCCGGCATACCGTACATTTTCGGCACCGGCTTATACTCTCCTATATCCTGCAGTTCGATTTCCGGGCGAAATGCATATTCTCCCATCCACAATACCTCCTTTAACACTGATCGCACAAAATACCCCTTAAAAGACACGGATCACAGGGTACTCCGTGAGTATAAAAGGAATTATATGGTTTCGTCCCGGACAAAAAAAGGGCGCCGGGATACAAATTTTAACAGTCCGCCTCCGTTAAAAAGGGGACTTTTTGTATCCCGGCACCAAAAATGCCTATTTAATATCCATCTGTCCGAAATCCTCTCCGTACTTTTTACGGTAGAAATTGAGAATCAGTATAGATTGCTTCATATAGTCTCTGTTATAGATATCGTCCCAGTCATAATGCATGAGCTCCGTCAGCTTACCGATCCGGTATACCAGAGTGTTTCTGTGAACATACATTGCCTTTGCCGTGTTAACCAGTGAGCACTCATTATCAAAATAATTCTTCAGCAGCTCCAGCCATCCGGTATTCTTCCGCCTGTCCAGTTCCTCCAGATGCAGCACATCCGGGTGCAGCGCACAGTACAGGTTCTGCGGGTCGCTGCTCTCAATCATATAATAAAGGGCATAATCATAAAAATAATATTCCTTCTTACCAGGCTTCATCAGATTGCCATAGTTAATTGCCGCTTCCGCCTGTTGATAATACCTTTTCAGCTGCTGCAGCCCGACAGCCGGGCTGCTGACCCCTGCCTGATAATCCATATCCTTCTGCAGCGTCACACGGATCGTCTCCAGCACAGCGCTCTTATCCATATACCGCAGATTATAAATAATGATGATCTCATCCTTATTCGGCATAATATAAATATTCAGCGAGTTCCTGCGGATCTGGTTGCTCACCAACGCACAGCTTCCGGAATCCTGGTATTCCCTGGACAGCTTCAGCACGCAGACCTGAAACACATCCCCCGGCTTCCAGTCCAGATAATCAAGCTGAGACTTCAGCATGGAGCTCATCACCTTTTTCCCCTGGATCAGCTCGTGGAACACACCCCTGCGCATGTTCAGAGTGTCCTGGTTCTGAAGCATATAAAGGGCCGGCGTGATAATCTGGAGCAGATATTCGATCACCTGAATATCCCCGTTATTAAAGTCCCTTTCCTTCCCCAGAACATTCAGCCTTCCGCAGTAAAAATCCTGATAATAGATTGCGGTCGTCAGCGTCTCATAATATACCTCAACATTATCCTTATGCAGGACCTGGACCCTGTTTTTAGAATACATGTCCACCACAGAATAGGAGCGGCGCATTTTCCTTATAAACCCCAGGGAGCTGTAACGGTTCCTGGAAACATACTCCCATTCAGGGTCCACCTCGTCATCCGAATACTGGCTGCACATCGCCAGGCATCTGTTGCTCCCATCCATCAAAATCAAAGGATTGCCGAAGAAAAACCAGCATTCATCCATGATTTTCTGAAAGTCCATATCATAGGTGGCCTGCTGAATCTTAGCCGTCCAGTCATTATAAAAATCAAAAATACCCTGAACTACGTTAAACACATAATTAAAGCCTATATCATGCAGCCGTATAAAATCATCCTCATACCTTATGTAAATATCATGATTCTGTTCATACACATGCACACACCCCGGCGCCACCACATTCCTGGCTCCCCGCAGCTCCATAGGCGCCTCACTTTTAATGTGAACTTCCGGTTCCAGCGCATGAAGCCGGTTCGCAATCATCCACATGCTAAGTCGCATAACAGCCTCCTTCTCCGCAACTGCCCCTGTAATTGCCTTTCATTCTATCACGCAAAACCATTTCGCGTCAACGATTATGGTTTTGTGGCGAGGGGGGTGGACACCCAAAACCCTGCTCCTTCCCCGACCTCTGGAAGCAAACTCATAATTTCTGTATTTGAGATACTAAAGCTGTTTCTTTTTTTGTCTGACAGTATTTCATTTTTTATATGCCTGGTACATACCTTCTCCACCCCCTGTTCCTTTATACTTTAATCATAGTCGAGACTTTCCATATGGTCTCAGTTAGGTTTATTGAAAGGAGCATTATAATGAAAATATCTGAAATTGAAGTATGCGCTGTGAAACCTGTGGCTCCGCCAAAGCTGGATGTAGCGCTCCCGGTGTCTGAGCGGGAAAATTTCCTGAAGGCTTTAAACCATGAAAAACCCTGTTGGATGCCGAATCAGTACCGCACCACACAATTTGCTTTCTGCAAGGCGAATCAGGATATGCCCAGAAGCATGAAGTCGGCAACTGACGACTGGTTTGGATGCCAGTATATTTTTTCCGAAAAATATGGGACGCCTACGCCCCATGGCGTCATGTTCGATGACATCACTGACTGGAAGGCATTCGTAAAATGGCCGGATATGGACGATTATGTATGGGAGAAAACTCCTGGCTTTCAGGCAAATCCCGACAAGGTGCTGTGCACTCCTTACGGCAACGGGATTTTTGAACGGATGCATATGTTCATGGGATTTGAAAATGCCCTGGTCGCCCTGATCACAGAACCGGAAGCGTGCAAAGATTTCTTTAATGCAATGGCTGATTATAAAATAGAAATTTTTAACCGGATGGCTGATATCTATGATTTCGATTTTGTCATCTATAACGATGACTGGGGCACCGCCAAAGATACATTTTTCTCCATTGATACCATGAAGGACCTGCTCCTGGAGCCCACTAGGCGCATTTTTGAGGCTATTCACAGCCGCGGCGTAAAGGTCGAATTCCATAACTGCGGAAAAATAGACCGCTTCATTCCCTATATTCTTGAAGAGCTGAATCCTGACGCCCTGGAAATTCAGACTATCAATGACATCAAACAGATCATCTCCACATATGGAGACCGGGTGACTGTTGAGTACGCGCCGAACCCCTTCTTTATCAATGACCGCGATGTCACCGCCGGGCAGCTAAAGGCCTATGCACGGGAAATCGTGGACACCTACGGAGCACACGCCAACAAAGGCGCCGGCGTCGCTCTGAATATTAACTGCAACGACGCGGAGACCTATAAAATCTTTGAGACGGAAATCATAGAATACTCTATGAAAATGTATCAGTAATCACTTTTTTCAGAAAAACGAGCGCAGAAAAAATTCTCAATGAATCTCCTCTGCGCTTTTTTTCTGCAATTATTCCATCCGCCCGGATGTACCGCCCGTCTCACAGTTTCGGCTTTCGTCACATTTGACGAAAAAAGAATCGCTCCTTCACACTTTCTCATTTGTTTTTGGTTTTTTTGAACGTAGGTTTCCCGGCCGGCAGCGCTTATACTTTTCAGTATCATTTATTCGGCGATTGCCTCATTAAATACTCAACATCAGATAGAAGCCGGGAAAGGACTTTTTTAATGAATAAGAAACCAAAACTTCACTATTGTTGGATTATTCTCATCGGAACCTGTATTATGATGTCTGTCGGCTTTGGCATGTGCCTGAACTCCGTAGGCGTATTTCTGCCCTTTGTCGCAGACTCTCTCGGCGTCACAAAGGGACAGGTATCCTACTACATGACCATCCAGGGCTTCGGCATGATTATCGGAATGTACCTGGCAGGAAAGCTGATTCCCCGCAAAAATATCAAAATATTGCTGAGCATAGCAACCATTTTGATGGCTGTCTGCTTTTTCATTCTCTCAGGCGGAACACACCTTTATCACTGGTATATTGTAGCTATACCTCTGGGGATTTCTGTGGCGTTTATCGCCCCTCTCCCTATTTCGATACTCATCAGCAACTGGTTTGAGAAAAAGAGAGGGCTTGCTTCTGGAATCGCATTCGCCTTTTCGGGAATTACCGGGTCCATTCTGTCCCCGCTGGCCACCAAGATGATTTCGGCCTTCGGCTGGCAGACCACTTACCGTTTTTACGGTCTGCTCGCCCTTGTATTCATGCTGCCCACCGCTATATTCCTTCTGGTTAACAGCCCGGAGAAAAAAGGGCTGCTTCCTTATGGCGTGGATACCTCTGAGCTTCATAAGGCGGAAAAGAAAAAGGCAGTGCCCGTTTCTTATGGCACATCCCTGAAAGATGCGCTGCGCATGCCCATTTTCTATACCTCCATTTTACTGGCAGGCTTTTTATCAATTGCCGGAGGCTTCAGCCAGCAATTCCCCAATCATGCCGTGACCATGGGAATGGGAGCTGAATTCGGTTCCTATCTGGTCAGCATTTGCATGATGATGCAGCTTGTAGCCAACGTTCCATTGGGAATCCTCTGTGACAAGATCGGGGTACGCCTGTCCGCAACACTTTACAGTGCGGTCGGCGGCGCCGGCGCGCTTCTGCTCGCCACGGCCGGCACGGCCCCTCTGATGTATCTGGGCTGCGCCATGTACGGGATCGGGATCTGCCAGACCATGGTCATATCTCCTCAGGTAGCGCGTGAAATCTTTGGCAAAAAGGATTATGGCCAGATAAACTCTATTGTCATGATGTGTTTTGCCCTCTTCGGCGCTTTTTCACACACCGTCTATGCTTCTATCGCAGACGCCAGAGGCTCATACGCACTTTCCCTGGCCCTGGCCGGCATTTTCTATCTGGTATCTATCTTCCTGGTAAACTTCTCTTGCCTGGGCGGTAAATCCCTGATGGAGGAAAACCGCCGGATGGAAGGGAAAATAGTAATCAAACAGCAATTCTCAGAGGAAAATATTGCCGAATAAAACATTTCACCTTCTCCGTCAGTGACTCACCTGCCCATAATAGGCATTGGCCCCGTGCTTCCGGAAGTAATGCTTGTCCTGAAGACACTGGGGCGCGGGAGCCACGCGGGGATTAATCATCTCGCACTGTGCCGCCATACGGGCCACCTCTTCCAATACAACTGAATTATGCACCGCCTCTGCCGCGTCTTTTCCCCATGCAAAGGCGCCGTGATTTTTACACAGGGCGCAGGGTACCGCTTCCACATCCCCTTTACGGAAATATTCCACAATCAGTTTTCCCGTATTGGCTTCATAATCCTTTAGCTCTTCTTCCGTAAGATTCCTCAGACACGGCACTTCCCCATAAATATAGTCGGCGTGCGTCGTCCCATAACAGGGAATCGCCCTCCCCGCCTGAGCCCAGCTGGTAGCCCAGCAGGAATGTGTGTGCACCACGCCCCCGACAGAAGGAAATGCCCGATACAGCTCACAATGAGTGGCCGTATCAGAAGAGGGATTCAAATCCCCTTCCACCTTCTTCATATTCAGATCCATGACCACCATATCCTCAGGCCGCAGTTTCTCATACTCCACTCCACTGGGCTTAATCACAAACAATCCCGTCTCCCGGTCAATCGCGCTGGCATTCCCCCAGGTAAAGGTCACAAGCCCATACCTGGGCAGCTCCATATTGGCTTCGTAGACTTTTCTTTTTAATTCCTCAAGCATTTGACTCACTCCTCCTAAACTCGTCTTCTCTCTTAAACAATTATAATTTGCTTCCAATTGGTCGGTGGGGGGTGGGGTTTGGGATACCCGGACGAAAAGCAGCGGGGGACCTCCGCTGCTTTTCGTCCGGGTATCCACACCCCTCCGCCTCACCGACCAATTCAAAGAGTTACATTTTCTCCAGGATATTCCTCATCCTGCTTTCCGCGTCTTCCAGATCTTTTCTCCAATCAGCGCTTCCTTTATACCAGAATTCTGTCACAAACCGCCGCACACCCAGTTCCCATGCTTTTCCGATGGCCGCCTCGAAGTTTACATGTCCCGTTCCGAAGGGGATTTCTCTGTATTTTCCCGGTACGGTTTCTTTCAGATGCATAGCTGCCAGATGCCCCCGGCCGGTTTCCAGATCCTGCAGAACATCCGTTCCGTACAGAACCGCTGCATTGGTGAGATTTCCACAGTCTGGATAGACCTGTAGATAAGGGGATTTTATCTGATTTACGTATTTCATGGCTTTTTCTACCGTGTCCATGAAGGCGGTCTCCATTGTCTCAAAGCCCATCAGTATTCCACGGCACGCTGCCATCTCAACAGCCAGTTTCAGGTTTTTGCCAAACCGCAGGCGGGTTTCGTCTGTTGATTCTTCGTAGTAGACGTCATACCCGGCGAGCTGAATGATCCGGATTCCCAGATCATCTGCCAGCAATATAGCTTTTTCCATGATTTCCATGCTGCGCCTGCAGATCTCCGGATCTCTGCTTCCAAACGGATATTTCCGGTGTCCGGACAGGCACATACTTCGGATGGGCACGCCTGTTTCCGCCATGAGGCTTACCAATTCCATCCGTTCGTCCCTGCTCATGTCCAGACGTCTCAGTTTTTCATCCGTTTCATCAATGCTGATTTCCACAAAATCAAACCCTGCCCTGCCCGCAGCTGTCAGCTTCTCTTTCCAGTTCAATTCCGCCGGCATGGCTTTCTCATATAACCCCAACGTATACCCACAGGGCGCCCCTTGACTCATACCCTGACGGCCGGGGGAACAGCTCCCGCTGTTCCGCAAAGTATACTCCAGAGTATCTCGCAACTCATGCCCCTCCGGGGCAGGGGAACAGCTCCCGCTGTTCCGCAAAGTATATGTCCTCATGTCAAATCCTCTGCAAAATCTGTATACATCGCAACTTCGTTCACCTCACGGTTTGCGGAGATCAGAATTTCCTTTCCGTTTTCCACAAATTTATAAACGTTTGCAGGACCGCAGTCATGATCCAGCACTTCTGCCCTGTAATCCTTCGCCGATCCGTCATAGGTAAACACCAGAAGATCTCTTGTACCCTCTCTGTGCCCGATGATGACAGCCGGCCTGCCCAGCAGCCGGCCCCCGTAGATCGCATGGGCGAAATCAGCTTTTTCATAACAGTACACAGGCTCATATTCTCCGGAATCGCCTTCACAGCTACAAGCTTCGGTCTCCATTCTGTGTTTTTTATAAATACAGATCTTGTTGCCGTGAAATGGCGAAATACAGATCAGCTCCTTCTCACCATCCTGATCCAAATCCACTAAAACCGCGTCACTGGCAGGCTCCTTCACCAGATGTTCTATGTACCAGGCGCCGCCCGCCTCTTCCGGAGGAGTGAACCGGAATACGCCTTCTTCTGATGAAATGAGGCTGGTTTCCACCCCATTTTCCATGACTTTATAATATCCATGGTTTTTCAGCATCCCATCCTTAATCACAGTGAACTTCAGCTGATTCTGTTCGTCAAACTGCTCCAGATCCTCCGGCAGTACCGCGGCATAGACCTTTCCAGGCATAGACCAGTCATTTTTATATTCATGTCCGGACTTCAGCGTGCAGGCCACCAGATAATGAACGTCATTTCTCGTAACAATATCAAACCTGTGGACATGCGGCAGACAAGCCAGCGTGTGAATCTGCCATTTCCCATCCTGATCCGGTTTTACCACAACGATTCTGGCTTCTTTGGAATCATTGGGAGAATAGAATTTATGCGTCGCCAGAAATACGCCGTCTGAACCTGGAATCTGCACCATGCTCATGACGCCGCCGGGCTTTTCCCAGATCGTGTCCACCCTGTTCCCCTCCATGTCAAACAGATAACAGGGGTCCTGTTTTTCCGCCGCAACAAGGAAATAATCTCTGTTATGGTAATGAAGCGGAGCAATCGAATAACATTTTGTTAAGCTTGAAATTACTTTCTTTTTTACCTGCATATAGTTCCTCCTGCCTCTTTTTCCGTTTCAGCATACTGCCCTTACAGCAAGGAACGGAACGGTATATTCTGAGGCGCCTCAAAGCAATCCTCAAATCCTCTTCTGTGATGGTATGCTCTCTTCTCCTGGTCTGTTGGATAGACATACTTTCCGCCGACTTCCCAGAAGAAAGGATGAAAGCCGTATTCCAGACGGTCCTTCTTCATGTCATACAGTACCTTGATCTCATTCACATCCGCCATGAAGTTCGTCCAGACGTCATAGTGGATCGGGATCACAACCTTGCAGCGCAGCGCCTCAGCCATCCGCAGGATATCGCAGGAGGTCATTTTGTCCGCCATCCCCACCGGATTCTCCCCATAGGAGCCGAACGCCACATCGACGTCGTAATCCTTCCCGTGCTTCGCGAAGTAAATGGAATAATGGGAATCCCCGCTGTGATAGATGTTCCCTCCCGGCGTTTTAATCAGATAGTTGACCGCCTTATCGTCCATGTCTGTCGGGCATTTCCCCGTCAGCTCTTCCCGGTCGGGCCCCTGGGAATCTGTGGTCACAATACAGGTGCGGTCAAAGGAGTCCAGGGCGATGATCTCCACATCCTTGATCTTGATGGAATCCCCCGGCTTCACAGTGATGCAGCGGTCCGCAGGGACTCCCCACTTCTGCCACAGCTCCACGGATTTTTTCGGCCCGATGAACGGTACCGGAATCTCCTTCCCATTCTCATCCACAGTCGTCAGACCACTTTTGATCACATGGGCGGCATATTCCGCGCTCATGTGGTCCTGATGGTAATGGGTGGCCAGAACGGCGTCCACCTGTTTCACCGCAAAAGGATCAATGACAAAGGGCACCGCCCGCAGGTTCGGCTGCATGGCGCGGGCGCCGCACATGTTCGCCATCTGATGGCCCACCTTCATCCTGCCGTCCCCATGGGTGCGTTTTCCGTTGCCGCACCAGAGATCCACGGAAATATTGCAGCCGCCCGGAGTCTTAAACCAGACTCCGGTGCAGCCCAGCCACCACATCGCGACTGTTCCGGGCTTTACCTCTTCATTTTCGATTTCTTCATTCAGCCAGGTTCCCCACTCCGGAAACGTATTCATAATCCAGCTTTCTCTGGTTATATCATCAATTTTGCTCATAAATCGCAGCCTCCCTTATCATTTAGTAAACACTCATAACGCCTGACAGCGTCATCACCCGTGATGAAAGCCAGCAGCCCCGCACCTCCTGTGTTCCTCAGCCCGGCTGCCGTCCGGGACTTTCATTATATATTTTTTCATAAATTTGATTCATTTGGATTCTTTTATTTTGGTACAGTAAAGCCTTTTTAGTATCCGGTTCATAGGTGAGTATTTCATTTCCTCCGCAGAGCTTTTGAAACGCCTCTTCCGCAGTGCTGTACTCTTTCTGTGCCACAAGTGTGACAAGCAGGGCTCCAATGGATGTCGCTTCACTGTTTTTCATGCGTTTTAACGGCAGATGATAGATATCGGCCTGCATCTGGTTCATGATTCTGCTGTTTGTCATTCCGCCGCTGATATAAACCTGCGATATTTCCACACAGTCCTGTAACAGCCGGATGCTGTTGCTGACCTCAAGGAAAATTCCCTCTACCAGTGACTTCAATAAATCCTGCCTTGTGGTTGCCAGTGTGATATTGGCAAACAGAGCCCTGGCCCCTGCGTTCCAGGCGCCGCAGCTCCTGCCCTGAAAATAAGGAAGCACTACTGCTTCTTCTTCTGCGTCATAGACCGATTCCAGCTCCCGGTTAATCCGTTCATAATCTGCCGGCCTCTCATAGAAGTTCCTCAGATACCAGTCAAAAGCCGATGAACACGTCAGGACATTTGCTTCCAGAATATATCTGCCCGAAAGGGCCGAACAGTTGCAGATGAGCTCACGGGGCAGGCAGTCCGGGACGTGGTCGCAGGATACGGCCAAATAAGCGCCTGTGCCGGCAACAATAGACAGTATCCCCTCCGAAATAGCACCCTGGCCCACTGCGGCGCACTGCTGGTCGCCTCCCGCACTGATGACCGGAGTCCCTTCAGCCAATCCGGTTGCCCGTGCGAACTCCTTGTTTACCGTACCAACGACAGAGCCAGGCTCCAGCAGAGGGCAAAGCTCTTCACTTTTTATTCCGAAAAGCTCCAGCAGCCGGGGATCCCATCGCCTTTCCCGCAGGTTCATGAGATTCGATCTGCTCCCATAGGTATAATCGGAAGCAAAGCCGCCCGTCATACGGTACATGAGATATTCCGGTATATTCACAAAACGGCTGAGCCTGGACGCAGCCTCCGGGCATTCCCTTTTGATCCAGGCCATTTTCCCTCCGGAAAAAACTGTGTTTACGGTAGTTCCGCTTAACTGAAATACTAAATCATTTTCTTTTTCCAGCTCTCTGCAGACTGCCGCGTTCCGGGTATCCTGCCACATGACCGCCGGCATCAGGGGCTGCCCCAGGCGGTCCAGCGGAATAACGGCAGATCGTTGGGAAGTGACAGATAACGCATCTATGACAAGCCTTTTCCCGGCCGCTTCGGCTGCACCGCTCACGATCCCGTTCACGATCTGGACGAGCGCATGGTAGAAATCACCTGCCTTCTGTTCCACCTGAACCGGGGATTTATAATCCGGGCGGTACTTTTCCCGTTTCTGAATCAGTATCCTGCCCTCCCGGTCGAATAAAATCCCCCGCATGCTGGATGTCCCTACATCAATCACTAATATATTCATCATTCATCTCCGCACCGGCAGCCTACGCGAACGGATAATTGGGAGAATGGATATCTTCCTGATAAACCTTCCATTCTTCTTCCGAAATTTCACCGCTCCTGCGATAATAATTCCTGGCGTCATTCAATATATCCTCCAGCGCCTGCTCCTTTTCCGCAGACAGCGCCGGCGCCTGATGATTCTCCAGCAGTGTGCGCATTCTGTCTCCGGCTATTTCCACAATATTTCTTCTGCCTGTCACCGACCATTCTTCATAGCTCTGACGGGAAGAGACCGTAGGTACATAGCATTCCTCACGCCAGTTCTCCAGGGTCTCATCCGAATCCATGAAAGATCCTGGAATCGGGCCGATCTCATGGATCAGCTCCAGGGACAGCCCTTCGGCGCTGGCGTCGATCCCCTTCATCAGCCGTTTAGTCATACCTACCACATCATCGTCAATGACAGCCTTCAGCGGGCTCGCATACAGCTCTGCATACAGCCCCCCCTGATAGGAGATGACCGTCGAACCACTCAGTGCCTGGCTCAGCAGCGCGAGGCTCTGCTCAAACCCTGCCTGGTAATCAATGACCTTAGAGCTGGTCCAGGAAGCAGCGTTGGACCAACAGGGAATTCCATAGTTCCGCCAATACTGATTGAACGCCATATCCGTATACGAATTGCCCACATCTCCAAACGCCGGCTTTCCGGTGGCCATGTTCGGCGTCATAATCATGCTGTTCATCCAGACTCTGGAGCCCGGCTTAACAGCCTGGGCCATAACCAGACCCGCCATGCATTCGGCATTGTTGGAAATCACCGACCCTGCCGCTCCCATGGGGCTGGTCAGCCCCCGCGTGGGCCCTGCCGCGAAATGGAACGGCAGGCCTGCCTCCGTATAGTTAAAAATCTGTTCCGCTGTCTCTGTAAAATAAGTGAGCGGCGCCGCTGAATTAACAATCTGACACAGGTCCGTCCCCACAGCTTTTGCCATCTCTGTCGTGAACCTGTAATTATCAAACACTGTCCCCTCAATCTGTGCCTTGGTGGATACACGGTATTTTGCCGCCACAGACTCCAGCAGCTTCATGCACTCCGGCACCTTCTCAAATCCGAAAAATGGAAAACAGTTCTGGAAATCCAGGTTTGGAAGCGCGTCAAGAAGCCTCATATAATCATAAAATTCTTTTCTGGTGGGAAGTTTGGCCTCCTGTGAATCAGTGTGAAAGATGCTGGTTCCACAGGCGTTGATAAACTGCGTTGTCTTTCCCGGCTGCAGAAACACATGATTCTTCTCTTCCCTGGCACGGATTTCAAATCCCTTCGGCGCAGCTTCCAGCGCGCGCAGCACCACCTCTCTGTCAAAGTAGACTCTCTCTAATGCATCATCCACACGGCAGCCATAGTCCTTGAGGATCTTCCTCATCTTCTGATTCTGCACTGTAACCCCGGTTTTCTCCATCACCTCGAAAACACCGCCGCAGACTGCCGAAAACGCTGCCTCATCCAGAATGTTAATATAAGGAAACGTACATTCCGCACCTTTTCTTGCCATCTGATTACCTCCTGACTTTCTGCTTCCTGCTGGACAGCAAAACTGCCAGCATCAATACAACACCATAAATGATCTTCTGTACGCTCTGGGCGAAGCCGAGAGCTGAAAGGACGCCATCCAGCATGACCAGAACCAGCACGCCGGCAACCGTTCCTATATAGCTTCCCGATCCTCCCAGCAGGGAGACTCCGCCGATGGCCACTGCAGATACAGACTGCATCTGATAAGGGTCTCCCATGCCCAGATAGAGCTGGCTGACCCGCCCTGAGAAAAGAATGCCTGCCAGGGCTGCAAAGAAACCGCAGACCATATAGGCGCTGGCGCGCATCAGCTTAACATTGACGCCGGAAAACAGCGCCACCGTATCACTGTGCCCGATGGCGTACAGCTTTCTTCCATACGGTGATTTTGCAATGATGATATAAAATACAACCGATATGGCGATCCAGAACAGCAGCATCGTGGAAATCCCGCCGACAGAACCGTTGGCAAAGTCTTTCAGCGCCTGAGGGGCCGTACCGCCCGGCGTTCCCCCGGTTATGCCCACCAGGAGCCCCTGGAAAATGATATTCGACGCCATGGTCATGATAACCGGCGCAATGCCCACATAAGCAATGCCGATTCCGTTAAACGCGCCCATCAGGACGCCTACCAGCAGGATCACAGGAATTGCAAAGATCAGCTTCCCGTTTTCCCCCTGAGTCAGGTTCCCGGTCAAAAACGCGGCGATTGTAAACATCCAGGGAATCGATAAATCCATCCCTCCCGTGAGTATCGCCGCCATCTGGCCCATAGCCGTCAGTCCCAGAAAGGACGCCGTTATGGACAGCACGCGAAGGTTATTCACATTGGCGTATCCCGGCCGCAGAATTGATATAAATACCAGCAACAGCAGTGCGATAATAAATGTCATGAAGATTGAAAAGTTCTTCTTCAGAAAAGATTTTGCCGTCATGCCGCCGCACCTCCTCTTCTCTTAAGCATAGTGCCGTACGCACTGGCAGCGACCGCAAGGATCAGCAAGACTCCCTGAACCAGTGACGACCAGTAAGATGAAACTTTCATGAATACCAGCAGATCTCCAATGGTCCGCAGCACCAGCGCACCCACAATGGTACCGATCATGCCGCCGGAGCCCCCGCTCAGCGCTGTTCCGCCGATTACCGCGGCCGATATGGAAATCATCACAAAGTCGGCGCCTGCGGTTGGTGACCCGCTGGCCACCTGGGCGGTCCTGAAAAGCCCGGCCAGCGCGGCGAATGCTCCCGACAGGCCGTAAGCCAAAATTTTCGTTTTCATAATGGAAATACCGTTCAGCCGTGCGGCTGATTCGTTGCTTCCAATGGCGTAGATGCTAAAGCCCTTCTTCGTGTTCTTAAAGAACATCCATACCAGGGCCAGCGCTGCGATGATAAACATGGAAAGCGGCAGCGGGCCGAAGCGGTGCAGCAGCGTACTGATATATGCCGCCGGAACATTTCCCCCGTCCACCTTCATGATTAATAGCGCGATTCCATAACAGACATATTGAGTAGCCAGTGTAACAATAAATGGCTGCATTTTCGTCTTTTCAATCACAAATCCATTCAGCGCGCCGATTCCGACGCCAACCGCCAGACAGATCACCGCCCAGATCAGCATGCTGCCCACGCTGTTCTGCATCCTGGACGCAGCCAGGCAGTTCGTAATACAGATCACTCCGCCGACAGACAGATCAAAGCCTCCCGTCAGCAACACAAGCGTCTGCCCGGCCGCAACCAGGATCAATGACAGGGCCGCATCCGATTTATTGGCAATATACCGGATACTCAGGGTATTTGAGTTTAACGCGCCCATCACAATAATCATGATCACAAACATAACATAGGGAATCATGGCAATCCAATTTTCTTTTATAAATTTTTTCATCCCTGTTCCCTCCTTTCCGTGCCTTCGGCCGCTGTCTCAACTGTATTTCCGATAGACGCCCCGACAATGTTCTCCTTTGTCAGGGACGCTCCTCTCAGATCCGCTCCTATTTTTCCGTCATACATGACAAGCACCCGGTCGCAGACCTTCACCAGCTCCTCCACATCCGTGGAGAAAAAGATAACCGGATGGCCTTCCTTGGCAAAATTCCGCACCATAGTGAACATCTCTTTTTTTGTACCCACGTCAACGCCTCTGGTGATGTCGTGCATCAGGAAAATTTCCGGCTCCATAGCCAGGATCTTGGCCATTACCACCTTCTGCTGGTTGCCTCCGGACAGATTCATAGCCGCCATCTCACGGTTTTCCGCTTTAATCTGCAAATCCTGCATATATTTATCTACAACTGCATATTCCTTTTGCTGCGAAACCCAGAACGGATTGCTGATCCTGCCCAGGACAGGCAGGGAAATATTATAACGGATGGATTCGGACAGGATCAGTCCCTGTATTCCCCGTTCTTCCGGAACCAGCGCGATGCCGTTCCTGATGCTTTCCTTAGGAGATCTCAGATGTACCTTTTTACCATTGAGGCGGATGTCCCCGCTGGCCTTGACGACGCCGTACAGCGACAGCAGAAGCTCTGCCTGCCCCTGTCCCGCAAGCCCGCCGATCCCCAGGACTTCGCCTTTATAAAGGTCAAAATCAATGCCGTTAAGGATCTGCAGATATCTGAGATCTTTCACCTCCAGAACCTTATCCTTCCCGGCATAGCTCTCAGTATCAGGAAAATATCCGGACATCTTACGTCCAAGCATTCTGGAGATGACGTCATCCATCTGCGCCTCGCTCACGCTGACTTCACCCGAATTCTCACCGTTTCTCAAAATAGAAATGTTGTCACAGCCATCCTGTATCTCCGACATCCTGTGTGAGATAAATAATACGATCTTACCCTGGTTTGCCAGTTTTCTCGCGACAGACAGCAGCCATTTCACACGGTTTGTCGTGAGGGCGGATGTCGCCTCATCCAATATGACAATCTCCGGGTCTTTGGAGAGAGTCTTCAGGATTTCCACAATCTGCTTCTGCGACAGAGACAGCGCTTTGGCCTTCGCGTTTGGGTTAATGTCATGTATGCCATACTCCTCAAACAGATCCATGGTATTTTTATAAAGCTTTTTCCTGTCAAAGGACCCGAATTTATTCTTGGGGATCCGGCCGATAAAAATATTTTCTCCTACCGTCAGATCGGGGATAATGGATAGCTCCTGATAGACAGTCCCTATCCCGTGCTTCATCGCGTCCATCGGACTTTTAATATCCACCTTTTCTCCGAACAACCGGATTTCTCCCGAATCCGGAAGGTGCGCTCCACTCAAAACCTTAAGCAGCGTGCTCTTTCCAGCCCCGTTTTCACCTAACAGAGCATGAACCTCTCCCCGGTTACAATGGAGAGAGACATTTTTTAATACAGGCACCCCTGAAAAAGATTTTGAAATCTGATTCATCTCTAAATCTGCCATACTTTCTCCTCTTCCTCTGATACTGTGTCTCATAAACTTTCCCGAACAATACGCGGATTGTTTCTTAGAAAACGCTGTACCGCCATTTCCAGTGATAATTTAAGGGGCCGGTAAACAGCCCCTTAAACCTCTCATTCATGATCTTTCTGATTACTGTTTGTAATTGGATACTTCTTCAGCACTTACCTGAGGATCAAAGTCTGCAGGCACTGCAGGATAGTCAAATGCATCCGGCAGGTCTCTGAAGAACGTCTTGCCTTCTTCAATTGCAGTGGTTTTATAACCGAAATCTACGGAAGTGTCATTCGTAAACAATCCGGCAGTTACAAACGTTTCCTGTGAAACTTCTTTTCCGTCCAGCACGTCTACGGCAACCTTCATGGCCTCTGCGCCCAGTCCGGGTGTATTCTGTCCGATCAGGACATCCATCTTGTTGTCAAATGCCGTGGCCTGTCCAATATTGCTGTTGAAGCTGGTGGTAGGAACCAGTTCTCTTCCGGCGTCAGTAAATGCATTATATACAGTGTTCGCATAGCAAAGGGAATATACTCCGTCCACATTGTCATTTGCAGCCAGAACGCTGGCGATCTGTTCCTGTCCCACACCGTCTGCATATTCGCTGGCAAACTCGGAAACCACATTCATTTTATGCTCATCAAACACCTTCATGGCCGCTTCATACATAACGTTGCCTGAAGTTGAACCTGCAATTCCAGTATCTACAATTACGTTGGAGCCGTCGCCGCACATTTTGGCCAGCCATTCTGCCCAGGCTGTACTCAAGCCAGCCAGGTCTGTAGAAACGCGGTATACGCCGTCTGCCTCCACTACGTTGTCAAAGGTTACGATGACAATTCCTGCCTCCTGCGCCCTCTGAATGGAAGGGATCAGAGCAGTCGGTGAAGCTGCGTTCAGGATGATGGCGTCGTAGCCCTGCTCAACCAGAGCATCGATGGAAGCCGCCTGCGCCTCAGCCGTATTTTCACAGGTTACCACATCCAGTTCTACTTTATCTGCATACGGCTCTTTCTCAGCAACCACCTGAGTAGTCTTGATCATGAGCTGCCTCCAGTCATTACCCATATAAGAATTGCTCAGCGCTATTTTATATTTCTCCCCGCTCTTTTCTGAGGAAGAGGAAGCTGCTGAGGAAGAAGATGAAGCGCTGCCCGCCGCCTGGCTGCTGGAACTGCCTGCACTGCTGCCTGCCGATGCAGAGCTTGAACCGTTACTTCCTCCGCAGCCTGCAAGCAAACCGCCAACCATCATAAATGATAATGCAATACCCACTGTTTTTTTCAAAAATCCTTTTTTCATATGTTCTTTCCATCCTTTCTAAAACATGTTTAACGTTCATTTATATGAACTATAATTATCATATCGCGGACTGTTTTCCCTTTCAATTGATAATTTCTACATAAAATCATGTCGATTTTTGTTTATTTTTTCAGTATTCAACCTCGTATTTCCAAAATAATTCATTTATTTACCTTTAATTGTTCATTTTAAATAATATCCTGTTAAACGATCCTTTTTACAGTTGATTTTTTCCACCGATGTCTCTATAATGAAATTAAACAAGTTCCTATTATGCAAACACAGAGGATAATTACATGAACCAATCAAGATCTGTTATTCAGGACCGCCAGCATAAGCTGCTGGATTACATCCGCACGAATAAGACGCTGAGTGTCACAGAAGCCAGCAAGCTGTTCAATGTGTCTCAGCTCACTATCCGCCGGGATTTTAACTTTCTGGAAGAGAAGAACCTGATCATCCGCTTCCATGGCGGCGCCACCTTCAATAATTCTTTTTCTGACCACGAGATTTTTCTCGAAGAGAAAAAGAGCCTGAACGAACACATAAAGGACTGTATCGGCAAGCATGTGGCTTCCATCATTACGGAAGGTTCCACCGTCTTTCTCAACTCCGGAACCACCACTCTGGCCGTGCTCAGGCATTTGAATGATAAAAAGGTGCGCGTGATCACCAATAACGCACTGGCTCCCACTTCCGTCTGGAGTGACAGCATCGAGCTGATCCTAACAGGCGGCGAATGCAGGAACCGCTCAAAATCCCTGGTCGGAGGCTTTGCCACAGACGTCATCAACAAAGTATACAGTAATTACTGCATTCTAGGCGCCAATGGAATCAGTGACATCGGCACCACCACTTCCGTATACTCCGAAACCCAGGTCAATGAAGCGA
Organism: Wansuia hejianensis; assembly: GCF_014337215.1. Taxonomy (NCBI): domain Bacteria; kingdom Bacillati; phylum Bacillota; class Clostridia; order Lachnospirales; family Lachnospiraceae; genus Wansuia; species Wansuia hejianensis. Next base: position 3,222,736 of record NZ_CP060635.1, on the reverse strand, counting down.
TGGTGAACAGATGCGACGGGAAAGTCATCATTGTAGCCGACGGTTCCAAAGTTGGGAAATCCCATAATTTTTTCAGTGTTCCGGCTAATAAGATTGATATTCTGGTCACCGATTCCACAGCCAACGCTGATGAGCTGAAGAAAACCGCCGAAAAGGGAATCGAAATCATCACCGTCAGAACCTGACCAGGCACTGATTACCGATTGTCCTTCGGTCTCACATCAATGATTTCCCCTTGTGCCATTACATAATAACTGCATCCTGGCGCCGCCTCCTTCATGGCTATCGTGAAATCCCACGGGCTCCCCTGATGTCTCGCGAACATCCAGAAATGACAGGGGACCGTAAGCTCTGCCCGAACCTGGGATGCCAGCATAGCGGCATCCCTTTCGTTCATATTTCCATATTCGCCGTTGATCGGCAGCAGCAGTACGTCAACCTGCTGTCTGGCTGCATATTGCATTCTCGTCTGCTGATAACCAGTGTCTCCTGTAAAATAGATTTTCACCCCCTCAGTCTCAATTAAAAATCCCAGAGCCTCCGGCGCTGTATCCCCATGATCTGCAAATACCGCCTCTATGCTGTACCCGGAATCTGTCACCCGGTCGCCCGCCGTCATGGCAGTGATCTGATCCTTTGCCAATCCTGCTTCCCTGCAGATCCTCTCTGATTCTCTGCAGCAGTACAGTCTCGCTCCGCCGGACAGCCATACCGGAAGGCTGTCCAGATCCAGATGGTCGGCATGGTGATGAGTGGCCAGGACCACATCCGTCTTGATCTCTTCCGGCCGGCAGAGAGCCGGCATCAGACGTTTATTCCCATCCTGTTTCTCTGCCAGGTCTGACAGGTATACGTCCAGAGCCAGAACCTGCTGGCTGCTGTTTTTCAGCAGAAACCCAGCCTGCCCCATCCAGGCGATGGATACAGATCCTTTTTTAGTTTCATGAAAAGTAAACTCATGTGCAAAATTCATAAAGCCCCCACATACCTTTCGTCTTAACCTTATTTACAGAGATAGCCTCCGTCAACCGGAATGACAGCGCCATTCAGATAGTCAGAAGCCGCTGACGCCAGGAACAGCACCGGTCCTTTCATATCCTCAGGCGTGCCCCAGCGCACCGCCGGTATTCTCTTTGACGTCTCGTCCTTGCGCTCCTGCGTCATATTCGCGCACATCTCTGTATCCATATAACCGGGCGCCAGCGCGTTGATATTGATATTCCTTCCCGCACAGTCCACCGCAATGCTTTTGGTCAGCTGTGTAACAGCTCCCTTACTGGCTGTGTACGCCGGAACCGTCGTACCTCCGAACCAGGAAACCATGGAACCGATCGTGATAATCTTGCCGCCCTCCGGCTGCTTCAGCATGATCTTCAATGCCTTCTGAATCATCAGAAAGACATGGTCCAGATTGATTTTTCTCACAAGATCCCATTCTTCCACCGGAAATTCCTCCGGCAGATGACGCCTCTGGATTCCTGCCGCCGGAATCAGCACGTCCAGCCTTCCTCCCAAGAGCTTCATGGCATCCTCAAACATCCTGGTAAGATCTTCCCGGTCCGCCAGGTTTCCGGAAACCCCGAAAGCCTCGTAACCCATTCCTCTGTATTCATCAACCACCTCCTTCAGTTTATCTTCTTGAATGTCCATCAGTACAACCCTGCAGCCGTTTTCCAACAACCCCTCGGCCATCCCTCTGGACAGTCCCTGGGCCCCTCCGGTGACAATGCAGCATTTGCCCGCCACATTAAATTTTTCCCTGTAATCGTAGCTCATGTTCTTCCTCCTGAATTAGTAATTATAAAAGACCCGGCTTATTCACAGCCTCTCAAAAAAGTATTACCATCTTTTTAGATTCCGGAGCCGGATGATCCATATATTTGAATACCTGCTGAACCTCTCCGAAGGGAATCAATGCCGTAGCGATCCCCTCTGTATCCAGCTCCCCCTTTTCCATCCTCTGAATGGTCGGTTCAAACTGAAAAGCAGACATCCGGCTCCCTATGATATCCAGCTCTCTCTGATTAATCATCGCTTGTGTGATCTGCTCCGGAGCCGTGCAGAAACCCATGGGAACCATCCGGCCTGCGTTGCACAGGATGCCCGGCTGCATGCACAGAGTCAGCGAACCGGGGAAGCAGGCAGAATCAAAGGCAACCGTCACGCCATGCCCGTCTGTCATCTCATGTACCCGTGACGCGACGTCCTCCGTCCGGGAATTGATGACCCCATCCGCTCCATATGCCTTCGCTCGTTCCAGCGAAGCATCGTCAATGTCACAGCAGATGACCTTCTTCACCCCCTTTGCCTTGCAGGTCTGTAAAATAATAGAACCAATCGTTCCCGTCCCCAATATGAAAACTACGTCCTCTTCCACAATCCGTGCGCGCGCGGTACAGTGCGCCCCGATGGCATACGGCTCTATCAGCGCCGCATCCTCCCATTTTACCCGGTCGTCAATTTTATAGACCTCTTTGGCCGGCGCGGTAAAATATTCCCGCCAGCCGCCGTCAGCTCCTGAGCCTCTCACCTTCACATGCTCGCATACATTTTTTCTTCCAATCCTGCACTGATAGCATTCCCCGCAGGAAGAAAGCAAATCCACAATCACATGGTCGCCCTCTTTTACATTTGTGACATTCTTTCCAGCCTTTGCCACAATTCCGGCATTTTCATGGCCGGGGATTCTGGGGTATGTAGAGCACGGATTGGAACCATGATAGATATGGTGATCAGATCCGCACACTCCCGCCGCTTTCATCTGAATCAGAACCTCGTCCTCATTGGCCAGTTCCGGGACCGGAACCTCCCGTATCTCAACCTTTCCCGGTTCTACTACAACAACTTCTTTCATTTTCCTCTTCCTTTCTCAGGGTGTCTGGAGGGCACCGTCTCTTCTTCTCGTCTGGGTCCACACGGTTACTGAGGGATCGCAGGGATATTTATCCGCTTCCTTTTCATTAATATCCACCCCCAGGCCCGGAAGGTCATTGGCATATACATAGCCGTCCCTGAATTCCGGAAGCCCCGGAAATACTTCCAGCAAAGCGCCTTCCGGCCCTTTCAGATCCTGGATCACATAATTGGGCGGTTCAATTCCTGACCATTCCTGCACTCCGAAATTCGGTGCAGCCAGATCAATATGGATATTGGCCGCGTGAGCCAGAGGCGACATGTCGCCGGGCCCGTGCCATGCGGTCTTCACTCCGAACTGCTCCGCAAAAATCTGAAGCTTTCTGGCCGGAGTGATACCTCCGATCTGACTGATATGCACCCTTATATAATCGATCAGGTTTTCCGCGATCAGCGTCTTCCACTCGCAGGGATGGTTGAACAGTTCTCCGATAGCTATGGGGATATCTGTCTGCTCCCTCAGCCTGCGCAGCCAGTTTGTCTGTTCAATTGAAACCGGATCTTCCAGGAAAAACAATTCATACGGTTCCAGTCCTTTTGCCAGCCTGACAGCCGTCATCGGAGAAACTCTCTCATGTACATCGTGCACAAGCTGTATTTTATATCCCAGCTTTTCGCGGATACCCGCAAACAGTCCGATGGTACTGTGCAGGTATTCCTGTTCATCCAGATAAACTCCCGGCTGTGCCCCTGCCGGCGCTGTGCCCGGAACCAACCCGTAGCTTTCGCCGCCGTAGCCCCCGCACTGGCAGCGGATGTGTGTGATGCCCATTTCCTGAAAGCGCCTGATATTCTCGCACAGCTCTTCCAGATCTCTTCCATCTGCGTGGCGGTAGACAGGAATCCCTTCCCGGCATTTTCCCCCGAACAGCTGGTAGAGCGGCATGCCCGCCATCTTTCCCTTAATGTCCCACAGAGCCATATCCACGCCGGAAACAGCATTGTTGGCAATCGGGCCGTTCCTCCAGTAACCGTTCTGATGCATCAGCTGCCAGAGATCCTCAATTCTGTCAACCTCACGCCCCCGAAGCAGGGGGTCCAGATATTCTTCAATTACTGTCATTACCGCAAGATGCCTGTAGGCAAATGTGGCGCAGCCCAGGCCGTATAAACCTGGCTGGTTTGTCTCCACCTTTACCACTACCAGATTGATCCCTTCCGGCGCAGTACAGATTGCTCTGATTCTTTGAATCTTCGTGCTCATTTCGTCTTCCTTTCTTATCATACGTCAGTTGTCCTACATGTAAATGTAAATTTTATTTTCTCATTCTTCCGCCGTCTCCTGGTATTTCATTACATTTGCAACTTATTCCAGAGGCTGCGGCGCTAAGCTGCGCATAAATGCAATTTGTGTGCATGTTTAGGGCAATGAAGTCAAGCGGCTGAATTGTTGCAAATTGGTTATTTACGCACTTTGTCAATTCCATTCTGCATGTGTTCATACATGCAGCTTCTCGCCTGTTCCGCGTCGCCCCTTTCGATGGCCTGTAAAATCTGTTCATGATAATGAATCCCATCGTGATATCCGAAGGTCTTACGGGTGAGCATCTGGCTTTTCTTATTCTCCTGAAAGATTCTGTTCAGGCTCTTTTCCAGAAGCGGGTTCCCTGAGGCATGGCAGATGGCTCTGTGGAAGCTGATATCTGCGGTCACGAATTTCTCGATGTCCTCGCGGCTTTCGACCATAATTTTCAAATATTTCCTCAGCTTCTTCACCAGCTCCGGACTTTTGTTCAGCGTCGCCAGATAACAGGCTTCACTTTCCACAATCCGGCGGAATTCCAACACCTTCTCCGCATTCCGGCAGTCTTCAGCCGTTATCTTATTCGCGTTGGACTGCTCCTCCACCTCGTCGTCAATCAGGAACGTGCCTTTGCCGTGAACGCTTTCCAGCACGCCAATTCCCGCGAAATGGCTGACTGCCTGACGGATGCTGGAACGGCTGACGCCCAGCTCTCCGGTCAGTTCATTTTCCGAAGGTATCTTCTCTCCCACCTTCCAGTTCCCCGACTCAATATTTGACTTCATGTATGCAATTACTTGCTGTGTTATATTCTGATGTACTATTTTACTCAAAGCTCTGCATTCCACCTCATCTTGTCTGACAACTGATAAGTTAAAAATACTCTTGATTGCCCCGGTTGTCAATGCATTTTTATGAATCAATTCTTTTTCAGCAAAATCCGAAAATTTTCTTCTGATTTTTTGTTACTTTTTACTTACTTTGTGGAACAGCTCATGCTGTTCCACCGCCTCTTCAAAGGCATGTGTTACGGGATACTCTGGAGTATACATTGTGGAACAGCGCAGCTGTTCCACCGCCCCTTCAGGGGCATGTGTTACGGGTTGCCCTGCGGGTGCACCAGCAGCTGTTGATACACTTCACGCTTCGAACAGCCCCGGTCCTTTGCTACCTGCTTCATCGCTTCCTTCTGCTCCAGGCCCTGGCCGGTATAGTATGCCATGTGCTGCTCCAGCGTCATTTCCTTCCAGGCTTCCTGGCTTTCTTTGTTTTTTTCTTCTCTGGATTTGCCCTCCAGGACAAGCACACATTCCCCTTTTGGCGTCTCTTCCTGATAATGGGCGCAGGCTTCATCCAGTGTCGTCCGGAAAGCCGTCTCATGCTTCTTCGTCAGCTCCCTGCAGACTGTAAGCCGCCGCGTTCCCCCCAGAAACTCCCTCAGCTCCTCCAGTGTCCTGCACAGACGGTGAGGAGCCTCATACAGGATGATGGTCCTGCTTTCTTCCTTCAGCTCTCCGAGCACTTCTTTTCTTAGTTTTTTATCAGAAGGCAGAAAGGCTTCAAACGCGAACCTCCTGGTGGGCAGCCCTGACAGAGTGAGCGCCGTGACACAGGCCGCGGCTCCCGGCAAAACAGTCACTTCTATGCCAGCTTCCCAAGCAAAGGCCACCAGTTCCTCCCCTGGATCTGATATTCCCGGAGTGCCCGCATCAGTAATCAGGGCGATATCCAGCCCTTCTTTCAGTTTCTCCACAAGCTCCCGGCCTTTGGAAATTTTATTATATTCATGATAGCTGGTCATCGGCGTATGGATGTCAAAATGGTTCAGCAGCTTGATGCTGTTCCGGGTATCCTCCGCCGCTATCAAATCTGCTTCCTTTAACGTCCTCACCACCCGGAAAGTGATATCTTCCAGATTCCCAATCGGCGTGGCGCACAGATATAGTTTTCCTGCCATCGCTCCTTCCTTTCCCGGGGCTGTCAGCGCCCGTCTCCGTAGATTTCCCGGATCTCATCCGTGTATACGTTTGGCCGTTCATAGACGATTAGGGGCCGTTCCACTTGAATACGGGGATTCCCACCCTTACAGGCCTCCAGCAATACCATGTTAGGCTCCTTGTCCACGTACGGGTAAACCAGACGCATCCGCTTAGGCTCCAGGCGGTATTTCATCAGCATGCCCATGATCTCTGCCAGGCGGAACGGCCGGTGAACCAGATAAAACCGTCCCCGCGAAGTCAGCACGGCAGCCGTTTCCCGCACCAGGTCCTCCAGCGTGCAGAGCACCTCATGCCTGGCAACCGCTTTTGCTTCATTCGGATTCACCAGCCCATGGCTGCCCGTCATATAGGGCGGATTGCTGACAACCACGTCAAAAGAAGCCGGGCCAAAGATGGCCCCGGCTTCCTTAATATCTCCTGCGACAATGCGGACCCTTCCTTCCAGATGGTTATAGGCCACGCTTCTTCCGGCCATTTCCGCACTCTTCTCCTGGATCTCCAGTCCGGTAAAGGATTCCCCTTCCGTCTTGGCCGCCAGAAGGATCGGCAGGATACCGGTACCTGTACCCATATCCAGCACCTTTTCTCCGGGCTTCACCCTGGCAAAGCCCGATAAAAGGACTGCGTCAATTCCATAGCGAAAGCCTTCCTCCGACTGGATGATAAAATATCCGTTCTGAAGGTCGTCCAGGCTCTCATGTTCCCGAAGCACTGCCGGCATACGGCGGTTTCCTCCTGTCTGCTTATTCTTTGATCTTCTCCAGCTTTTCCAGCTCTTTCAGCTCCTCAGGGGTCAGTTCTTTTTCTTTGTCTTTTTCTTTGCTGTCTTTGTTCTTCTTATGGCGCTGCTTCATCTTCAGCTCTTCTACACGGTATTCGCGGATCTCTTTTTCATCGCCCGCTTCCACGAGCACCTTTACCGTCTGTCTGAGTACGCTTACGCTCTGGACCTCGCCCTTCAGCCCTTCCGGCGTCATGACCGTGTCGCCGTTGTTGGGCAGCTTCTTGTTTAAATATTCATAGGTTTCCTGCTCGTTCTTCAAGCAGCACATCAGCCGCCCGCAGGTACCGGAAATTTTCGTCGGATTCAGGGACAGGTTCTGCTCCTTAGCCATCTTGATCGACACTGGCGCAAAATCCGAAAGATACGTATGGCAGCAGAGCGGCCTTCCGCAGATCCCGATGCCGCCGAGAATCTTCGTCTCATCCCTGACGCCTATCTGCCGCAGCTCAATTCTCGTCTTAAACACCGCCGCCAGATCCTTCACCAGCTCTCTGAAGTCCACCCGCCCGTCAGCGGTAAAATAGAAGAGCACCTTGCTGTTGTCAAAGGTGTATTCTGCGTCGATCAGTTTCATATCCAGCTTCCGGTCTGCAATCTTCTTCAGGCAGATCTGAAAGGCCTCTTTTTCTTTTCTTCTGTTGGTCTCTTCCTTGGACTTATCCTTCGGCGTCGCAACGCGGATGACCTCTTTCAGCGGCTGCACGATTCTGGACTCCTCCACCTCTTTCGGGCCCAGGACCACCATGCCATATTCCACGCCTCTGGCGGTCTCAACAATTACATGGTCTCCCATTTTAATATCCAGCGCTTTCGGATCGAAGTAATATACCTTGCCCACGTTCCGAAATCTGACTCCAATGATCTTTATCATTCCTAATTCTCCCTAATTGTCAGGAACAGAAGCTCCATTACAAGGTCAAAATTGACATTGGCACGGAGGCGGCTGTCTGCCATATGAATGGCGTCAATGATCTGCTCCAGCCCCTCATAGGAGCTGACAGACGCCCGTTCCTTAATATAATTGATCTCCTCTTTGAAGACGAGATTATCCACTTCCTTAGTCGCTTTAAAAAGCAGCACATCCCTGAACCACATGGTGAACAAATCCAGATAATCATATATGTTCTGTTTTTCCGCCGACATTATTTTAATCGCATCCACAAGCTCATAGACTTCCATCTCCCTGGAATGCTTCAGGATGCGGAGCGCATTCTCCGTCAGCTCCGTAAATTCAGCGGAATTGGCCATCTGCTGGGCCTTGCCGACATTCCCCTGCGCAAAAGAGGCCTGTACCTCTGCCTGATAGTCCGGAATGTGCATCCTGTCCATCAGGTAGTCCTTCACCAGACGGTCCCCCACCGGCTTCAGGCTGAGGATCACACATCTGGAAGTGATCGTCGGCAGCAGTGCGTCCGGATTGTCTGCCAAAAGCATGACGACCGCATAGGCCGGAGGCTCTTCTATCGTCTTCAAAAGAGCGTTCTGAGCCTGGAGCGTCAGCTTGTCGGCATCATTTACAATATAGATCTTGTAAGGGCTTTCATACGGCTTGATACCTACGTCGTTAATCAACTGATCCCGGATCTCGTCGATTCCAATAGAATTAGGCTTCTCATGGGTGATGTTTATGATATCGGGATGGTTCTTATTCAAAGCTTTCTTACAGGATGCACATTTCATGCAAGGCTCGATTCCGTGTTCCTGGCATTGCAGCGTCATAGCAAACAGAGAAGCCAGCAGCTTCTTGCCTGATCCATGTTCTCCGCCAAATATATAGGCATGGGATACCTTGCCTAATCGGATTGCGTTCTGGAGATGGGATATAATTTCCTCATGTCCAACTACGCCGTCAAACCCTGTCAATTCCCCCTGCTCCATCATTCAATCACCTCCCTGTAAGATTACACAGTACAGTATATCATAATTTTCAAACAAGATACAGCCGTTTTTTTATTAAATAATTTCCAGGGAAAAGAGCGGCAAAGGGGGGATACCCCCTCACCGTCCAATTTGAAGCAATAGATATGCCTTTATTTCCTGCAGGCATTGTGACAATTCCCCATTATTCAGGAACCTGCGTCTGATACCTGCAGCCTGTATTTTTTCTTCTGAGAAGTCCTCGCAGTCCGCCAGGTACCGGCGGCACATTTCTGCGTATTTGGGCTCCGGCTGTTTTTCTTCTCTCTGGATCGCGCGTTTCAGGCGGATGCCGTCTTCGGTCTCAATATACAGCGGGCAGACCTTATCTTCACCGAAGTATCCTTTTATCTTCTCGTAGGATTCCAGTGTCCCTATTCCGATATAATCCTGGCAATCCAGGCGGAACTGGCCTTCGTCTGCCGTAAAATAATACCACGGGCCATAAACTGTGTCATATACCCGTTCCTCTATCAGCTTTCCTGACAGCCGGAGCTGGACCAGCTTCAGTTCATCAGTAAAATAATATTCCCGGCCGTTCTGTTCTCCGCTGCGGATCGGCCTGGTAGTATAGAGGATGACCTGCGCCAGTTTCAGATCTTTTTCAGCCAGCAGCGCTTCATAGATGTGGTCTTTTCCGGATGCACTTTTTCCTATAATATAAAAAATCTTTCCCATACCCGATTTCTCTCTCCCTTAACCATATGCGGAATGCATTGCACCGCCGCACAAATACTCTGATGCTTATAATCGTTAATTACATTTCTTTTTCAATCTTAAACCGGCAGTAAACCGCATAGGCCATGACAAACAGGTAAGCCCCCAAAAGGAGCAGCACCGCCGCCAGCGGAAATCTCATCGCAGCAAATACGATCAGGAGAGCGCCGAAAATATATTTTTGCAGGTCATACGCCTTTGCCTTCGCTTTATAGCTGATCGCAAGGTTCCGTTCGTCTTTTGTCTCTATCTCAATTTGTCTTATGATCTCCGGATTTTTCTTAAGCATCCGGCGCCCGAGTACGTTGCCAACTCCCTGGCTGAATATCCCGCAGCCAATACCTATTAAAAGATAGGGAAGGACCTGTAAAAAACCACTGGCACCAGTAAATAATACCAGCATACAGAAGCCTCCAGCCAGCAGCAGCGCTCCGGCGGTGATCATCGCATAATCTGTCACTTTTCTGTTCATACGCCTTCCTCCTCATAAATGAATATGTCTTCGATGCTCATGCGGAAATAGCGGGCGATCTTAAAGGCCAGAATGATTGAGGGATTGTAACGTCCATTTTCCAGCGACCCGATCGTCTGCCGGGACACTCCCAACACCGATGCCAGCTCTTCCTGTTTGATACCCTTTAATTTTCTTATCTCCTCCAACCGGTTCTTCAAACCCGCACCACCTCCAAAAGGAAAGTTTACTTTCCGTAAACAGACTATACATCTTTTAACATAAAATGTCAAGCATACTTTCCATATTGCATCACGCTTTCCCCTACCAGGCCACAGATCAGTTCTATATGACTGAATCGTCTGTTCTGCTAAAAGCTGAGTGCCCGGACCGCGGGCCTGGTTTCCGCAAGTTTCCGGCCCCGTCTATATGAATAAAGCACTGCCGCATGCCTGTTCAGCGCTTCCTGGAAATTCGGAGCGTCCAGTATGATAAAATCCGCAGGATTCCCCACCCTGATCCCGTAAGAAGATCCCAGATGCAGTGTCTTTGCCGCATTTTCTATTGATACATTCCGAATAATCATAACGCTCTTGTTCCTTTCATTTTTCATCCAGAACGCTCTCCCGTTCTGACATCGCTGCATTTAACATTCTATCATCTTATCAACTTCTCTGCAAAGCACAACTTACGCAGCCAGCCCCGGCCGATTCAGCGGATATGGGCCAGATAAAAGAGGCGCCGCAAAAACTCCGGGTACACACATTTCTGCAGTACCCGGAGCTATTATTTTCTGCAATATAAAATTGAATCTATCAATCGTGCCGTAAAACCCTTGCTTTAACTATAGGGATCGTCAATTACGTTCAGAATCATACTATTCCCTCTGTCAGAAAATGAATACAATATCATTCCTTACTCTTTTTATGCTTCTATATTCATGAAAGTCAGAAAACAGGACCGGTCAGTATTAATCATATCCAGAAACAGAGACTTCCTGAAAAATGCCTGTGATTACTATATCCAGGCATTTGAATCTTAAACCTTAAAACGGTACCCGACTCCCCAGATCGTCTCTATATATTGGGGCTTAGCCGTATTGAATTCGATCTTCTCCCGGATCTTCTTGATATGCACCGTCACGGTCGCGATATCACCGATGGATTCCATATCCCAGATCTCCCGGAACAGTTCTTCTTTTGTGAACACCCGGTTGGGATTCTGAGCCAGGAATGTGAGCAGGTCGAATTCTTTCGTCGTAAAGTTCTTCTCTTCTCCGTTGATCCAGACGCGGCGGGCTGTCTTGTCGATCTTGATCCCCCGTATCTCCACAATGTCATTCTGGGGCATCCCGCTTCCGATCAGCCGGTCGTACCGGGCCAGATGAGCCTTTACGCGGGCCACCATCTCACTGGGGGAGAAAGGTTTCGTCATATAATCGTCTGCTCCCAGGCCCAGGCCCCGGATTTTGTCAATATCATCCTTCTTTGCCGAAACCATGATGATCGGCGTGTTCTTCCTGTCACGGATCTCACGGCAAATCTCAAAGCCATCTACCTCCGGAAGCATGAGATCCAGAATAAACAGATCATACTCCTCATTCAACGCCCGTTCCAGGCCTGTATCGCCCCTGTTCTCAATTGCCACTTCAAATCCTGACAGCTCTAGATAATCCTTCTCCAGATCTGCAATTGATTCCTCATCTTCTATGATCAGTATCCTGCTCATCTACCGGTACCTCCTGATATTTTCTAAGCACAAAATGCATTACCGTGCCAACTCCTTCCTTGCTGGTCGCCCAGACCTTTCCGCCGTGATCCTCCAGAATTTTCCTGACAATTGATAACCCGATTCCGCTGCCGCCTCTGGTAGAATTCCGGGAAGCATCTGTGCGGTAAAATCTGTCAAAGATTCTGGACAGATCCTTCTGGGCAATCCCTTTTCCGTTGTCCTCAATTTCAACCTGAATAAAATCGCCCACATCTCTCAGCCGGATATTAATCACGCCCCGGGCTTTATCCATGTATTTAATAGAATTGCTCACAATATTGTTGATCACCCGTTTCAATTGCTCCGCGTCGGCGATTACTACCTCGTCTTCCTCAAGATAGTTGAAATAGGTCAGCTCAATATGGCGGGATTCCAGTTCAAGGCTTAGTTCCTCCACACAGTCTTCAAAATAATCTGACACATGGATCTTCGTAAAGGTATAAGGAATTCTGTTCGTATCAATCTTGGAATAAAAAGTCAGTTCGTTGATCAGACGGTCCATCTCATTGGCCTTATTGTAAATCGTCCGGATATACCGGTCCATTTTCTCAGGCGTGTCAGCCACGCCGTCCATGATACCCTCCACATAACCCTTCACAGCCGTGATAGGGGTCTTCAGATCGTGGGAAATATTGCTGATCAGTTCTTTATTGTCCTTGTCAAAATCTACTTTTTCCTCCGCGGACTCTTTGAGCCGCTTTCTCATATCTTCAAAATCCTCACAGAGGTCATTTACCTCCTTCACACCATTGCCTTCTACCGTGAAGTCCAGGTTGCCGTCCCTGATGTTCTGCGTCGCCTTCTTCAGCTGGTTCAGCGGCGTAACAACTCCCCGGTAAATCCACAGGCTCATAGCAAGGCTGGTCGTCACCAAAATCAAAATCACAATCACGACCATGTCAAACATCCAGTTTCTCATCCCCGGAAACACCTGGTTCATCCGGGTGATCAGGAAAATACTTCCTTCCGCCCCGTCCTGGAACACAAAATCTACCTGCTTGACCAGGGACTGTTCCTCTGTCCGGATATACATTCCGCTGTCAGAGCTGGCATAAGAATCCCCATATTTCGGAAGGGAATCCAGAAGCTTACTGTCGCTGATCGTCGTCGATCCATTATAGTAAATGCTGTCTCCCTTGCGCACTGCCAGATAGGCATTGTCCTCATCCAGGTCTTCATTCAGCTGATTCAAATACGAATTATCCTCCAGTCGCTCGGGATGCTCTTCAGCCTCCTGCTTTAACGACTGGAACTCTGAATCCATCATTTTAGATATCATCAGGGAATTATTATATATATTTTCATATGTGGGATTTTCAATTCCATATTCTTTCCCGATTGCCTGCACTTTATAATGCATGAGGCAATAAAACGCCACCCCCGTCAAGATGACAGGAATAAAAATTATTGCCAGAAATGCGATCGCAATACGGGTCTTCAATCTCATACTGCCTTTCATCTTCATGAAAATCTTCCCTTTTCTGCACTTTCCTCAATATAAAAATGCCAAAAATCTATGTTCATTATAGCATACCACTTTTTCATTTTCATCTAAACTTACTGGTACGATTCTAAAGTTTTTATAAAAATTACGGTTTTGCTTCCAATTGGTCGGTGATGGGGGGAGGGTTTTGGATACCCGGACGAGAGGCTGGGAGGAGGCGGGGCGGAACAGGGACGGCGCCATGGAAGGCTTCGGCCTGAAGTTCTGCTAAACGGCCATCAGCACCTACAGGGAGGGACCAGGGCAAGTCCGGTAGAAAGACTGATGTCTTTCTATCCTCCGTGCCCTTCAGGTATTGTGCGTGAGGCACAATACCTGCCCTCCCTTCCGGCGCTGCTGCCCGCTAAGCAGAACTAATCAGGCCTGCAGAAATCCATGGTGCCGTCCCTGTTCCGCCCCGCCTCCTCCCAGCCTCTCTGGTGATCTAAAACTCTTCACCCAAGTTCTCCGAAAGTGTCATCAGGATGATTTCAGACAGTAATTACTGGCTTATCGCAGCCGACTGGCGCCAGTATTTCTTTATTAAATTTCGAAATCTACCGCCTGAGACTATCGGGGTTCCACCCCTGGCGAGAGCCATTGTACCGTCTGGAACAGCCAAAAAAGCAGCGGGGGACCTCCGGCGGTTGCGGCCTGTTGGGCAGACCTCTGCAGGGTTGTTAGTGATTCTTGACTTCCGGAGGCCACTCTCCAGGGGGCGTCCGCTGTGCCTCAAGCACGGCGGGCGAGGGGGACGGAGGATGGAAGGCATCAGGCCTTCCACCGGACTTTCCCCGGTACCCCTGGAGAGTGGCCTCCGGAAGTCTTAGAATCACTTCAACCCGAAGCCCAGTCTGCCCGGCAGGCCGCAACAGCCGGGGGTCCCCCGCTGCTTTTCGTCCGGGTATCCACCCACCTCGCCACAAAACCGTAATAAGGCCATGTACCGCCGTTTTTTCCGGTCAGCACATGGCCTCTTCACTTTTTAGGAGTTTTTTCTATTAATGGGTGCCGTCTATGATCGCTCCCTGCTCTTTGAGGATCTTCTGAAGTTCGCTGACGTCCTCTTCCAGTTTTCTGGGAGATATGCCTTTTTTCACACAGAGGGCTGCCGCCGCTCCTGCTGCCTGTCCCGTTACCATTGTCTGATGAAGGTATCTCAGGTATGCGTCGCGGTCTGTAGATACGTGTTTTCCGGCTACCAGCATATTTTCCACATCCAGCGGTACCAGGCACCGGTACGGGATATCATAGGAACCGCCGTCCTGGGGGCAGACCTTTTCTACCTGGGCGATCGTGTTCTTATCGACGGTATGGTGAGCGCCGGCTTTGAAATGGCTCTTGCCGATTACATCGTCAAATTCCTGCCCTGCCGCCACATCATCTCTGGTCAGACGATAATCGCCCATAATCCGGCGGCCTTCACGAAGGCGCATCTCCGGGCACATTCTGGTCAGATATGCGTGCTCAAAACCGGGAATGTATTTTCTGAAGAATTTGATTGCCATGGCGTTCTGCCTGCGGCATTCAATCTCACCTCTGGAAAGATCCCACGCGTTATCTGTCAGAACAAAGGGTACCTGGGAGGAGTGCTGCATGTGGGCCTGAATATGGCCGTCCTCGCGTGGTGTCAGGAAAAATCCGACGCCGCTGAACTCATGCCATTCTCCTGTTTCCAGTCCTTTCTTGTGGAATTCCGTAAAGCCCATCATTTCGCCGAACATAGCCGGATCATCACAGGTTTTGTAGAATTCCAGAGCCTTCTGATGGGCTTCTTCCTTCCTCTCGTCCGACCAGTGGGGAAGTGTATGCTCAAACCACACGATCTGATCCGGATTCGAGTGCACCCAGTCCATGAGCTCATCCCAGTTCACGCCGTCCATAGTGAAGGAAATGGTGTGAGGCTGCACGGTCTCTTTATCCACATATTCATAGGGCGCGCCGGCACGGACTGCGATATCTCCTTCACCGGTGCAGTCAATGATAACTTCACCGTTAATGATCATCGTCCCGTTGGTGTTCTCAACTACAACTCCCGTCACCTTGCTTCCGTCCTGCACAACGTCGACTACAAGGCTGTGAAGCAGAAGTTCTACGCCTTCCTCTTCCATCATCTCAAAAATTGTCAGCGAGAACCAGTCGGGGTCCACATAGGAGAAGGTGTATCCGGCTTCAGCCCTGTGCTCCGGTTTTAAATGCGGGAGCGCATGGCCTTCCTTCAGCATCCTGGAATGGATCTCTTCGATGATTCCTGCGGCATCCTGTTCACCCAGCGGGTTAAACAGATGGGCAAAGGCGAATCCGGGAGGTCCGGAGAAGCACAGCTGGCCGCCCAGAGAGCCAACACGTTCAATCAGCAGTGTGGACGCGCCGCCGCGGGCCGCCGCAATTGCCGCCGCCACGCCGGAGGTTCCGCCGCCGCACACGATTACATCATATTTTTTTTCGACAACTATCTCTTTTCTTGGCATATCAATCCCTCCAATACGTCACTAAGAAAGTCCCAGACGGCGGCCTCTCTGTTTTTTCAGCCTGACCGCCCGGCCGGTTCTGTTATTTTTTGAACTCTTCAATGGATTTCGCTATTTTTCCATCCGGAAGCGCCACAGGCTCCACGATTCCCTCGCTGTGCAGCGCCCAGGGAAGGATGATCCCGTCGTGGCCGCCGCGGCCGCCTACTACCACCACTTCCACGTCTTTCGGCGTCCGGGTCACAGGCATCGGATGGCGGTTAGCAAAGCTGGCCGGACGCACCGGCACCAGTCCCCGGTTCCGCACCATCGGAACCTCATGGTAGCAGTATGTATGGATGTGCTCCTGAATCATTTCCTTCGTATAGCCGTCCTTCTTCAGCATCTTCCCGTGATCCGGCGTCAGGCAGACCACCAGCGGGCCCGGCATGTACGCGTTGTTAGATCCCAGCGTGGAGCAGCAGTGCGTGATCGTATCCAGCAGATCATGGCCGTTCAGGCTCAGGAAGTCGATGACGTCATGGATCGGCTCGGCCTTCAGCACGTATACTGTCGTAGTTTCGGAATCGTAGTGCTCTTCGTTGATCATCTTCCATTCCGCAAGCTCCGGTTCTTCTGCGAAGCAGTAGGTGAACTCTGCCTGGGATGCGATGCAGTCCAGGTCACAGACGCCGGGTACAGAGCGAAAGACATTCATGATCACCAGGTTCACGGCCCGGCCCAGGGTGGCGTTTACCGGCCAGCCGGGACCCTGGCAGCCCTGTTTTCCGGAAAGTCCGATTTCCTGAGCGATGGGGCCTGATACCAGCACCAGATTGCCGCCCGGATGGGAGGTGGTCACAGACTGGTTCAGATTGTAGGCCTTATTGTTCAGCGCCTTAAAGGCCGCAACCAGCACCGGCATGGCTTTCGGCTTGCAGCCTGCCATAACTGCCGCGATGGCAACGTCTTTCACTGTGACGGATTTGCCGCTAGGGCCGCTGGGGTCACAGAGCACCGTATCCTCGTCAAACGGGCAGTATTCCATCATCTTTTCATAGCGTGCCTTCGTGGGAGGGATGATCGGCAGCCCGTCGCTGATATGCAGCTCGTTGAAGTAATCATTGATTTCTTCCAGACCCGCGCAAGGCTCTTTCTCGTCAGGCTCTTCAAAAATCTTCGGAAGCAGCCCGTCCTTTGCAGGAGGAATCTGATCCATCTTAAAATCGATGTGAGCCAGCTGTTCCAGCTCTTCACCGTTAGAAGTCAGGGAGCTCAGGATATAATCCCATTTTTTATCCACCTCAGCAGCAACCTCTTCTACAGTGGTAGACTGCATGATATCCACAGAGCAGAGGCAGAGATGGCCCGCTCGGTAGACGCCCACGCCTTCTGTGATCGCGGTTCCTGGAGGCGCCGTCATGTAGACGGCCGGGATACCAAGCTTTTCAAGTTCCATGGTGACGACGGTGGTGGAGGAAGAGGTTCCCATATCACCGAATGCCACAATTGCTGCGGTAGGCTCTTCTTTTGCCAGCATCGCTGCATAATCCGCCAGCATCGCCGCATCTTTTCCACGGACTGTTTCCGTATATTCTACCCAGTTTGTAATCCCCAGCTCAGTCAGATGCTCCTTGATCCGGTCGAACACGGTATAATAATTACAAAAACCGAGTTTCGTGTTGTTGTAAAACAGGATCTTGCCATTTCTCAGTTCATCCAGCGTTGGCCGTTTCGCCAGGGTTATCATTGTTCTCTCCTGATAGCCCCTGGGGTCCAGCAACGGGTTAAATTGTTTTCCCATAAGCTTTTTTCTCCTTTTCATCTTTGTTATGCTAAGATTATCTCATCTCTGTTTCAGGACTTCAATAGTTCCAAAACACATGTCATTTTCTGACAGTTGCCAAAATATTGACAGTCCATTTTCTCTCTTGACATACTTTTTAAAAAATTAATTTCTCCATACACACGATTTACTCTGAAAGTTCCGGACGGCAGCCGGGCTGAGGGCATGCCTGCATGCGCCGAAGCACGGATATCGGACGGACAAGGAAGTATGAACAAGCAGGCCGACAGGCCGGATTGTGAATACTTCCGGCAGCTGTGAGAGCGCCTAAGGCGCGGAACAGCTGACTTTCAGAATTCATAATGTTCGCGTCAGCGAACATGTCCGATTACCCAGAAAGTTCCGGACGGCAGCCGGGCTGAGGGCATGCCTGCATGCGCCGAAGCACGGATATCGGACGGACAAGGAAGTATGAACAAGCAGGCCGACAGGCCGGATTGTGAATACTTCCGGCAGCTGTGAGAGCGCCTAAGGCGCGGAACAGCTGACTTTCAGAATTCATAATGTTCGCGTCAGCGAACATGTCCGATTACCCAGAAAGTTCCGGACGGCAGCCGGGCTGAGGACATGCCTGCATGCACCGAAGCACGGATATCGGACGGACTGTTTTTCACTGCTCCCCTCCCTTTTGATATCCCTGGGAATATACATTTTTCCTGGGCTGTCTGGGTTTGGGCGGGGGATAATACCCCACCCGCTCCCAAAACGGCGCGTTATATTCATATAGCACATCCGTCAGCGCAATACCGATCTCCGGGTCCATCATCACCGGATGAGCAACCCAGCTCCCGCCTGGCGCCATGAGCTCTATGCGGTACCGTATTTCTTGTACTCTCTCTTCATAGGTCACGCCTGGACGGTCCAGAATTCCCTGATTGTCAAAGCCCCCGACAAAGCACAGCTCTTTGGCATGCTTTTTTTTCAGTTCATAAGGATCATTCTGTACCTGCAGCGGATTCAGGGCGTCTATGCCCAGCTCAATGAAATCCTCCACGAGCGTGGCGATGTAACCGCAGGAATGGTGTTCATACAGCATTCCTTCACCCTGCACTGCTTCAATTATGCGTTTCAGGCGCGGTTTGAAGATTTCCCTCCAGACCTCCAGAGACATGAAAGTATTCCTGGCCTCTCCGTAATCGTCATGGAACTGGATCTTATCCGGTTTATAGTATCTGGCAATCAACTGGATCTGCCTGATCCTATAATCCGTCAGTGCATCCAGGAAATCCTCCACGGCCTCCTGCTCCATTAAAAGATAACAGAGGGCGTCTTCAAAGCCGGTCAGCGCGTGAAGCTGCTCAAATAACCCATTTACTATGATTACGCTGCTGATCTTATTCTGCCGATCCCAGCCCGCCGTATCCTTCGCCGCACACTCCTCCCAGTCCCAGCTTTCACAGTCGGGCATCGTTAACTCATCCCGCCAGTTCTCAATATCGGTCAGCCGTTTGGTTCCGGCTGTCACCATCGGCGACGGGTCACCTGGGTTATAATCCCAGGATATGCCAAAGCAGTCCGTACCCCGCCCGAATCCGCTGACTCCCTCACGGGTGGCCGTATACAGGCAGGTATTTTGGTCCAGATACTGAGACGGCACCCAATACGGCTCCTGATGATGATAAGCCATTAAGATATTCTCTCTCGCTGTAATCATAGGCACTCCTTCCCGTTATTCGGTAAAATCCTGATAATTTTCTGCAGTGCACATGTTGCCGGAAATTTTTACAGCCGCATACTCATCGCCACCCTCTTTAAAATCAGAATAGATATCTTTGGTTGTCTCACCGTCACGGCACACGCTTAACATGCCTTCAACCATTTTTTCTGCGAAGTCCATGGCGTCGTAATAGCAGGTAGCTCTCCAGCAAGCGCCGGACTCATTGGCCCACTCTTTGATAGCAAGCTCGCCTCCGGCACTGACGAGGATCGTTTTCTCCTCCAATCCCGCCGCTTCTACCGCACGGCAGGCGCCCATTGCATAGCTGTCAACAGAGCCCATAATAATCCATGCTTCAATTTCCGGATGAGCGGAAAGGACAGCCGCCACCTGATTATAAGAAGCCTCCGTATTATCATTGCTGGTAGCTTCTGCCGCGCAGTCCGCCATGAACACATTACTCTCCGGAATTCCCGGCAGTCCGCCGTTCAGCTCGTTCATAAAGCCGTCGATTCTGGCCAGGTCTGAACGATACTTACTGTTGGTATTCTGGATTACGCCCACCTTAGACAGGTCAGACAGGTCGACGCCTGTAGATTCCCAGTTCTCAGCGACCCACTTGCCACAGTTAGAGCCTACGCCTTCCGCATCCAGCTCCACGTATGGGGCAATATTTTTACCGTCGCCGTCCTGCAGCTTCAGGGTTTCACCAATGACCGGAATTTCCGCATCATCGAATTTCTGTACGGCTGCCGGGGCGCTTCCTTCATCGACGATAAACAGGAAGGCGCCGTCAATCTTCTGCTCAATGGCCGTATCAATCTGCGAAAGCTGCGTATTGATATCACGATTGGCATCTGCGGAAAGAACTTCAAAATTATTCTCTTCTCCCAGGGTCTTCAGGGCTTCTTCAATCTGCTGGATCCACTCAACGGTCATTGAAGTGGCGAAATACTCAAAGGTCAGCTTTTCTCCGCTGTCTTTTCCTGACGATGATGATGCTGAGGATGCTGATGCCGCAGAAGAGGCAGAAGACCCAGTACTTTCAGTCTTGCTCCCCGATGTACTCGCAGGACTGTTCCCCGATCCGCCGCAGCCGCCAAGTACCAGGGCTGAACACAATAAGATCCCGATTGCCATTTTCACCTTCTTCATTTCTTTTCCTCCTTAAATTTTGTGCCGCTGCATTGCTGCCGCAGCCGTTTTATGATTCACGCGGAGCTATCTGACCCGGACCGGCCGAAGTTCTCAGGCAGAAAGCCCCGAAGTGATCATTTAGCCAGCTTCTTCCTGCGGAAGAAGTCAAAGATCAATGCGGCGATCAGCAGCAGGCCCTTCGCCACCACCTGCCAGAAGGAAGATACATTCACAACTGTCAGGCCGTTATTAAAGCACTGCATGATCAGAAGGCCGATAAAACATCCTGCCAGATTCCCTTTTCCTCCGGTAAAAGCAACTCCGCCCAGGATCGCGGCTGTTATCGCGTCAAATTCAGCTCCGGATCCCCCCGCAGGCTGCCCGGAATGCATTTTCGCGGTCATCAGCACACCCGCAAACGCTGCAATCATCGCACTCATCACATAAAGGATTGTGCTGATCCTCTTCGGGTTCAGCCCTGCCAGACGGGCCGCCTCCGGATTCCCTCCCACCATGTAGACGCTGCGCCCAAACACAGTTTTAGCCAGAACGAATCCGAATATAATAAACAGAATCACCATCAGAATAGCCGGGAACGGAATGCCCAGGATCTTCATGGAGCCTATTTCCACATACACCTTGTCATTAACAGGAACTGATTTCCCTGAACAGATCAGGAACGCCACTCCCTCGCAGACAGACGACATTGCCAGTGTTGCGATAAAGGGCTGCAGCCCAAAGATGTTGACCAGGCAGGAATTGGCGATTCCCACTACAGAACTACAGATCACTACAATCACAATTGCCAGCGGCCATGGAAGCCCCGTGTTGATTAAAAGCGCCGTCATGACTCCGAACAGAGAAGCTATATGCGCGCTGGAAAGATCGATATGCCCGGCAATAATCAGGAATGTTTCGCCGATTGCCAGCAGGCCGATTGTGGATGCCGCCATCAGGATGTTGGTCATATTCGTGTAAGTCAGATAATTCCTGTTCATGACTGTAAAAAAGGCTATCACAAGAATCAGCACGATCAGCATCATGACTTCATTCGACTTAAATAGGCTTATTCCCTCCTGTTTGCCTGCTTTCACATTATTTTTATTGTCGTTTTTCATTGTTTTTTCCTCCATCATGCAAAACAGTCCGCATCGCGCATGGCAAGCCGCAAAATCAGTTCCTCTGACAATTCCTCTTTGCCCAGGCGTCCGGTGATACTCCCCTCCTTCATGACCACTACCTCGTCACAGACGTTCAGTACCTCAGGCAGCTCTGAGGATATGAAGATAATCCCCAGCCCTGATTTTGCCAAATCGCAGACCATCTGATATATTTCCGCCTTTGCACCCACGTCGATGCCCTTCGTCGGCTCGTCCAGGATCAGCACCTTCAGATCCGCCAGCATCCAGCGGCCGAGGATCACCTTCTGCTGATTCCCTCCGGACAGCTCCATGACGATCTTATCCGCGGAATGCGTCTTGATTCTGTATTTGTCAATCGCTGATTTAGACAGCTGCCGCTCCTGTTTTCCGTCTATCACGCCGCCTCTGGCGATGGTCTTCAAAATCGGGATGGTCAGATTGTCGCGTACCGACCTTCCCAGCACCAGTCCCTGTTCCTTCCGGTCCTCCGGACAAAGGCCGATACCTGCATTGATGGCATCTCTTGGGCTTTTAATTCTGCACTGTTTACCATCCACATATATCTCGCCGCTCATCAGCTTGTCAGCGCCGAATAAAAGCCGCATGGTTTCAGAGCGCCCCGCTCCTACAAGGCCTGCAAAGCCCAGAACCTGGCCTCTGTTGAGGGTGAAGCTGACGTCATGCACATATTCCCCTTCCAGATGCCTGGCTTCAAGAATCACTTCTCCGATCTTATCATTCCGCTCCAGCATCGAGTAGGCATCTCCGATATTCCGGCCCACCATCCTGGATACCAGATAATTTTCCGTGGCATCCTCTGTCCGGATGTCCTCCACAAAGCAGCCGTCCTTCAGAATCACGATTTTATCAGTGATCCTGAACAGCTCCTTTAGCCGGTGAGAGACATACAGTATAACCTTCCCATCTTTCCGGAGCCTTTCGATCAGCCCGAAGAGCACATCTATTTCCGCATCCGACAGAGAAGCCGTCGGCTCGTCAAAAGCGATAATCTTACTGTTCCGGCGGTAGGCTTTCATAATTTCCACCATCTGCTGATGAGCCACCGACAGCCGGTTAACCTTTGTCTGGGGCGAAAATGGCATCTGGAACAATTCGATGATCTTTTTCATTTCTTCATGTGATTTCCGGAAATCTACGATTCCTCCTTTTTTACGGTACAGGTCTTCCATAAACACGTTTTCCGTTACGGAAAGCTCACCGATCAGCTGACGTTCCTGGTAGATGACGCTGACCCCGGCCCTGATAGCTTCTACCGGGGAAGTGAATCTTACTTCTTCACCGTTGATATAATACTCTCCCGAATCCGCGCATTGTGCTCCGCTCAGAATCTTCAGCAGGGTGCTCTTGCCCGCCCCGTTTTCACCGAGAAGCGCGCAGACTTCTCCGCCGTCTGCCCGGAAACTGATGCCATCAAGGGCCTGGACGCCTACAAAGGCTTTACTGATATTTTTAAATTCTACATAATTCCCCATGTTTTCCCCCAATCTTCCGCGGTTGGCTATCCAAGAAAACCTTTTAAGACAATATTTTTAATTTTCGTCATTTCCTCCAGTGTGGTGAGCCCCTCATTGCCCATACCGCTCATCTTCTGGCCGCCAAAGGGCTGCATCTGGTTCCGATATACGGAGGAACCATTGACCACCATTCCGCCGGTCTGCACTTCCCTCGCCACTCTCATGCCCAGCTTCCAGTCGTCTGTCATGACACAGCCGGAAAGGCCGTAACGGCTTCCGTTGGCGATCTCAATCGCTTCCTCCACCGTATCAAACCCGATGACCGGCCATACCGGGCCGAATATTTCCAGATCCTTAGCCACATCCATATCCTTAGTAACTCCCGCCAGGACTGTGGGCATATAAAAGGCTCCAGTCCTCTGGCCGCCGCACAGCAGCTTCGCGCCCTGGGAAATGGTATGCGCAACCTGCGCCTCTACTTCCTTCGCCGCCCGCTCGCTGATCAAGCTGCCGATGAATTCACCCTTCGTATTGGTGCGGTCCGTGTTGCCCAGGCATTTTTCCATCATTTCTTCTACGTTATCGTCATACCCTACTTCAATTTCCCGGACCAGCTTCACCAGCTTTTCTGTAAACTCTTCTATCACGCTGTTATGTACGATGAACCGTTTAGAGGAAATGCAGATTTGCCCGGAATTCCCTTTCCTTGCTCCGCAGGCGCTGGCTGCCGCCTTATCTATATCGGTATCCGGCATCACGATGAATGCGTCGTTCCCTCCCAGCTCCAGCGTGCAGGGCGCCAACCGCTTAGCCATGATTTCCGCGATCCCGATTCCCACCTGGGTGCTGCCCGTCATGCTGACGGCATCCACGCCGGGATTCTTCACCAGCCAGTCTCCTACTTTGGAACCGCTTCCCGTTACGATCTGCAGCGCATTGCCGGGCACACCTGCCTCCAGCAGCAGCTCTGTGATCATAATATCTGTCAGCGGATTGTCCGTGGGCGGCTTTACTATGACCGCATTGCCCGCCGCCAGGGCGGGGGCCACCTTGTAACTGTACAGAAGCATCGGGGCGTTAAAAGGAACGATAGCAACTACTGTTCCCAACGGCTCATGGGTCACCATAATCATGTCCGAGGCGGTCCTCCCGTCGTGCCCCGGCTCTGACCCTGGAACCAGTAACTGGCCGTCAAGCCGCTTGGCCGACTCCATGTATCCCGTAAATACAGAAGCCGTCTGATTATATTCAAAGATTGTCGTGCCCACATGCTTTCCGCATTCTCTGGTACACACGGCGATGATCTCCTTTTTATGCTCTTCCAGCAGACGCACAAACCTCTGGATGATTTTCTCCCGCTCCATCAACGGGATTGCCGTCCACTCCTTTTGGCCTTTCTTCGCATTGTCAACAGCCCGCTGGACGTCCTCTTCGGTCGCCATCGGAATGGTATCCAGAAACTTCCCGTTGGCCGGATTGATAACGTCAATGGTCCTTCCATCGCTGGAATCTGTTTTCTGCCCTCCAATCAGCATTTTCATAGTCTATTTCCTCCGTTCCTTCTGCAGCCGGGAATATTCGTTCACTCTCTGAATCAGATATTTGAAGTCTTTCATTTTCGTGGTTCTGGGATATGCGCACTGGGTATTCGGCGTCTTATCCTTATTATTGAAGATCGGGTGCTTCAGCATCAGCTCCAAAACCTCCCCGTCGTTATAACCCCATTCTTCAAAATCTCTATCCTGGGCGATGTGAAGATCGGCGTTCAGGTCCATAACCCAGTCAATCAGCATCTTGACTTCAAATTCACCCTCCGGCACTTCCTTTTTGGTAATGGCATTGTAAGCTTTTCTGTATTTCTCCTTACAGCCCAGCCCGTTCCATTCGATCACCGCGGGAAGCACCATGCCGCAGGCATCTCCATGGGGCATATGGAAGGGTTCCTCAGACATGGGATGGGTGATGACGTGATCCTGGCCGATGCTGGCAATCCCCAGGGAAAAGCCAGCGTACATGGAGCCCAGGCTCATCATGTTAGCCCATTTCGCCACCGCCGGATTAGCCACAAAGGGCCGGATCGCCTCACCGATCAGTTCCAGCGCCCTCAGTGAGAACAGTTCTGTAAAATCATTGGCGTTCATATTGGTATAAGACTCCAGCGCATGAGTGAACGCATCCACTGCCGTCGCTGCCGCCACTCCCGTCGGAAGCCCCGCCAGAAGGTCCGGATCCATCAGCGCATAGGTCGGGAGTATGGCATCGTGCATCGGCACCAGCTTGAACCCGTTCTTGTCACAGATCACCGCATTCCTGCATACCTCACTGCCTGTCCCCGCTGTGCTGGGAACCGCGATGATCGGATAAGTCTTGTGCGGAAGGGGCCTGGACGGGGGCCAGCTGTTGAAGTCCATCACATGTGCGTCTGTCTCACCAACAATCGCCACTCCCTTCGCCGTATCCATGGTGCTTCCGCCGCCGACTGCGATCAGGACATCTACATTAAAATCATGTGCGGCGGGTATCGCCTCATTTTCAATGGTGACCGCCTCAGGATTCGGCCGGATATTGGTAAATAATATGTATTCTACATTTTCAGCGGCCTTCAGCATATCTTCAATGGGCTGGATGACGCCCGCCGCGTAAAGCCCCGGATCTGCAATCAGCATGACCCGTTTCCACTCTTCGGTTTCCAGAATCTGCGGGATCACGGAAATGCATCCGGAGCCCTGGTACAATCTCTGCCTGATCCCAAACTGTAAATACTTTTTCTCTCTTGCCATAATGGTTTTCCCTCCTTGCGAATGAACACGATAAGACGCAGTTCATGTCAATTTTTTCACTAATTTGTTTGCAGAATTCTGTTTTGTTATTTATTCTTATCATAGATTTTAGACATTTACAACAAATCAGAAGGACTTGTCAAACTTCACCCTTGACAGAATCTTGACACCTCATTTCAATCATCAAAACGCACAAAAAAATCATTAGTTTTTAGCTTCATTCCAGCAATATTTCATTTATTTATGATCTTTCATGGACTTATAAGGAATAATTTTACAATTCTCCCTTTCAATTTTCTCCTTTTTGATTTAAAATAGAACACAACAAATTTGTGTATGTACTTCTAAGGAGTGAACACTATGTCAGCTAATCACACGTATCGGTCACACTTCAGCCAGCTGTTAAGCGCTTTCCGCGTATCAGGGACGGAATTGGCAGACGTCCTTCATATCGATTCTTCACTGGTCAGCAAATGGAAGAATAATAAGCGGAGTCTCAAGGGGAATTCCCCTCTTCTGAATAGCATTGCGGACTATTTTATATCTCTGGATGCTTTTTCAGACTACAGCAACCTGCGCTCCCTTCTGAGCGCGGAATTTACAAACCTGGATTCTGCTACTCCGGAACAGATCCGGACCGCTCTGAAGCGCTGGCTCTTAAGCACAGTCGACGCCCAGGCAGAGACCCTTTCGCTGCACGACTATCTGAGCAGCAGCAGGAAGGGCAAGGAATACACCCATTTGCAATTCCGCGGCAACGAGGGCAAACGCGAGGCTATCCTTGGCCTGCTGCGCCTGGCTCTGACGCTGCCCTCCGGCCAGGAGCTATGGTGTCTGATGCAGGACACCCAACGATGGTTTACAGAGGACGACACCTACATCAACACCTGGGAATCGGTAAATCTGGCTTTTCTTGCAGCCGGCAACTCAATCCGGGTCATACATACAATTGACAGACATTATGACATGCTCGCAAAATCTCTGCTGTCCTGGCTGCCGCTATACCTGACCGGAAAAGTGATGCCGTATTTCCTTTCCTCACACACCTCCGCCGAATCCATCAGCAAAAGCG
The DNA here is from genome assembly GCF_014337215.1 of Wansuia hejianensis. Taxonomy (NCBI): domain Bacteria; kingdom Bacillati; phylum Bacillota; class Clostridia; order Lachnospirales; family Lachnospiraceae; genus Wansuia; species Wansuia hejianensis. The sequence continues at coordinate 3,195,899 of NZ_CP060635.1, read as the reverse complement.
TCATTCTGCTGAAGGATAAAATGCTTCTGTATCAGCTTTCACCGGCAAATAATTCCTTCGAAGGTACGACCTTTGCTGTAAGCAATGAAACGGTCCTGCAGGAAGCTTACCAGCTGCTCCAGTTTCCATTCAGCTATGCCACGCCCCTGTTCACGGCTTATTACCGGAATGATCACTACAAATACGCCCATTTTCTCTCACAGATGGTCAATCTGGATGAGGATCAGTACGTTTTCATGCGTTTTCCATTTGTGAACGTGATACCCACTGTTCAGATACAGGAGATCCTGGAAGAAAACCAAGTGGACGACGAAACGAGGGAACGGACGCTGCAGGCCTGCAGCGCGCTGAAGACGGACGCCCGCAAGAACACGGGCCGCCATTTCCGCTACCTGATTCCCAAAACCCAACTGGAGGCGCTGCTGTCTCAGGAACAGATCGTGTTGGATACGCTCTCCTTTTTCTCCGGCAAACCGCTGTATATATCCAACGAGACCTTCCGGAACCTGCTGAGAAAGCTTTCTTACCTGCTGGTCAGTGAATCCCATAAGAATATTCACGAAATCACACTGCTGGAGGATGTTCATGCAAAGCAGCTTCGCAACCTGAATATGTTTGTCAAGAAAAATACCTGCACCAGCATTTTCAACACACCGGAGCACTTCGGCACGGAGGAAGAGCCGCTGCTTCTGACTACCACGGAATCATCGCTCATTCATTCACTGTACATGTTCTGCGACCAGCTCTGGAACCAGGCGCTGCCGCAGAAACGGGAACGAACATATGTAGCCAGACAGCTTCAGATTATGGTGGAAACTATATACCCTTCTACCCCCCCCCCCCCCCCGAATCTGATAACTCAAAAATGAGGACGAAATCGTCTGATTATTTACGATTCCATCCTCATTTTTTTCGTATGTCACATTCAATTAACTGATCTCTCCAAGCTCCGCCGTTTTGCCAGTATCCGGTAGACGAACGTGAGCAGAATACCCGCCGAATTCAGGCCCACCGCAATCAGGAAAGCCCTCTGATAGCTTCCGTCCGCCGTATAGACATTTTTCATGATCGTTGGCCCGAAGAACCCGGCCGCCGCAAATCCGATGAACATGATCCCGTAATTGACACTGTTATTCCTGGCTCCAAACTGATCCGCCGTAAATCCGGGATACACGCCCATAAAGGAACCAAAACAGATGCCTACCAGCGCGATCCCCAAATAAAAGGTCCCCGTACTGCCCGTGCTGCTGAAATAAAGGCTGATCAACCCTGCCACAGACAAGACACAGGCCAGTGTAAGCGTGCTGATCCTCCCGATCCGGTCAGATAGCCATCCGGCTGCCAGGCGGCCGGCCGCATTGAACAGAGCCAGCACCGATACCGCGATGCCGGCCGCGGCCGCACTCATGCCGATCATGCCCGAAGCAACGGCAGACGCCTGGGAAATAATCATCATACCACAGAAGGCTCCGCAGGTGAGCAGCAGGATCATCGCATAAAATACCGGACTTTTCAGCATCTCCCGCCAGCTGCAGTCGCGCACGGCCTTTTTCTCCTTTTTCTCAGCCGGAGGGGTCCAGCCGTCGGGCACAAAATCCGCCGGGCACTTTTCCACCAGAAAGGAACAGCCGCAGATCAGGACCAGGAATACAACTCCGACGATCTTAAAGGCGGCGGGCGCATCCAGACGGCCCACGATCACCGTAACCACGGGAGGCAGGATCACTGATGAAAGGCCATAAGTCGCAGTCGTGATGCCCCCGACCAGTCCCCGCTTATCCGGGAAAAATTTCACACAGCTGCTGATCGTGCAGCCGTAGGCCATGCCCAGCCCCAGGCCGCCGATTAGGCCGTAAGCAACGATCAGGGCGCCGATACTCCCGGCAAAGCCGGAAGCCAGCATACCGCCTCCGAACAGCAGACCGCCGACCAGTATTACCTTTTTCGGCCCAAACCGGTCATTGAACCAGCCTCCGGATATCATAGTAATCGGACCGACAGAATTGGCGATTGTATAGACGATCGCCAGGTCTCCGGACGTGACCGTGACCCCGTGCAGGGCGCTCAGGTAATCCGCCATCGATGAAGCGAACACGCTCCACGCGTAAATTGATCCAAGGCATAAATTTGCCAGACAGCAGGCTGCGAGAATCAGCCATCGTTTTCTTGTGTAATTCATAGTGACCTCCCCGTTTCTTTTTATTTCCACGAATTAACAAGCGGTTCAATCAACCGTATGGCACGGACAATTGCCGTTTTCCGCTCATAATTCATGAATAAAGTATGACAATTCGGGGGGCCGCTGTCAATCTATGCGGATTTTTTGTCCAGAAAGGGTAATTGACAAAACAGTTGTCCATTTCTCACAGCATGTCAGATCCCACATGCCGCCACACTGTTCGATAGTCTTTTTTCAGCCAGGAACCAATGGGTATTTAGCTTAAAACACCAGCTCTGCAACAGCGCTTTCATGCCGGTTCAGGAAGCAGCTATATACCCCGTTTTTCCACACGCCCTTCTTTCCGCAAAACACATTCTCCGGAACCGGCAGGCCATATTCAGCAAATGAAAAACTTATGGTCTTTTCTCTATCTGAATGATTGATCATCAGCAGCCGTTTCCTTCCCGGTTCCTGAAGGTACCAGAACGCGGCGACCCTGCCAGCACCCAGATCCAGCGGTACTGCTGTTTGCCCTGCAGGCTTCAGATGTTCATGGATCAGGCGAAGCCCTTCCTGGTTCAGCATACCGAGACGGTCTCCCAATATCACGTTCCCACCTGAAAATACAACTATATTCGCCCAGGTCTCCGCCTCATACCGGTCAAAAACAGGACCGCTCCGCCAGCAGTGCCTGCCGGTATTCCTCCAAATCTCTCCCATCGGGTTCAGAACATTCGTCTCCTCCTCAAGAGAGGTGTCTATTCCCCTTACTATCATAAAATCCGGATCAATCCGGAATAACCTCCCGTTTTCCCAGAAATTTATCTGAAGATATTCCAGTATCCATAGAACATGTTCCCAATGATTATGGATATCCACACCTATTCTGCAGGAATCAGCATAACCCGCTCCGCACTCCGGAGGATACGCGCAGCCAAGGATATGACTGCCATGCCCCACAGCTTGACGAACTATCTCAAACACTCTGCGCACGGCATCATACGGTCCGCAGCCGGCATCGTAAAATTCCTCAGCCTCCAGCAGCGCATCTACAAAATCCACTTTAAATATCCGGAATCCGGCCTGAAATAATCTTTTATACGTCTGATAGAGAAATTTTTCCCCTGCCGGATGGGTAGGGTCTATTACATAGAACTGATCCACCTGAAGCAAAGTATGGTCCGCGTTCCTAAGCAGCATCTCCCCGTTCCTGAGGGCCGGATAAGAGAGCGGATGGATTTCACAGCCATTCGTCCAAATCCCGGGGATCAGTCCTCTTCGGCTGATTCTTTCAGCTAGGGCCTTCAGGCCGTCCGGAAAACGATAATTCGCATACCATTCTCCTTCCCGGTGCTCCCAGCCCATATCGACAATTACACACTTAACCGCCTCTTTCAGCACTGGGTCCTGTTCTATACAGTCTGCATTTTCCCAAATATCTTCCTGTCTGAGCGCTGAAAAATAATAATCCCAGCTATTCCATCCGATCAGAGGTTCTGCAAATGCTTTTTCCGGAATGACAGAAACGTGCCTTCCATACGCACTGACCGCTTCAACAGGAATCAGCCCCTGATAAATAAAACTGACCTCCGTTCTCAGAACAGAGGCCAGCCCCTGCCCTTTCGGAAAAGTGGTTTTTCCGCTTATCCATACTGTATTCTCATCTATGCGGGTCACTGTATACAGATGAAGATTTTTCTGAGGGATTTCCGTCCCTATGAGCAGGCAAGGGCGATGAGGCCCAAAAAACAATCCCGATAACCGGCTGTCTGGTTTTGTCGACGCCCCTGTATTCAGAGGATAAAGCCCGCAATCCGAAACATACCTGCCTGCACACGGCACCTTCAGATCACCACGCCCCTGCTCCGGCAGGATAAAGCTCAGGGACCACCCAAGGCTTCTGCAGGCTAAACGGCCGTTTCCTTCCCATTCCATCTGCAGTTGCCAGCATTCCTCCTTTTTACGCATATAAATCCGCAGCGTCATATCCGCCAGCGTACCCAGAAACTCCAGGCTCTTCTCTGTCTCGTTTACCAGGCTCATCCGAAAATCTTCCGAGGTCAGGCAAACAGATTCCTTCAGAATTACTTCTGCTTTCATATTTTGAAATCCCGTTCCCAATACACTCTGTATGTTCATTTCACTTTCCCTTCTCTTTTAATAACGTTAGTTATATTCAGAAGCCAACTTTTATTATCATATTTTCCCCTTTCATAATTGTCAATAATTTATTGTGTAATATTGTGGTTTTTTATATTTTTTTTACTATTCTATTGACTTTTTTATACAATCATTATATGATATCAATCATAACGAACGTTATGTCAGGAGGAAACTATGGCAGTTACCAAACAACAAATTGCCGATTATCTCGGCATATCCAGAACGGCTGTATCACTAACCTTAAACCGTTCTCCCAAATGTACTGTCTCTAAAGAGTGCCAGCAAAAGATCATAAATGCCGCAAAAGAACTGGGCTATCCCCTACAGAACACTGAAGTCCTGCCTCCCAAGATCTGCGTGGCCGCCTTTAATATGGATAACAAGGCTGCCATGAGTACTAATAACAACGAGCTGCGCTTGATTGACGACTACATCAGCAGCCAGGGCTATAACATCGTATTTCTAAACGTGTCGAAAAGCGAACATTCCATGAATCGTTTTTATGACTATATCAACAGCGGAGACGCCGACGCTCTTGTTATGCTTTCTGTCACCGATCCGTCTGTCTGCAGCCGTATTGCGGACGGTTCAATTCCCTATGTAATTTTTTCCGAAATTGATAACCAGCCCGGCAATACGTGTTTTCCGGATACATACGAAATTACCCGGCAGATGATGCAGCGCCTCATCAAAATGGGTCATCGCAGAATCGCCTTTTTTACACTGATGTTAGAATATCCGCAGCAGAAACACATACTGAACGGATATAAAAGCGCGCTATCTGAAGCAGGAATCGACTATGACCCTGCCCTTATCCAGGTGAGCAGCCTTCATGACGGAGGTGAACTAGCCGCCCGGATGGAATATCTGGGTATAAAATATACGGCTGCAATCTGCGCTAATTCTGTCCTTCAGTTTGGCGCCCTGAACTGGATGCAGCAGCACGGCATACAGGTGCCTGCGCAAAAAAGTCTTCTTGGCTACGGCATGACCGACTTGGTCACGCTGGCCAAACCTGAACTGTCAACATTCTATATGGATTCAAAAGAGTATATCGAAAGCGGGATGAAATGTCTGATGGAAAGTATCAAAACCGGAAAACGTAATTTCCCCTGCTACCGGGTGCAGAAAGGAGGGTTATATGAGGGCGGCACTCTGGCTCCGCCCATGTAGAATGAGACATTATAAAAGGAATAGCAACCACAGAGGATCAGGTTCAACGTCCCAATGTCTGCACCTGAAACCGGAATAAGCCAACCAGGCGGAAATGAGATTCTCCGCCGCTTCTTCGCCGCCACTCTGCACTTGTTACTATTCCATATAAAACGGACATGTTCACACATGTGAACATCACCGATTTTGAAAGCCGGCTGTCCCGCGCCTTTGGCGCTCTATCAGCCGCCGCCGGTATCCATGGGCTTCTGCATGCAAGCATGCTTCGCCTCACGGCTGCCGCCCGGAACTTTCATAATAAATTATAAAGCAAAGGGCGAGGGAGTACAATATCTTTTTAAAAGAAAGGAATTCAATCAATGAAAAAGAAAAGTTTGACCGCATTGCTCTTATCCGTTGCTGTTACTTCTGCTCTTTTTACCGGCTGTGCCGGCAATGAATCATCAACAACCACTTCAGGTTCCAACACCGGCTCAGCCTCTGCTTCTTCAGGTGCCGCAGCTTCTTCAGACGACGGTAAAACCTCCAAAATCTCCGGCGAGTTGGAAGTTGCCGTATTTTCCAACGGCGAACTGATGGATAAATTCTGGAATACAGTTGTAGAAGAATTTAATTCTCTGTACCCGGATTGTAAAGTCACGCTGAACGCCAGCCCTAAAATTGAAGATACTGTCCGACCCCGTTTTGTATCCAACACGCCGCCGGATATTTATTATATGGGCGGGACAGCCAACGCTGATGAAACAGCTCTGACACAAGACGGACAGTTTATGGACCTCAGTGAGTTTTACAACACTGCCGAAGCCATTGGTTATGACGGACTGTTAAAAGACAACATGGCAGTAGAGCTTTTTAACCGCTCCGGCGACAGCATCTACGGCATGGGCTTTGGCTACAGCGTCTGGGGCTATTATTATAACAAAACCATGGCCGAAGAATACGGCTGGGAACCTCCGACCAACTGGGAAGAATTCTGCGAACTTGCTCCCAAAATCAAAGAAAAGGGAATCTATCCCATCATACATCAGGGCAAATACCCGGATTATATGGGATACGGCTTGATACAACCGGGAATTGCCACTGATGCCGGGAAAGATTTGCTGCTACAGATGGGCAATCTGGACACCAGCGCCTATGATTCCAAAGAGGTAATTTCCGCTTACGACAAGCTGGAACAACTGGTGAAAAATGACTGGACTCCCGCAAACGCTCTTTCCCTGACACATACAGAAGCACAGATGGAATGGCTGCTGGGCAAAGCTTTCATCATCCCCTGCGGCAACTGGCTGGAGGGTGAAATGGCGGAGGATATTCCGGAAGGTTTTGAGATGGCCTTCATGCCCTCTTTCTGGCATGACAGCACCAATACGTCTACCTACGTAGGCAGCAGCCCCCGTATTTCTATCGCGGCCAATACCAAGAATCCTGAGGCGGCGAAAGCCTTCCTCCAGGTTTTATTTTCTAAAAACGTCACCCAGGCCGTCGCAGAATGCCAGATGGGTATCCCCTGCATGAGGGACGATCTTGAGGGCGTAGAACTCACGGCCTCCAATCAGGATATCCTGAAACAGGTCTCCGAGGGCAGCGTTCAGATCATCAACGAGGTCGGTGGCTCCGGCAATTTCGAGCCTTACGCCGAACTGAGAACAGCTACCACAAACGCGATCTCATCTATACTAGGCGGCCAGAAGACATCAGAAGAGGCATTAGAAGGAATTAAACAGGAAGCCGACAGAATTGCTGCAGATGATGGCATTGCAAAAATAACCATATCTTAAATCAATTCCCGATGCGCAAGACCGGGCGGCCCATATCTGCCAGCAGCAAATAGGGCCGCCTAATTTTTTCTACGAAAGGCAGGTTACTTTAAATGAAAAAAACAGTTCTATCACTGCCGCAGAGTCGTAATTTCCGGAAAAGAACCGGCTTTCTGCTGCTGTTTACACTGCCTACACTGGCATTATTTACTTTATTTGTACTGATACCCATTTTCCAGGGAATCTACTACAGCCTGTTCCAATGGAGCGGCATCAGTTCCAACATGACCTTTCTGGGACTGGATAACTATAAACGCCTGTTTGGTGATTCCGTAGTATGGACTGCCCTGCTGAACGATCTTAAAATTGCAGCGATCCGGCTGGCCTTTACGCTGATTATTTCTCTCACACTGGCTCTGCTTTTAACCCGTTTTAAAATATTTGCCAATCAGTTTTTCCGCAAAGTGCTGTTTTTTCCGGTCATGCTTTCGGTGGTGGTTATCTGCACCATCTGGACGATGCTTTACAATCCTAACTTTGGCGCTCTGAACTCTTTATTAAGCGTAATCGGTATACAGCCTCCTCCGGCCGGGTGGCTCGGAGACTTCGGAACCGCGCTCTACGCCACGATTCCTCCGGCTATCTGGTGTACGACAGGATTCTATATGTTGATTTTTATTTCTGCCATAGAATCCATTCCGTCCTCCCTTTTTGAATCTGCAAGACTGGACGGCGCAAGCATTTGGACAGAAATCAGATACGTAATTCTTCCTCTGATAAGGCCTCAGCTAAATTTCTGTGCGATTTATGTGGTGATTTCTTCTATGAACAGCTCTTACCTGTTCGTAAGGCTTCTGACCAATGGCGGACCTAACAGTTCCTCCGAGGTGCTGGGTACTTATATGACCCTTAACGGTTTCAGCTATCATCAGTTCGGCTACGCTTCTGCGATCGCTGTTTTGATACTGGTATCTACCATCATCCTGTCTCTGATACTGAATAAAATCTTCCGGTCAGAGACCTACGAATTATAGAAGGAGGAATTCATATGTCCGTTAAAGCGCAAAAACCCAAGGCAAAAATAAAAGCAAATTCAGTTGTCGGAAACATCATCCTGTGGCTGGCTGTTCTCGCTGTTATTCTTCCCTTGGTATGGGTATTTCTGACTTCACTGAAAAGTAACCAAGATTTTTATTCCAACGTGTGGGGGCTGCCCAAGGAATGGGTGTGGAGTAATTACGCCCGGGCCTGGGAACGCGGTAATATCGGTTCCGGCGTAATCAATAGTGTTGTCGTATCACTCGGAGCTCTTGCGGTAAACCTGGTCTGCTCCACAACCTCAGCCTATGCTCTGTCCCGTTTTGAATTCCGCGGACGGAAGGCTCTGTATGGCCTTTATGTGGCTGCGATCATGGTACCTAGCATCATCACTCTAATCCCGCAGTATTTTATGCTCCTTCAGCTGAATCTTCTGGACACAAGGCTGGGCCTGATTTTAGTATACGGCTTATCCTCCGTTCCCTTTTCCACTTTCATGCTCTTTGGTTTTTTTAAAGCCCTTCCTCATGAATTGGAAGAGGCAGCCATGATTGACGGTGCCGGTTATATTAAAACCTTCCGCACCATCATGCTTCCTCTGGCCCAGCCAGGAGTTATCACTGTCATGATTGTCAATTTCATTGACTACTGGAACGAATATTACAAAGCCATGAGCTACGTAACCACCCCGTCTAAGCTAACCATACCTGTAGGGCTGGTACAATTTACCCAGCAATCGCAGTACCGGATTGACTGGGGTGCCTTGATGGCCAGCAATATCATCATGATTATACCAACTATTGTTGTTTACTGCATTTTCCAAAATTCAATACAGAAAGGATTAACTGCCGGAGCAGTAAAAGGCTAACCCTTATGAATATGAACAATCTTATTTTTGACTTCCCGGACTACAGAATTGAGTTTTCACCCGGCTGTGCCGGATTCCCCTCTTCTCTCAAGCTAAAACAGCGTCATGAGAAAGAGCAGGAGCTGCTTCGCAGCCAGGGATCATGGCTGACCATCCAGGCAGCAGACGGTACGGACATCGTCCCCGTACTGCCCGATGACTACAAACCCAAAACTACACAGTCAGACGGCACCGTTCTCATAGATTTCTGGAATATCCCCCTGACTGCCCGCGGAAAAATTCTGTCGGACTGGTTCTTAAACCTTTCCTACGAACTGAACGAAGACGGCGTCGGGTTTATTCATTTATTTTTCAGCGCGATGACGCTTCCGCTGCCAGATCTGAAGACCTTCCGCCTAAGAATCCCGCTGAACTTTCAGGCTGAGAAAGTAACCTACGGCTATTGGCGCCGACCTGAATCTATCAACAGCAGTTCCATACAAGCTGTAGATTCCTTTGTCCGCAATCAGACAGAGAAAAAGAATCTCCGTTTCAGCCATGAAATTATACCCCTGATCGGCTTTGATTACGGCATATCCCCGGAAACCATATCCTGTCACTTTGAATGGATGGCAGAGGGGCAGAATTCCATAGGCGCTGATCCGAAAAACGTTTCCTCCACCCTCATCTGGGAACAGGGAGAGCCCACTCTCATTTTCGACTTTATTGAAACTAATATTTCTTCCAATGAGCGCCCTTATCAATGGCGTAACCAGATGGGCTTTGTCCTGGGACAGACTCCGAAAGTCCGCAGGCATCCGCCTTTAAGAGTCTACCATTACCTGGATCTGTTCCGGCGCTATCCCACAGATAACCAGATTCAGAAAATGGCGGCAGAGGGGGCGGATGTTCTGATCCTGCACGAGGGCTGGCGCGCCGATCTTCAAAACGGAGGCGTGCCGTACACACCTTCAGAATTTATGCGCGTAGTAAACTGCTGCCACCGGTACGGAATCCGGGTAGCCCCCTATATCCGCGGCAATGAATCTTCAGTCCGGGAAAATCAGGCGTCCTGGTTTAATTTCATCCTGCAGAAGGACTTTGACGGCCTGTACTCCGATTACGGCGGACCAGCCGGTTATTACTCTCAGGATGAGACTTATCCCGGCGGGCGCTTTGCTTATAAGGAACATTACAAAACCATGAAAGCCCTCAAGAATCAAACCATTGGAAAAGACGGAATCTTTTATCTGCATACCGGCCCCTTTTTCAGCGGCAGCACCCTGCCTTCCCTGGTAGACGGTTACACTTCCGGCGAGGGAGAAAAGGGTATTATGCTGTCGTCCCGCCGGGCCCATGCGTATTTCAGCGAGTCGGCACTCGGTCCCGGTTCCCTATGGACAGCCGCGTTTCCAGAATATAAAACCGGCAAAATCCTGCCCTATATGGCCAACATCGGACAAACTCCGCATGTAACTCTGGGCGTACAGCTCCGCAGTTCTTCCCTGGCGCATCCGTCGGAGCCCGACTGTGTCACCTTTGCGCGGCCGTTGTGGAAGCTGTACGGCCTGATGCAGGGGGAGCGCGATCTGCAGTTCTCCAACGATCAATGTGATGAAGAAATCCGCTGCGACAGCATACAAACAGGGGGAGCCCTGTATCGGCTCCAAGACGGTACCACCCTCCTGATCCTGTCTAATTTCAGGGATAAGAGCGCCCGTTGTACGGTAAATGTGCCATGGCTTAAAACAGCCACGGGCCAAGCCTGCTACCGGCTTTCCACCGGCGAGAGCGGTACTTCCTGCATCCGCGAACAGGACACAGACGCAAGAAGCTTCTCTATGGAGCTCCCTCCTTATGGGATTGGAGGATTTCTGATCTGCCCCGAAAATGAAAAATGGAGAAAACGGGTTGCCAAATATCTCCGTCCCTATCCGCAGCCTGATCAGACGGCTCAGTCCTATTGGAATTCTGTCGAACAGATGCGGCGTCTCCGCTTTGAGCCTGAAATTTCAGAAAAACAATATCTTCGGGTGCATATATCAACCCTGGCCCTGGGATGGGAAGACGCCGTCTGGTGGGATTTGTTCGACTCTGTATATGAACTTTATATCACCCCAGATAACGGGGTCCGGACTTTTCTGGGCTACATCGGGAATAATGGTTTTATGACAGAACCTCCGTCCGCGGAAGAAAAATTATGGCCCGGAAAGCAGACACCCTGGATCCCTCTTCACAAATTGCTCCCCAAAGGCCGGACATTGGTGGAACTCCGGGCTCGGCATCTGGGAGAGGACTTTTATTCCTTCGCCGAAGCCGATTGCGCACCCGAACCGGATCGTCAGGTACGGCAAATGATTTATATGAGCGAGCTGGACAGCGACAGAGCAAGAATGACATTTTATGTCTGTTTAAGTTAAAGATGGGATTGCGGCCTGGCAGGTGCGCATAAATGGGGCTGTAAAAAAACAGCCCTAAAGAAAAATCGCTGAGGTCGTGAGACTTCAGCGATTTTTGGCCGTCCAAGATGTGATCAACAGAAATTTCTTAAAGTCATACTCTTTGCTTTCATGGAAAACGGGGGTTCCTGTATCTTCTTGATGGCATGAAGGCACCTTCCTATGCCACCTTTGGCATCTTCATCCGAAATGAACTTACGGACTCCATCGAACAGATTTTCCTGGATGTGAATTCCTATATTTTCCAAAAGGACCATGTGGATCTGGAACATACCTACATCGATGGCACGAAAATAGAGGCCAATGCGAACCGCATACCTGGGTGTGGAAAAAATCCTGTACAAAGAACAGTGAAAGGTTTTTGAAAAGATATCGCTGCTGATCGATGCTATAAACAAGGAAGTGTTAGGATATTTCAATCTAAAACTTGAGAAGCGGCAAAAATATGCCATCGATTATGTTTCAAAACTCCTAGAAATGTACAAGAAAGACACCGGACTGGATGGAAGAAGATTCCACTTTAAATGCAAGCGAGCTGTTAATAAGAATCCATATGGGAGAACGGAAAAAATCTACGAATGCGAATCCTGTGAGGGCTGCCAATATAAAAGAGAATATGGTCCTAAGGCATCGGGCAACCGAACGATTCGTATGAATGAGGGGTTGACCGCCATACATCAGGAAGTAATTTCAAACCTTGAGTCAGTACACGGAGCACTTTTAAGAATGAACCGTAGTATCCAGGCAGAGAGGACGTTTGGCATTTTAAAACGGGATAAGTTATACAAAAGACTCTTGTGGTTTCAACCTTTATAAATATCATAATAAAAAGCAGAGAAAAGAACTAGCGGCTTAAAAGCCAAAAGTGATAGACATAGCCTTATTAAGTGTACACTTTTTTACGAGTAACATTAAGAATGACATGAAATAGTAATTTAAGAAAAGAAGGAATCGCCAGAACTGGCATTTGCCGGAACTGGCGATTCCTAATTAAGGACTTATTTTACAGCCCCTATATCTGTTATCATCTTGTCTCAAAGAGGATCGCTCCCTGACCCACAAGGTTTTCCTGAAGCTCTTTTATATCTGCCTGCAGTGCTCTCGGGGTGACGCCCTTCTTCACTGAGAGGGCTGCGGCGGTTCCCGCAGCCTGGCCTGTCACCATAGTCTGATGAAGGTATCTCAGATATGCGGGACGGTCGGTTGAAACACATTTTCCGGCTGCCAGCAGGTTTTCAATCTTTTTCGGCAGCAGACAACGGTATGGAATATCATAAGAGCCGCCGTCCTTCGGGAAGGCCATATCATTTTTGCCCGTATGGCATACAGCCAGTGTGTCCATGGCTGCTACATGATAGCCGCCCGCCTTGAAGGAACTTTTTCCAATCGTATCCGGGAACTGGCGGCAATCTGCCACGTCATCCCTTGTCAGCACATATTCGCCCACGATGCGCGGCCCTTCTCTCAACCGCAGTTCAGTACAGGTGCGGGTGATATACGCATGTTCAAATCCCGGCACATAATTCTTGAAGAATCTCCAAGCGATCATGTTCTGTTTCCGGCATTCAATGTTACATCTGGTCAGATCCCACGCGTCTGTCGGAACTGCGTGGTCAACCTGTGAGGAATGCTGGAAATGAGCCTGGATGTGACCGCCTTCCTTGGGTGTCAGGAAGAAGCCCGCTCCCGAATAAGGATGCCAGTCTCCGTTTTTCAGGGCCATATCCCGCAGCTCGTAAAAGCCCATGATCTCTCCCAGTTCCTTAATATCATAACATTTTCTGTAATATTCTTCTACCTCTTCCCTCGTATTGGCATTTTCATAGGGGAAGATCAGCTGCTTAAAGGAAAACTGATCCGGATTCGTGCGGATATAGGTCAGCAGTTTATCCCAGTCAACACCGTCCACCGTAAAAGCCAACGTATGCGGTTGAATCGTATCTCTGTCTACGCAGGCGGTTTCCGCTCCTGCCTGCATAGATACATAACCCTCGCCGGTACAGTCAACAACTACCTGTCCGTGAATCGTGTTGCGTCCGTTGGCATTTTCCACAGCTACTCCCGTCACGGTATCACCATCTTTTTCCACGCCAACCACCAGCGTATCCAGCAGTAATTCAACACCCTCTTCTTCCATCATTTCAAAAACAAGCGCTACCCACCAATCCGGGTCTATATAAGAAAATGTGTAGGCCGCTTTTTCACGGATGGGGCTTCTCCATTCAGGCAGCGCATGTCCGCTCTTCAACAGTCTCTGATATGTCTCTTCTACGATTCCGCCCACATCTCTCTTTCCCTGTGAGTTAAACAGCCTGGCATAAGCGAATCCGGGAGGGCCGGAAAGGCTCATCTGCCCTCCGAGTACGCCCGTCCTTTCAATCAGCAAAGTCTTCGCGCCGTTTCTGGCGCTTGCAATTGCCGCGGCTACGCCGGAAGTTCCTCCGCCGCAGACAATTACGTCATATTTTGTATCATATCCCATGATATTCTTCCTTTCTTTATTTTTTATTTCCGTTTAAAATCCTCAAGAGATTTTGCGATTGTTCCATCCGGAAGTCTCAGCGCTTCCACACATCCTTCGCTGTGCAGCGCCCAGGGAAGGATAACGCCAGAGTGTCCTCCGCGTCCGCCGATGCAGACAACTTCCACATCTTTCGGAGTACGGGTAACCGGAAGCGGATGCCTGTTCTCCCATTCCTTCGGACGGACCGGTACAAGCCCTCTGTTCCGCACCATCGGAACTTCATGGTATACGTACTGATGAATGTGTTCCTGAATCATTTCTTTGGTATACCCTGCCTTTTTCAGCATGATGCCATGGTCGGGAGTCAGACAGACGATCAGCGGGCCAGGCATGTATGCGTTGTTGGAACCAAGCGTCGTGCAGCAGGCTGTAATCGTATCAAGAAGATCATGGCCGTTCAGGCTCAGGAAGTCGATGATATCATGCAGCGGCTCTGCCTTTAGTACATATACTGTTGTTGTTTCTGAATCATAATGATCCTCGTTAATCATATTCCACTGTGCCAGCTCCGGTTCTTCCGCAAAGCAGTATGTAAATTCGGCCTGAGAGGCGATGCAGTCCAGATCGCAGACTCCCGGAACAGAACGGAACACATTCATCATGACCAGATTTACCGCACGCCCGATGGTGGCATTGGCCGGATATCCCGGTCCCTGACAACCCTGCTTACCCGAAACGCCTGCCTGCTGCGCGATCGGCCCGGATACCAGGACCAGATTTCCACCCGGATGAGAAGTTGTAACCGACTGATTCAGGTTATATTCTTTATGATTCAGCGCTTTGAAAGCCGCCACCAGGATCGGCATGGCGTTGGGCTTACAGCCTGCCATGATTGCGGCAATCGCTACATCCTTTACCGTCACGCATTTACCGCTGGGTCCGCTGGGATCACAGAGTACCAGATCTTCCTCAAAGGGGCAATACTCCATCATTTTCTCATAGCGGGCGCGGGTGGGCGGGATAATCGGCAGTCCGTCGCTGATGTGCTCTGCGTTGAAATAATCGTTGATTTCTTCCAGATACGCGCCAGGCTCCTTCAGCATCTCTTCCTCTGCTTCTACTGTAAACGGAAGAATTCCATCCTTCGCAGGAGCTATCACATCCATTTTAGCGTCAATGTGGGCCAGCCGTTCCAGTTCCTCTCCGTTGCTGGTCAGCGACGCAAGGATATAATCCCATTTCTTATCAACCTCAGCCGCCACTTCCTCTACAGTGGTAGACTGCATGATATCCACGGAACACAGGCACAGATGGCCTGCACGGTATAAGCCTACGCCTTCGGTAATTCCGGTTCCTGGAGGCGCTGTCATGTAGACAGCCGGAATTCCAAGCTTTTCAAGTTCGATGGTCACTACCGTGGTGGAAGAAGACGTACCCATATCGCCAAAGGCGACGATGGCAGCTACAGGTTTTTCTTTTGCCAGCATGGCTGCATAATCCGCCAGCATGGCTGCATCCTTGCCCCGTACCGTTTCCGTATACTCCACCCAGTTGGTGGCCCCGATCTCAGTCAGATGCTCCTTAATGCGGTCGAACACCGTATAGTAATTACAGAAGCCGAGCTTTGTATTGTTGTAGAATAAAATTTTCCCGCTCTTTAATTCCTCCAGCGTCGGGCGCTTTGCCAGCTCAATGACTGTCCGGTTCTGGTATCCCCGTGGGTCCAGGATTTGATTTAAATTCTGTGACATTTTTATATCTCCTTTCTCGTTCTTTTCCTCTTGCCTTTAACTTTAAACCATATTTTTTTTACCTACAATTCACTTTGCGCCCAGCAAAGATTCCGAAAATGAATAAAGCCCACCCGTAACATTTTCTTATATAATAAAAAGGCGTTGTGCTGCAACGCCTTTTTACTTTAATGCTGGACAGTGATCCACTTCACTTCTGTATATTCTTCCGCCGAAAAGGAACTGTTTTCTCTTCCAACGCCGCTCATTTTCACCCCGCCGAAGGGCGCCCGGGTGGAACCTACGACCGTAGATTCATTGATATGTACCATCCCGGCTTCCATTTCATCTGCCAGCTCCAGGGCCAACGAAATATCGTTAGTCAGAATGGAGCTGGAAAGTCCATATTCATTATCATTGCACAACGCCAGGCCCTGCCGGGCATCCTCCGCGCGAACGACGCTGATAACCGGGCCGAAGCACTCCTCATAAAATACCTTCATATCAGGAGTGACATCTGCGAGCAGGGTCGGCTCATAAAAGGCTCCTTCATGCTTCCCTCCGGCAAGCAGCTTCGCTCCCTTGCCAACGGCGTCACTGACCAGCTCATCCAGCACCATACACTGTTTTTCATGAATCAGCGGCCCGACAATCGTATCCGGGCTGTGAGGATCTCCCACCGGAACTTTAGCCGCTTTTTCAGCCAGCGCCTGGCAAAAATCTTCATACACAGGCGCCTCAACCACTATCCTGCTGGTAGCCATACAGATCTGTCCCTGGTGGAAGTATCCGCCGAAGGACGCCAGCTCTGCTGCCTTGTCCACATCAAAATCCTTTAAAATCAACATGGGATTTTTTCCGCCCAGCTCCAGGGAATACCGTTTCAGCTTGCCGGCCGCCTGCTGGGCCAGCTTTCTCCCTACCTCGCTGGAGCCGGTCAGAGCGACCATCCGGACTCTCGGGTCCATAGCCAGGGCATCTCCCACCGTCTTTCCCGATCCCGGCAGCACGCTCAGCACTCCATGGGGCAGCCCCGCATGTTCAAAACACTCTGCAATGACCAGACCCGACAGAGGCGTATAGGACGCGGGCTTTAAGATAAATGTGTTCCCCATCGCCAGCGCGAAGGCAACCTTGTCAATCGCCAGAAACAACGGATAGTTAAATGGGGCGATCCCCACAACCACCCCCAGGGGATTCCTCACGTAATAGGACAGATGGTTATGATACTCTCCCTGTATGACGCCCCCGCCAATCCGGCTGCACTCGCCCGCCGCCGTCCGCAGCAGATCCACGCAGCTCCCGATTTCCGCGGACATCTTGACATACGAGGAACCACTCTCGTCGATCAGATCCGGAAGAAATTTTTCCGCGTTGGCTTCCATGTAATCCGCCGCCCGTAGCAGGATTTTTTCTCTCTCCTTCGCCAGCGTTTTCCCCCAGCTTTTTCTGGCTTCGTAGGCTCCGGCCAGCGCATCCTCTACTTCCTTCGGCCCGGCCTGCGGCACTCGGCAGAAAACCTCTCCGGTGGCCGGATTCACGTTTTCGATCCAGGCTGCAGTTTCCGGCTGTATCCATCTGCCGTTGACAAAAAGGTCATATATTCGCATCGCTTTTCCCCCTATTTCAGCATTGTGCGCAAGGCCTCAACCGTCCCTTCCAGTCCGAACCCGTACTTGTCATATAATTCCGGCCCGTCGCCAAATCCGGGATACAGCTGGGGTATTCCCATGCGCTTAAATTTACAGTCTAAATTTTTGTCCGCAATTACTTCCGCCACGGCGCTGCCCAGCCCTCCGATGGTGTAGTGATCCTCCAGTGTTATAATGCCGCCCGTCTCTTTTGCGGCCTTCACGATCGCATCCTCATCCACCGGCTTCAGCGTATGCATATCCAGAACGCGGACGGATACTCCCTCTTTTTCCAGGGAATTGGCAGCATCTACCGCCTGGCTCACCATGACCCCGCAGGCAATGATCGTGATGTCCTTGCCGGCTCTCGTCTCTATCGCTTTTCCTACCTGATAGTCCACCTCGCCCGGCTGATAGACCACCGGCTCTCCCTTGCCTCTTGCCAGCCGGATATAGACGGGGCCGGGATAATTCTCTGTCGCCAGCAGGATATCCCTGACAATCCCCGGATCGCCGGGCACAATTACCGTCATATTCGCCATGGATCTCACAAGCGCCAGGTCTTCCATCGCGTTATGCGTCGATCCGCCCGTAGACGTCAGTCCTCCGTTGGTCGCGACAATCCGAACCGGAAGGTTCTGGTAGCAGATATCTGTCCGCAGCTGTTCACAGGCCCGCATGGAAGCGAAGGTTGACATAGTAGTAGCATAAGGGATATTCCCTTCCAGCGCAAGCCCCGCGGCCATTCCGAACATGGTCTGCTCCGCGATCCCGGCATTGATGAAGCGCTCCGGGAATGCTTTTTTACAGCCCTTCACACTGCAGGTCCTCATCAGATCTGCCGTCAGCACATAGATTTTCTTATTTCTTTCTCCCATTTCCTGCAGGGTATCCCCGCAGATGGTTCTCGATGCCGCGAACTGGCCAAAGTTAAAGGTAACTCCCATATCACTCACCCCTTTCCTGATCCCAGGCCTTCTGCACTTCTGCCAGGGCTTTCTTCATGTCTGCTTCACCCAGGGAACCCGCATGCCAGTCCGGGTTATTCTCCATAAAAGAAACACCCTTTCCTTTAACGGTATGGCAGATCACAGCCGTGGGAACCTCCGAATCCGCCGGAGGAAGCTGGTCAATGGCATCTACAAGCTGTTCCATGTCATGGCCGTCCACCTCTGCCACATTCCAGCCAAAGGCTTTCCATTTATCGGCATAAGGCTCCATCCGCATCATTTCTTCTGTAAAATCATCCAGCTGCAGACAATTCCGGTCCACGAACACCACGAGATTTCCCAACTTGTACTGATGAGCGTTCAACGCCGCTTCCCAGGTGGTTCCCTCCTGAGATTCTCCGTCTCCCACTAATACAACGACCCGGTGCTTCTCCTGGTTCACCTTTGCCGAATAGGCCATGCCGCACGCAATCGGCAGCCCGTGCCCAAGGGAACCAGAGGAGGTTTCAACTCCCGGAAGATTTACCTTGCAGGGGTGCATGCCATAAGCGCTGTTCAGCTTTCCATAGGTCCGCACGATCTCGTCAAAATCAAAAAAGCCCCGTAAAGCCATAGTGATATACATGCCCACGGCACCGTGCCCTTTACTGAGAATAAACCTGTCCCGTCCAGGCATACGGATATCCTTCGGATCCACATTTAACCCATAATGGTACAGGGCCGTCATGATATCTGTCATGGACAGGTCCCCGCCTATGTGTACGCTGCCCTCAAAGGTTCCGCACAGCGTCAGAAGATTTCTGCGCATCTGATACGCTTTTTCTTTTAATTTCATTACTGTTTGTTTATCGGCCATAATTTCCTCCCTTCTGGATTTTGCCGTCTTAACATTCAAGTAAAATTTTTGGATATTTTGACTCTTTAAACAATTCAAACGCTTCCAGCGCCTGGGACAGGGGCAATATCTTGCCTATGATCTTATCCGTCTGCACGCGGGGCATCAGGTTTACTGCCCTTGGAAACAGATAATGACTGGTAAATACAGTCTGGATGCTGGCTTCCTTCATATATAATTTATACAGATTCAGCGGCATTTCGTATTCAGGCGGAAATACCGCGAAATATGTCACCTTTCCGCAATGCGCCACCATATCAAGGCATACGTCTGCCGCCTTTGGGGAGCCCGATACCTCAAACACGTGATCAAAACCACAGCCACCGGTAATTTCTCCGCTGCGAGCTTCCAGATCGTCCGACAGCGGATCCAGCGCATATTCCGCCCCCATGGACAGCGCCAGCTCTCTCTTCTCACGCACAGGGTCAATGGCGGTAACCTTAGCCCCTCCTGCCAGAAGCACCATGTTCAACAAAATAGAACCGATTCCGCCGATTCCCGACACTGCTACTGTCTGGCCATGTTTGATGCCTGCCAGATCCATGGCCCGAATGGTGCATACAGCCGGTTCTACCAAAGAATATTTTTTCAAATCTGCATCCGCCGGGATTTTATATACCGCACTGATGTCTGTAACTATATATTCACTGAAAGCAGCGACCGGTTGCGCGTGCAGGCAATACTGAGGCAGCCCTTTCTTACACATCGGGCATTTTCCGCAGACCGCTATGGGTGCCACCGCTACCTTGTCACCTAAATGAAATCCATACCCCTCCGTACCCTGTCCTAACTCTACAATCACGCCAGATGCTTCGTGACCCAGGGGAATTCCCGGCTGTGCGCCCAGTACGCCCATCGTCACCATATGCACATCCGTCGCACACAGCGCCGCATAAGCTGTTTTAATCTTCACCATCCCCGGCAGTACCGGGGGGATTTCCACATCTCTCAGCTCGATCCTGTCTTTCTCTGCAAAATAAACCGATTTCATTTTATTCATTGAACTACCTAGCTTTCCAGCCAGAGAACGCCGGCGGTATCTCCGCCGGCTGCCTCCGGTTTTCTGATTCTTCTACTTTTTTAGTCCAGGCCGGCCTCTGCTCTGATCTCATCAATGGTTTCCCACTTAAAGTCAAGCACCTTGCAATACTGGAGATCAGGATCATAGTAATCCTTCCAATTATCCTGGGTAATTACGCCTGTGGGCAGATCTTCCGCCGCCGGAAGATTGCTGGCGTCGTAGCCCTCTTCAAAAATCATGTGAATCAGGTCGATGCCCGCCGTCGCTGTCAGATCCGGGCTGTTATAGCCGGTACAGAGCATTTCGCCGTTCTCCAGATATGGGAACATTTCCTGGCCGCCGTCCGCGCAGCATGCAACATAAATATCCTTGCCCGGCGTCAGGCCTGAATCCTTAATCGCTTTGATCGCGCCTGCCCCCATAGGATCAGAGCCGGTCATGATCAGATTAATGTCCGGATTGCCTGCGATGATATCCTCGGTTGCCGCCAGGCCTCCTTCATTCGTCCATGCGCCGTCTCCGTTTACCGCAACAACTTCAAAATCCCATTTCTCGCTGGACAGTTTTCCGTTGTCTCTCAGCTCATTAAACATATTATAGGCTTCCATATAAGCATCTTCTTCGCTCGCAAAGGCGTTGCCCTGCTGCGCCGCACGTTCATATACAATACCTGCCATCATTCCGGTCATGCGGCTTTCATCAATGGTATGGCCCATGACGCCAAGGATCATGCCTGCTTTAATATGCTGGCCCTCAAAGAAATCACCCACATATACGCCGGATTCCCAGCCACCGAAGAAATTATTGGCCAGCACGGAGGTGATCACTGGTACATCTGTTGCAAAATCCACACCGCAGCCGATCACCGGTATTCCTGCCTCAACTGCTCTCTTCACATCCGCTTCAGCGGCGATGACGTCCATCGGATTCAGAATGATCGCATCAACTCCGTTCGTAATCATCGCCTCTACATCGGCGCTCTGCTGTGAAATGTTACCATCCGCATTAAACATTACCAGTTCATAGCCGTATTCTTCACATTTCGCTTTCGCTGCTTCATGCATCTGGGTAAAGAAGGAACTGCCCATCTGTCCCATGGACAGGCCTATTACCAGACCGCCTTTTTGTTCCTCCGGAAGAGCTTTGTCAATATCCGCGCGGCTTTTCATATCCGGATTCACAACGCCGCTCAGATTATTCCTCTCTGATACCGTATAGATTTCATGTACACCGGAGCTGCCGGAGCTCTCATCTGTGGATGAAGCTGCAGCTGCAGAAGAAGATGAAGTGCTGGAGGCCGCAGAGGAAGCGCCTGAAGAAGAAGCTTCCGGTGTTGCGGCAGCGCCGCTTCCTGAGGTGGATGTGGCTTCTGTCCCGCAGCCTGCCATCATTCCTGCTACCATTCCTGCTGACACCAGGACCGCCAGCAAACGCTTTACCTTTTCTTTTTTCATTTTAATCTCCTTTCGTGTGTTTAATTTTACAATTACTGCTTTTTACGTCCCAGGCTTTGCAGAAGGACGGAGGCAATAATAATAACACCTTTTACAACTTTCTGAGGGTATGCGGCAATGCTCAGAAGATTCATAATATTTCCTATTAACGCCATAATCAGGACACCGATGACTGTATTTACAACCGAGGCTTTGCCTCCATTGAGATTTGCGCCGCCAATTACCACTGCAGCAATCGCGTCCAGTTCATATCCGCCTGATACCGTAGCCGGCGTGCCGATAGCCGCCCGGCAGGTAACGAAAATACCAGCCAGCGCGCTCAGAACGCCGCAGACTGTGTACGCGGCCGCCTTGTACACATTAACATTGATACCGGACAGCCGTACCGCCGTTTCATTGCTTCCGGAAGCAATGGTAAGCCGTCCATAGGTGGTATATTTCACCAGGAAGATGAACAGAATTACAAACGCCAGCGCGACATATACCGCAACCGGCATACCGATCAGAGGATCTCTGACCTCTGCAAATGCCACCAACGCTTTTGTCGCCGCTGTATCCGGCAGACGTATGGGCTGGCCGCTCGTCAGTATGTACGCGATACCCTGTGCGATTGTCATAACCGCCAGCGTCGCTATGAAAGCCGCCATTTTGCAATAGGCCACCAGCACTCCATTCGCCAGCCCGACTAACGCACCGATGAGCGCTGTCAGGACTACGCAGCCCATGAGCCCCGGAACTGTCACCACATTGCCTCTTTCCAGAAACAATGCAATCACCACGCTGCCCACGCCCAATATCGCACCGCAGGACAGATCAATTCCTCCTGTCATAATTACCAGCATGCTGCCGATTCCCAGCAATACATACGGGACCTGCTGCCTCAATACGTTCGTTATGTTCCTGTAAGTCAGAAAATTCGAAGACAGGCATGCTGAAACAATGATTAACAGTATAAAAATAATAAGGGTATTATTTTCCTTAAAAAATTTCTTATAGTTAAATTTCTTTAACGCTTTTGCCTCGCTCATCTTATAGCCTCCGCAATTGTATTTTTGACCTTTAGTTAACGCCCATGGACAGGGCGATCAGATTGTTTTCCGTTAAATCTTCTTTCCGCAGTTCACCGGTGATTTCTCCGCCGCGCATGACAATGACCCGGTCGCACATGCCCATGATCTCCGGCATTTCTGACGATATCATGACAATCGAATATTCTTTTTCTGCGAAATCATTGATGATTTTATAGATTTCCCGTTTTGCTCCAACATCTACACCGCGGGTCGGCTCATCCAGAATCAGTACCTTGCAGTTAGAAGCCAAAAGCTTGGCAATTGCTACCTTCTGCTGATTCCCTCCTGACAGACTGGAAGTGTCGTCTTCCATACTTCCAATTTTGATAGATAGCTGCTCTACTTTTTCATTGACGAATTTAACCTCTTCTTTTTTAGACAGATATCCCATTGCCTTCCGGAACTGCTTCAGGCAGCCCAGTGTAATATTGTTCCTTATGGAAAGCTCCAGCAGGACTCCCTGTGTTTTGCGGTCCTCGGGTAACAGGCCTATCCCTTCCCGGATGGAATCTCTCGGGCTCCTGATTCTAATTTCCTTCCCGTCCAGAAATATTTTCCCTCTGTCTTTTTTGTCTTCTCCGAAAATCGCGCGGATGGTCTCTGTCCTTCCGGCGCCCACGAGCCCGTTAATGCCCAGCACCTCGCCTTTATGTACTTCAAAGGACACATTTTTCACCTTGCCTGCCACACAGATATTTTCCACTGAAAAATTCACATCGCCGATTTTTGCGTTTCTCGGCGGATATTGCTCCTGCAGCTCCCGTCCGACCATCATGTTCACTAGTTTTTTCTTTGTGATCGAGCTGGTTTCTACCGTATCGATATAATGGCCGTCCCGCATGATCGTGACCCGGTCGCATAGTTCCATGACCTCCTCCAGCCTGTGGGAGATGTAGATGATCGCCACTCCATCTTCCCTCAGCTTTTTCAGAAGCCGGAACAACTGAACCACTTCATTATTGGACAGCACAGAAGTGGGCTCATCCAGAATCAATACCGACGCATTTCTGGATAACGCTTTGCAGATTTCCACTACCTGCTGATAGGCGACCGAAAGATCACCCACTTCATCTGTCGCGCGGATATTGGAAAATCCTGTTTCGTCCAAATAGTGCTGCGCCCTTTGCCGGAGCTTTTTCCATTTAATAACTTTTCCATCGCTGTTCAGATTGTCAATAAAAATATTTTCTGCCACCGTCAGGTCATTGACCAGCATCAGTTCCTGGTAAATGATTGAAATCCCCAGATTCATCCCATCTCTCGGATTTCTGATATTAACAGGTTTTCCGTCGATTAAAATCTCTCCCTCATCTTTGCTCAGGGAGCCGACCAATATTTTCATCAGTGTGGATTTTCCGGCTCCGTTCTCACCCATCAGGGCATGAATTTCGCCTCTTCTCACCTGCAGGCAGGCATGGTCCAAAGCCTGGACACCGCCGAAACGCTTGCAGATATTCCTCATCTCTACCTGATATCCTGCATCGCTCATAAACGCCTCCTATCTTGCCAGCATATATCCGCCGTCGACTGTCAATACTGCCCCTGTAATCTGCTCCGCGGCCTCACTGGCCAGGAATACGGCCGCCGCCCCTATTTCAATGGGTTTTCCAAAACGTCCTGTCGGAGTGCAGGACAGCCAGTATTCGGTCCATCCCTTTGTCTCCCCCTCATCCGGGACTCCTGTCACCAGATTTGTCTCGGTATAGCCCGGAGCTATGGCGTTCACCCGTATTCCGTATTGCGCCCATTCATAGGCGAGACATTTCGTCAGCCTGTCACCCGCCGCCTTCGCAGCGTTGTAGGAACAGCTCTTCTGCGGGATATTTACGATCCTGGAAGAATTTGATGTAATGTTGATAATTCTTCCATATTTCTGTTTCTTCATCTGCAGCCCGGCATAATGGCACATCAGAAAGGTGCCGTTCAGATCCACGTCAAGTACCCGGTACCAGCCGCTTAAGTCCTCCGTATCCTCCATCGGATCAAAAGGAGTGGCTATTCCGGCATTATTCACCAGTACGTCCACTTTCCCGTAATCATTCGCCACTTGCTCTACAACTCTTCTGGCATCCTCCTGCTTAGTTACATCTCCGCCATAAAATCTGTAGGTTCCTCCTATCGGCGTCAGCTCCCGGATGGTTTCCTCTGCGCTCTCCTTCTTCCGGCACATAATCGCCACATCTGCCCCGCTCTCAGCCATTGCCCTGGATATTCCTCTACCGATTCCCTGATTGCCTCCGGTGATCAGAACTGTCCTTCCCTTCAGGGAAAAGGCATCTCTCATAGATTCTATCATCGCTTCACGCCCCTATCTTGAACAGTCAAACACCAGCTTTGCATATTTTCCGGACTTCTGGTCCGCATATGCCTGGCTGCATTCATCCAGAGAATAAATTTTCTCAATTACGGGTTTAAAATTCATCTGCGGAAGCATATTAACCGCTCTGGGAAAAGACTCCTGGGCCAGATACATCCCCTGTATCCGCAGCTCTTTCCGGTATGTATATTCCAGCAAGTTCATAGACATCTCATAATCCCGCCGGTACATGGACATGAAGACCAGATGCGCGCCTCTGGCGGCGAAGTCCAGGGTCTTTCTGGCAGCCGGTCCGTTACCGGAGGATTCGATGATCACATCAAAGCCCTTTCCTCCTGTCAGTTGTTTCACTTGTTCGTCAATATCCTCATCCATTGGGTTCAGAACATAATCAGCGCCCATCTCTATGGCCCTCGCGCGTTTTCCTTCCATCGGTTCCAGCACCGTCACCCGGCCGGCCCCGCTTCTCTTCAGAAGCTGCGCCATCATAAGCCCGATACCGCCGCCGCCCGATACCGCCACATGAGCGCCCAGCCGGAAATCTGCCAGCTCCACTGCACGCACTGCGATATTGAACGGTTCCGCGAGAGCCGCATCCAGCAACGTAACTCCTTCCGGAAGCTTATAGACCTGGTCCTCATGCCACACGATGTATTCTGCCTGGGCTGCCCCCAGCCCTTCCGCGTGTTCACAGAACTGGGACTGCCCGCTCAGGCAGTAATCGCAGCTTCCGCAGGTACGGTAGAAATTTCCCGTCACCTTGTCTCCCACCTTCAGGCCTTTTTTATTCGCCTCAGGTCCCAGCGCTTCAATAATGCCGGACAGTTCATGCCCGCAGGGTGACGGAACCGGCAGATCAAAATAGCCCTCCAGCAGATGGGGATCGGAACCGCACACCGACGCATAGGCAACCTTGATCAGCACATCATCTCCATGGACCAGCTCCGGCTTCGGAACCTCCAGACAGGCCACCTCTCCCCTTTCCTTAGTCTCTTCATTATAGGCTCTTACCAGCATAACCGCCTTCATATTCCATTCCTCCCTTTACCAGATAGTCACTCCGCCATCGATGATGAAATCGCTGCCTGTCGCATAGGAAGACAAGTCAGAAGCCAGGAACACAACAATTCCCATGATCTCATCCAGGGACGCAAAGCGGCCCATGGGGACTTCATTTTCCACATAGGTCTCCAGGGCCGACATGTCCATATTGTCATGAAGACCGGATAAAATCATTCCCGGACTGATACTGTTGCACCTGATGCGGTCCTCTACATAACTGACAGCTATTGATTTTGTGAGCTGAATCACTCCTGCCTTAGCCGCCGAATAAGCCACCATGTGCTGGCTCATATCTTTTCTGCTTCCTTTATTAATGATGTGCCCCGACATGGAAGCTGTATTTATGATAGAACCTCCGTTGCCTAATTCTTTCATTTTATTAGCCGCAATCCTGTCCACCAGGAACATTCCCGTAAGGTTCACATCCAGCACCCGGTTCCACTCTTCAAGATCCATCGAAGAAGGATTATCATCTCTTCCTCCGATCCCGGCGTTGGAAAAAACAACATCCAGTCTTCCGAACCGGTCCACAGTCTCCCAGATCATCCGTTCCACATCCTCTTCATCTGCCACATTGCCTGTGACCTTCTCCGCCCGGCAGCCATACCGTTTCTCAATTTCCCGGCAATTGGCATCCAGCGCCTCTTCCTTGCCGCAGATATCCATCAGAACCACATCGGCCCCTGCCTCGGCCAGCGCCGCCGCACAAGATCTTCCGATACCGCCCGCGCCCCCTGTTACAAATGCTGTCTTTCCCTTTAAGCTAAGCATGTCATAAATACTTTTCAGCTGGCTGATCTGTAATGGTTTCATCATTCTTCTCCTTTTCGCTCTCCTTTAGTTTTTTAGTCCTGAAGCTCAATCAGGTT
This sequence comes from Wansuia hejianensis, assembly GCF_014337215.1. Taxonomy (NCBI): domain Bacteria; kingdom Bacillati; phylum Bacillota; class Clostridia; order Lachnospirales; family Lachnospiraceae; genus Wansuia; species Wansuia hejianensis. Next base: position 3,168,838 of record NZ_CP060635.1, on the reverse strand, counting down.
CCCGTCCGGATCTTTCAAAAACACCCAGTGCTCTTCCGGTGTCGCCCGCATATCCGGCGGGAAGAAAAATTCAATTCCATCCCCCGTCATTTCTTCATACACTTTAAAAATATCATCCACCCTCAGGCAGATATGGGTATAGCCTGGACGGTTCCACCGCACATCCTCCCTGTCTGCAGCAGGCGAAAACTGAAACACTTCTATTACAATTCCGTCCCCGGACTTTAAAAAGCAAAAATCAGAAAAAGCCCCCTCCGGAAGCTGGTAGAGCTGACGATGCCTACCAATAAACTCTTCTGAGAACACGCCTTTCATCTCAAGCTCAAATCCAAAATACTTTGTATAAAACTCAATTGTCTTATCCATGTCCTGAACCGTCATTCCCACATGCAAAAAGCTTGCACCCATCATATGTCTTCCTCCCTGCTATTCAAGATTTCCCGGAACCGGCTACATCCAGTTTAAGCTGGCCGCAGCTCATTCCCCCTTTATTTTTGGGCATAATGCACAATTATTCTTTTATTTCTTACAGAGATTATATGGCTTTGACCATATACAGAGCAATTCAAATACCGTCACCCTATCCATTCCAATTTCGAATAACAAATTATAGTTTTTGTGGCTAGGTGTGGGTGGATACCCGGACGAAAAGCAGCGAGAGGCGAAGCGGAACATAATTCTGCAATTTAAAGGGGCACTCCCATTTTTGCTATGCTCCCCTTTAGGCAGACAGATGAATTAATAAAACTGTTTATCTGGAGGGGAGTTTTATTATGCCCAGAGGAATATTACCAGAAGTGAAGCTGCGGGCTGTAAAAGATTACATTTCAGGAAACGGATCCTATCTGTCACACGCCAGCGAACTTGGAGTGGGTAAAACCGTTTTTAGAAGATGGGTTAACAAGTACAAAACATTCGGTGAATCCGCTTTCATAAGAACCGGGCACAATCAAGCCTATTCAGCCTCCTTTAAAAAATATGTTGTTGAAACATATCTAAACGGAGAAGGATCTTACAGGGAACTGGCGGTCACCTATAACATCCCTTCCGAAAATACGATCAGACAGTGGATTTTGAAGTATAATGGACATGAAACGCTGAAAGCTTCCGGAACAGGAGGGAATGCTATCATGACCAAAGGAAGAAACACATTTATCAGGTGATTAAAGAGGAACATGGAGAACACCATTACCCGAGCCGCTCCTTATGTAAACTTGTCGGCATTACAAGAGCGGCTTACTACAAATGGCTGAACCATATAGAAACAGCAAATGACCGGCTGAACAAACAGATTTCCGACCGGTTGGAAGCAATTCATCAAGAACATCCTGACATGGGATATCGGAGATTGAATGACAAACTCCGTCACGATCATGGCATCAAAGTAAATGATAAGAGGATTCTACGTATATGCAGGAAGCAGCAGATAAGGTCAAACTTGAATATCGTTATGACGGCTGTACCAGACCATCGAAAAATCCAGCTTTTATAGCAGAAAATATTTTAAACAGAGACTTTCATGCAGATAGTCTGAACAAGAAATAGGTAACTGATGTAACAGAGTTTAAGTATGGCACTTCCTTTGACCATATCCATAAGCTATACCTGAGTGTGATTCTGGACTTATGTGATCATCGTCCAGTTGCATATGTGTTAAGTGATCACAATAACAATCAACTGGTATTTGATACATTCGACCAGGCAGTAAAGAACAATCCGGGAGCTCATCCAATCATTCATAGTAATCGGGGATTCCAATATACCTCCCGTGTATTTTACCAAAAGCTGATAGACGCAGGAATGATACAGAGCATGTCCCGAGTGGCGCACTGTACGGATAATGGACCTATGGAAGGATTCTGGGGGATTCTAAAACGTGAAATGTATTATGGGAGGAAGTATCATACCAGAAAGGAACTTGTACAAGCGATAACAGCATATATAGACTATTACATAAATGACCGCCCGCAAAGGTGCCTTGATGTATTAACACCATTTGAATTTCATGAACGGTTATTAGCTGCGTAAAATATTGCCCGGCACAAACCGGGCAACACAAAAATTTATATATTTTTTTCATTGTCTACTTGACGGGTAGCACACCACATAATAAGGAGCACCCCATTTTTTTGTTAATTTTTCGATACTGTTTTCATCCGGAAGTGGTCCAGCACCAAAGCAAATACCAGGAGCAGGCCTTTGGCCACTGACTGCCAGAAGGAAGATACTCCGACTACCGACAATCCCGTGTTGAAGCATTGTATGATCATCAGGCCGATGAAGCAGCCTACCATAGTTCCCTTGCCTCCTGTGAAAGCAACGCCGCCCAGCACTGCTGCTGTGATCGCGTCAAAATCTGCTCCGGAAGCCGCCGTGGGAGCTCCCGTATGCATTCTGGCGGCCAGGATGATGCCGACCAGGGCGCCTATGGCGGAACTGAGCACATAGAGGACTGTGCTGATCCGTTTGGGGTTTATGCCGGCTAAATGTGCCGCTTCGGCATTTCCGCCGATGATATATACCTTCCGGCCGAAGGTGGTCTTTTTCAGGATGAATCCGAAGACCAGAAAGCTGACGATTAAAATGATGACCGGAACGGGGATCCATCCAAAGAGCTTGTAGGTTCCCAGATTGATGAAAGAACGGTTAGTTACACCGATCGGGCGGCCGTCGCTGATGATGTATCCTACGCCTTCACAAATGGAGGCGACCGCCAAGGTGGCGATAAAAGGCTGGATGCTGAAAACATTGGCCAGCGTTGAATTTATAAGCCCTACAACCGCACCTACCAGCAATACCAGAAGCATAGCCAGCGGCCAGGGCATTCCGCTTTTGATCAGCAGTGCTACCATGACGCCGCTCATGGCAGCCAGGGCAGAATTAGAAAGGTCAATGTGTCCGCCGATGATCAGGAATGTCTCACCGATGGCCAGCAAGCCGACCGTCGTGGCCGAATAAAAAATATTTGTAGCATTTTGAGTGGAAAAGTAATTGCCGTTTAGCACTGAAAAAACGATTACCACCACAATGAGGATCAAAAGGAGTATTGCACTGTTTGATTTTAATAGCATTTCTGAAAGTTTGAGTTTTTTCTTATTTTCCATGTCTTATACCTTCTGTTTCCTAGAATCATTCATCGCTGCGGAAAGAACTGTTTCCTCCGTACAGGTATCCGCCTTTCGGTTAAACCTGCCGGTTATACGTCCTTCATACATGACAATTACATTTTCACAGACGTTGATCACTTCTGTCAGTTCTGAAGAGATGAAGATCACCCCGATCCCCCTTTTGGCCAGATTGTGAACCATCTGATAGATCTCTGCTTTTGCGCCTACGTCTATTCCTTTGGTCGGTTCGTCCAGGATCAGAATCCGGGGATTGGCCGCCATCCACCGGCCCAGGATAACCTTCTGCTGATTTCCTCCGGACAGCTCCTTGGCGATCTTTTCTATGGACGGCGTCTTAATATTGAAGCTTTTTACAGCTTCCTGTGAAACCTTCTCTTCCCTGGCCCGCTTCAGAACCCCGCCTTTGGATACCTGTTTCAGAACGGATAAAGTAATGTTTTCACGGACGCTGCTGCCCAGCACCAGACCCTGGGTTTTCCGGTCCTCCGGACACAGGCCCATACCATACCGCATGGCGTCTCCCGGCGATTTAATCTTCACCTGTTTACCATCAATATAAATTTCGCCTGAAGCCAGTGGGTCCGCTCCGTAGATCGCACGCATAGTCTCAGTCCGCCCGGCGCCCACCAGTCCGGCAAAGCCCAGTACCTCTCCCGCATGGAGCTGGAAGGACACGTGGTCGATCTGGTCATTACACAGATCTTTCACCTCAAGCAGCACTTCTCCCATAGTTTCATTCCGGTCCAGAGCATTGTAGACGTCGCCCAGATCCCGGCCTACCATGTGTTTTACCAACTGATCGGTAGTTGTCTCCCCTGTATTTACTGTTGTCACGTAATTCCCGTCTTTTAATATCACTATCCGGTCTGTCAATTCAAACAGCTCCTTCAGGCGGTGGGATACGTACAGGATCACCCGCCCTTCCTCCTGAAGCCGCCGGATGATCTTGAATAATCCATGAATTTCTGTCTCCGTCAGGCTGGCTGTGGGCTCGTCAAAGGCGATCACCGGACATTTCCTGCGGACTGCCTTGATGATCTCCACCATCTGCTGATGGGCCACTGATAATTCCTCTACTTTCTGGGTCGCTTTAAACGGCAGCCCGAACATATCAATCAGGTTCTGCGTGCGTTCATTCGCATTTTTATAGTCAACAACGCCGTGCCTGGCAGGTATGTTTTCCATGTAGACATTTTCCATAACCGTCAGGTACGGCACCAGCTGCCTTTCCTGATAAATAATATTAATGCCGTGTTTTATGGCATCCAGCGGCGACGCGAATTCCATCTCGTTCCCGTCCAGATAGATCTTTCCTGAATCCGGAGTATATACGCCGCTCATGATTTTCAGCAGCGTACTTTTCCCGGCTCCATTCTCTCCCAGAAGCGCTACAATTTCTCCGCTTTTTGCTTCAAAGCTGATGCCATTCAGCGCCTGAACTCCGGAAAAGGCTTTTGATATATTTTTTAACTCTAGTTTATGCTCCATATGCATTTCCCCGGTTTCTTTTCCTAATGCTAGGAGCCGTCGCTCCGGCAGAGCATATGTCTGCTTTTGAAACAGCTCCATTCATTGAATCAGCCTGCTATATAATCTGTATAGTTTTCATATGTAATTGCCGTACCGGAAATTGTCCTTGTCCCGTAAGTCTGACCATCGGCGATGTTGTCAGAATATACTTCTTCCAGCGTAGCCTCGCCGTTGATTACGGACAACAACCCGTCCACTACAGGCTCTGTGAAGTCCATTGCAGTATAATACACCGTCGCATACCATGGGTTTGTAGTTCCGCCTTTCCATTCTGGAATCGCCTGCTCGCCGCCCATGCTGACCAGGATCGCAGTTTCAGCTGCCCCTGCTTCCTCAATGGCACGGCAGGCGCCCAGCGCATAATCATCCTGAACACCGATCACCACCCAGGAGGTCAGATCCGGATGAGCGGCCAAAACAGCGCCCGTCTCCGTATAACCACCGTCTATGTAGTCCGCAGAGCTGGCAGAAATATCTGCTATAAAATAATTTTCCTCAGGGATCTCCGGCATCTTGGCCTTCAGCTCTTCCACAGCGCCTTCATGTCTCAGCACGGCATTTTCCGTCAGTGTATTCGTCACCATGATCACGCCTACCTTCGAGGGATCACTTAAATCAACGCCTGTGGATTCCCAGTTATCAGCTACCCAGTCTGAAGCTACAGTACCGCAGCCCGCCGCATTCAGAACCACACAGGGAATCAGCCAGTTGCCTGCGTCATCTTTCAGCGGTAAAGACTCCCCGATCATCGGAATTCCCGCTTCAGCCACTATCTCAGCCGCCGCAGATGCGATTCCTTCGTCAGCAATGTGCATGAAGATACCATCCACGCCCTGATTAATTGCATCATTGAGCTGATCCAGCTGTGTCGCAGAATCTCCGTCCGCGTCAAATGTCAGAACCTTAAATCCATGCTCTTCCCCCAGCTTCTCAAGAGACGCTTCAATATTCTGGTTCCACTCAGAGGCCAGAGACTTCATCATTAACGCTATGACAATCTCTTTATCTTCACCGGCTTTGGAGGTACCGGCTGCGGAAGAAGTGGATGACGCTGCAGAAGATGATGCTGCACTGGAAGTGCTTTTCGATGTCCCTGCTGATCCCGATGTTGTTTTTGTCCCTTCATTCCCACAAGCCGTCAGGCTAAACCCCAGAGCCAGGCATAATAACCCAGATACCAATTTCCTTGCTTTCATTTCGTACCCTCCTTTGATAGATAAATAAAAGTTTTGCTTCTGTCCCATTACCCGTCTTGTTTCAATCAGTGTATCTTTTTTGTCAGAAATTAACAATTCTTTCTTCCACCCTCAACGATTCCAAATTAGAATAAATGACAGATTATTCATATTCTTTTGCTATTTTTTATACAATATGTACATATTTTGACATATAACACTTACAGCTCTTCCGCCCGGGCTGCTCCCCGGCAAATCGAAATATTACTCCCCTTTTCCGCCATGTATTTGCTATACTAATATGGACATGTCCGCCTCCGGGGACATTGCAGGTCATGAAAACTGATTGCGTCCGCCACAAGCACTTCCGCAATCACCGTCGCTATTCGCGATCCGGGACTTTCATAGAAAAAAAGGAGTCGTACAAATGAAGGAAAATCTAATTACAGAAATCGAACAGAATATGCTTGGCTTCCTTGACAATGCACAGATGCGCCAGCTCCATCAGGTACTGGAACATTGTCTGTGGAAGGTGGATATCTGTCCGAAAAAGGAGAACCCTGCTGATGAATACTCAAAATCTAATGAAAAGCTGCTGGAGCTCTTCCTTTCTTCTAAAGGAATTGAAGGCTGCTCTGATAAGACGCTCCGGTATTACAGCATTACGATCAGGAACATGATGAAAATAGTCAGCAAGCAAGTCCAGCACATAACTACTGACGATCTGCGGGAATACCTCGGCGAATACCAGCAGCAGCGGGGCTGCAGCAAGGCTAACATTGACAATATCCGAAGGAATCTTTCCAGCTTTTTTTCCTGGCTGGAGGATGAGGATTATATTTTAAAAAGCCCCGTGCGCAGAATTCATAAAATCCGGACCGCCAAGACTGTAAAAGAAACTTATTCAGATGAAACGCTGGAATTAATGCGGGATAACTGCAATTCGCTGCGGGATCTGGCCATCATCGACCTTCTGGCTTCCACCGGTATGCGTGTGGGTGAACTTGTCAGGCTGAACCGGAACGATATAGATTTCGAGAGCAGGGAATGCGTAGTATTCGGAAAGGGCAGCAAGGAACGGCCGGTCTATTTTGACGCCCGAACGAAAATCCATTTAAAAAACTACCTGAACAGCAGGACAGACGCCAATCCCGCTCTGTTTGTGACACTCAATCTACCCCACGACCGTCTGCTGGTGAGCGGCGTTGAAATCAGGCTCCGGAAGCTGGGCAGCAAACTAAATCTCCAAAAGGTACATCCACACAAATTCCGCAGGACTCTGGCTACCCGGGCGATTGATAAGGGAATGCCTGTGGAACAGGTGCAGAAGCTTCTGGGGCATTCCAAAATTGATACAACCATGCAGTATGCAATGGTAAATCAAAATAATGTTAAAATGTCTCACAGAAAATATATTTCATAATTTTTCTGTTCCGTTTCCAGATTGGTGAAAAAGGCATAAGATGCTTTTTTTAATCAGCCGCCCCGCAACATAATCCGTATTGTGGGACGGCCGCTTCGATTGCCTTTTTTAGTGCAGGACGGTAATCCATTTTATATTGGTATATTCTTCCGCTGAAAATATACCATTTTCACTTCCAGGGTCACATCCCTCCTGGCAGGTAATCATCGGATTTCCGGGTATCAATTCTGATAGGCTCTGACATGCTCTTTATAGTCATCTGCGGTAATCATGCTGCCCGATATACCCACGGCCGCATAAGTTTCATCACCGTTCCTGTATTCCTCATAGATCTCAGAAGCATCCTTGCCGTCCCGGCAGATTTCCAGCATCCCTTTAACCATAATTTCCACAAAATCCATGGCATCGTAATAACAGGCCGCTTTCCAGCAGGCCCCCGCCTCATTGTCCCATTCCTTTACCGCAAATTCACCGCCGCAGCTCACAAGAATTGTATTATTTTCCATGCCCGCAGCTTCCACCGCCCGGCAGGCGCCCACTCCAAAGTGATCCGTGGTAGCGACCATGATCCATGTCTCTATTTCCGGATGCGCTGCCAGCAGGGGCGATACCAGATTATAGGCGTTCTGGGATTCATCGTCATTGGTCTCGGAAGCTATATCCGCTTCATAATAGTTTGTCTCCGGGATATCCGGAAGTCCGGCCTTCAGCTCCGTCAGGAATCCATTGCCGCGGCCCAGGTCTGACTGATATTTGCTGCTGGATATGGTGATTACACCAACCTTGGACATATCAGACAGATCCACGCCACAGTCTTCATAATTCTCACAGACCCATTTTCCGCACTCTCCGCCTACAGATTCCGCGTCCAGCTCTACATACGGCGCGATATTATTTCCGTTTTCATCCTGAAGCTTCAGCGTTTCGCCGATTACAGGTATACCGGCGTTATCAAATTTCTCAACGACTGCCGTAGCGCTTCCTTCATCCACAACGAACAGAAACGCGCCGTCAATTCCCTGCCCGATAGCCGTATCCACCTGGGAAAGCTGTTCATTAATATCGTAATCTGCGTCTCCGGTAAGAACTTCAAAATTATATTCTTCGCCCAGCTCTTTCAGGGCGTCGTCAATCTGCTGTATCCACTCGATGCCCATAGACAGCGTAAAATATTCAAAGGTCAGCTTCTCATTTCCGGCAGATTCAGAGGAACCTTCTGTTTCTCCCGCCGAAGATGCGGCTGACGTCACTGACGCAGCTCCCGTGCTACTACTCTCAGCTTCGGCTGCGCTTCCGGCCGCTCCTCCGCATCCCCCGAATACCATGGCGCCGCACAGCAAAATACCAATTGCCTTTTTCATCCCTTTCATTTCCCTCTCCTTTCCCTTACTTAAGATTTCATTTATTTTGCCAGCTTCTTTCTCCTGAAGAAATCAAAGATCAGCGCGGCGATCAGAAGCAGGCCCTTCGCCACGATCTGCCAGAAGGAAGAAACATTGACAACCGTCAGGCCGTTGTTAAAACACTGCATGATCAGCAGTCCGATAAAACACCCCGCCAGATTTCCCGTTCCTCCGGTAAATGCCACTCCGCCCAGGATCGCGGCCGTAATCGCGTCGAATTCAGCCCCTGATCCGGCGCTGGGCTGCCCGGAGTGCATCTTAGCCGTCATCAGGACGCCGGCAAAGGCGGCGACCATCGCGCTGAGCACATAGAGGACCGTGCTCACTTTCTTCGGATTTAACCCTGCGAGCCGGGCCGCCTCCGGGTTTCCGCCTACCATATAGACACTCCGCCCGAACACAGTTCTCGCCAGTATAAAACCGAATATCACAAAACAGACCACCATCAGAATGGCCGGAAACGGGATTCCCAGAATCCTCATGGAGCCTATGGCGTTAAACGCCTTATCTCCCACGGGAAGTGACTTACCGGAGCAGGCCAGATAGGCGACTCCGCTAAACACATTCGACATTGCCAGCGTGGCAATAAACGGCTGCAGCCCAAATACATTTACCAGACAGGAGTTCACAAGCCCCGCAACTGTGCTGCACGCCACTACAATCACAATGGTCAGCAGCCATGGAACCCCGGCGTTAATCATAATCGCGGTGATCACGGCAAACATTGCCGCTATATTCGCGCAGGAAAGATCCACATGCCCGGCGATAATCAAAAACGTTTCGCCAATCGCCAGCAAGCCGATGGTAGACGCAGCCATCAAAATATTGCTCATATTTGCATATGTCAGGTAGTTTTTATTTAAAATGGTAAAAATAGCAATTACAACGATCAGCACAAACAGCATCATGACTTCGTTTGATTTGAAAATATTCTTTTTCGTGTTCTCCATATCTTTTTCCCAATACCGAAGCATCGTCCTTTCATCAGTCTCAATTTTCCTGCATCGCCAGAGCCAGAATCCCTTCCTCAGACATTTCCTCCCGGTTCAGACGGCCGGTAATCACTCCCTCTTTCATGACGATGACCTTGTCACAGACATTGATCACTTCCTGCAGCTCAGAAGAAATGAAAATCACACCCAGCCCTTCCCTGGCCAAATCGCATACCATTTGGTAAATCTCGGCCTTAGCCCCCACGTCAATTCCCTTTGTAGGCTCGTCCAGGATCAACACCTTCAGATCGGCAAGCATCCACCGGCCCAGAATAATCTTCTGCTGATTTCCCCCGGACAGCTCCCGTGCAATCTTTTCCATGGAATGTGTTTTTATACGGTATTTGTCAATTGCTTCCCCAGACAGCCTCCGTTCCTTTTTCCGGTCGATAATTCCATTCCGGGAAATCGCGTCCAGGATGGGGATTGTCAGATTATCACGGACAGACCGGCCCAGAACAAGCCCCTGCTCCTTCCTGTCCTCAGGACACAGCCCGATTCCTGCCTTAATGGCTTCCCTCGGGCTTTTAATCCTTGCCGGCTTTCCGTCTATATAAATTTCACCGCTTACTAGCTTATCTGCCCCGAATAGCAGCTGCATTGTCTCCGAACGGCCGGCGCCTATCAGGCCGGCAAACCCCAGAACCTCTCCCTTATGAAGGCTGAAGCTTACGTCCTTAACTCCGCTTCCATACAGATGCCTGGCCTCCAGCACCACTTCCCCGATCTGACCGTTCCGGTTCAGCGCGGAAAATGTATCCCCGATTTCACGCCCGACCATTTTTGAGACCAGATAACCCTCTGTCGCGTCTTCTGTCCGGATATCTTCGATAAAACGGCCATCTTTGAGAATCACAATCTTATCCGTGAGCCGGAACAGCTCTTTCAGGCGATGGGACACATACAGAATCACCTTACCCGCGTCACGAAGCCTTCCGATCAGCTCAAAGAGTATATCAATTTCTGCATCGGAAAGAGGAGCCGTCGGTTCATCAAAGGCAATCACCTGGCTTTTTCTGCGGTATGCCTTCATGATTTCCACCATCTGCTGGTGGGCGACCGACAATTTTTTCACTTTTGTCTGAGGGGCAAAAGGCATATGGAAGCGATCAATGATCTTCTTCATCTCTTCATGAGATTTTTTAAAGTCCACGATACCCGCTTTCTTACAATACAGATCTTCCATGAATACATTTTCTGTCACCGTAAGCTCTCCAACCAACTGCCGTTCCTGATAAATCACGCTTACACCGGCATTGATGGCCTCAATCGGGGAATGAAATTTTACCTCCGAACCATTTATGAAATATTCTCCGGAATCAGCCTGCTGTGCTCCGCTCAGAATTTTCAGGAGCGTGCTTTTCCCCGCCCCATTTTCTCCCAATAGAGCGCAGACTTCTCCTCCGTTGGCACGGAAACTGATCCCGTCAAGCGCCTGAACGCCTACAAAGGCCTTTCTGATATTTCTAAATTCCACATAGTTATTTTCCATGACCTTCTGTCCTCCACACTTGGATATCGCTTCAACTTCCCATGACCAGCACCGGTTTGAGTGCAATCCCCTGGACAGAATCCTCCACTGCCTGTTCAATATCCTTAAAATCATAGAATTTAATCAGCTTGTCAATCGGGAACAGCCCCTTCTCATAAAAGGACAGCAGCTTTGGAATAAACAGCTTTGGATTGCTGTGGCCTTCAATGATCCCCGTCAGGGTGCGGTGCATCGCCGTCACCTCCTCATGGAAGTTAATCCGCAGGTCATAGGCGGCGCCGCAGACAGCGATCACTCCGAAAGCGCCTGTGCAATTGACTGCCGTGCGTATACATTCACCGATGCCGCTGCACTCTACTGCGTATTCCACACCTCTGCCGCCCGTGAGCTCATGGACCGCCTGGACCGGATTTTCCCTTTTGGCATTCACCGCACGGGTCGCTCCCAGTTCCAGGGCCAGCTCCAGACGGGAATCTACCACATCCACTGCAACGATCGGATCACAGCCACACAGTCTGGCGGCCATTAGCGCGCTCATGCCCACTCCGCCGCAGCCCGACACCACAATACCGTTTCCGGGCACAGGTCTGAGATAATTCAGCACACTGCCCGCTCCCGTCTGAATCCCGCAGCCAACCGGCGCGGCAATACGCAGATCCATACCGTCCGGCACCCGCACGAGATTATTTTTATGTACAACCGCATGAGACGCAAAAGAGGACTGCCCAAAAAAACAAGACACCCTCTCCCCATTCCGGGACAACGGCGTTCCCCCATAATAATCGTGCCCGGCAAAATTAAGGTCATACAGCCTGGAGCATCCCCAGCTTCTCCCTGTAGAACAGGCCGGACATTCTCCACACCAGGAAAAAGACATCGCCACCCGGTCACCTGGCTTAAACTCTTTTACTCCGCTCCCGGCTTCCATAACAACCCCGCTGCCCTCATGCCCAAGCACTATAGGAAAAATATTCCCGAAATCTCCTTTCTGAGCACCTACATCCGTATGGCAGATCCCACTGGCAGAAACCTTCACGAGAACCTCATCCGCCCTAGGCGCAGCAAGCTCAACTTCCTCAATGAGATAAGGCCCATTCACTTCATGTACAACCGCAGCTTCAATTTTCACGCCAACTTCTCCCTTCGCCTTTAATCACGTAACCCTATACCGCTTAACTCAGAATATACACATGAGAAAACAGAGAGACAGAAAAAAGAAATCTATACGTCAAATAAAAGTTTTGCTTCCAGTTGGTCGGCGAGGATGTGGGGTATTTGGATACCCGGAAGGAGGGAAGGTGAAAGCCTCGCGGGAGTCGGTGCGAAAATTGGAGCTGCACCATGGAGGGTTTCGGCCTGAAGTTTCGCTTACCGGCCGTCAAAAAGCTCCCTGCTTTTTCGCCATTAAAAAAGCGGACTCCTAAGAGTCCGTCATCTTATCCTAAATCTACCGCCTGAGACCATTGGGGTTCCACCCCTGGCGAAAGACATTGTACCGTCTGGAACAGCCAGAAAAGCAGCGGGAGACCTCCAGCGGTTTCGTCCGGGTATCCAAATCGCCTCGCTTTTCACCGACCAATAGAAAGCAAAATCGAAATTTGACAAATAAGATTATAAATAGTATTCTTTTTGAAACTGGGGAAACGTTGATTAATATCAGACTACTCCCTTTAACGGCGGTATCGGCGGTATCACCTGCATCGCTTTTATTTTTTCATCATCCAGCAGAAATTTCTCATGGATTTGTATTTGCTCTGTGGAACGCCAGGAATAGCAGCATTTCCCACAGGAATAAACCTCCCAGGCATCGTCCACGGGGGCTTTCGCAATTATTTTGATTTCTTTGCTTTTACATCTCGGACATTCCACTGACTGTTCCTCCTTTACTGAATTCGTTGATAAACTTTTCCCATTTTTCCGTCGATGCAGGCGGCTTGAGCAGCTCCACTTCACGGGGATTAGGCTCCGGCGGGACAGGGGTGGTGGCGTCGATGATCATTTTGCTGTGCATGCCGGCGGGGACGCTGGAGGGGTCCAGCGGCATTCCGGGGCAGTTGGGGATGACAGCCACATCCTTGTCAGGGCGTACCCGTGTAGTGACTGCCCACATCACCTGCTCAAGGTTAAATGGATCTACGTACTCGTCTACTACTATTACTATTTTAGAATAAGGCATGCCGTGGGGCGTGGACAGAAGGCGGAAAGCCACACCTTTTCCATATCCACCATATCTGCATTTAGTTGAAATAATCACTCCCATTCCATGAGTATACATCGCGTTGACCGCCACCACCTCCGGCATGGACTCCTTGAGCTGCTTGTACAGCGGAACGCTGGTGTTTAACGCCATCAGATAATCAATTTCCGTCCAGGGAATCCCCAGGTATAGGTTTTCAAATATTGGCTGGTTCCGGTGGGTGATCCGGGTGATTTGAATCTCACACTGGAGGCGGCAGCCGGAATAGGAACCGGGGAATTCTCCGAAGGGGCCTTCCACCTTCCGCACCCTGGGGATCACATAGCCTTCAAGTATGATTTCCGAAGAGGCCGGAACATAGAGATGTTCACAGGTATCCGCCTGGACAATTTCCACCGGCTTTCCATTTTGCAGGGCGCCCGCAAAGGCATATTCACTCTGGTCATAGGCGATGGGCGTGCTGGCCATAAAGGTGACCAGCGGAGCGTTGCCCAGCGCGATGGCTACGGGCAGAGACTGATTCAGACTTTCTGCTTTTTCCAGCTGCACTGCGATGTCATGGAATGCCAGTGCCTGTATCCCTACTCTGTCTCTGTCCTTAATCTGGATTCTGTAAGTTCCCACGTTTAACTTATGTAAATCTTCCGGGCACTCCGGATCTCCTGTCACAACCGCCGCCTTGGAGAGAAAAAAGCCTCCGTCCTGGTCGTTGATGCGGTAAGGAGAAAGCACCCGGAACAGGTCAATATTCTCTGTGATTATATTTTCCTTACAGGGAGCCTCTTCGCGTTTCACGATGACCGGCTCCACTGGGTACTTATCCCACCGCCGGTTCAATTCAAAGAACTGCTCCTTCACCGGGGTATCTTTGTCCATGCCCAGCATCAGGGCATGACTCTTCCAGGATCCGTGCACATTGGTCACCACCGGAGTCGTGTATCCCTTGATCTTTTCAAAATATACCGCAGGCTTCCAGGCCGAATTGGCTGCGGCGCGCCCCGCCGCGCCGATATCCGGTTCCGGGGACACTTCTTCTGTTACGCGCAGCAGCATCTCTTCTTCTTCTAAAACCTGCAGGAACTCTCTTAAACTACAACTGATTTTCGCCATTTGTCCTTCATCCTCTCTTTCGCAGCGCCGGGCTGCTTATTCACAGGGATGACCGCCTTTTATAACTTTCCAAAAGAATCTGTCACATATTCAATGAAGGTCGAAACGGCATCTGTAATCGCACCGTTTCTTACTATTAAAGACAGGTTGATAATGCTCGGATCCTTCAGCCGGATAATCTTAATCCGGGGATCATCCATATATTTGATAGACTGGTGCATCATCAGGGATACACCCTGACCGTTTGCAACCAGGTTTTTAATTGTACTGCTCCGCACGTCCAACACCTGCTCCCGCGGCACAAAACCGGCTTTTATACAGGCCTGGCGGCAGCTTTCGTACATTCCTGTATTGTTTCCCAGGAAGAGAAACTTTTCGTTTTCTGCTTCCTTCAGATCAATTTCATCATACTTTGCCAGCCAGTGGGAATAATTCGTGACCAGCACCAACTCATCATCTACCAACGGAAAGATCTTAAAGTCTCCGACGGGCAGGTAATTATCCCGCAGAAATGCCAGATCCATTTTACCCTTTGTGAAATCCTCTATGATAGGCACACTGTTTGCTTCAATCACATGAAGCCGGATGTTGGAGTAATATTCCTGGAATTTAAAGAATATATCCGTCAGGCCATAATGGTTCATGACCGGAATGGTGCCAATGTTCAGAACCTCCGTATGACCGTCCATATATTTCTTCATATTGTTGATCATCTTCTGATATTCCATCAGAATCTTATCAGCAGAAATATAAAATTCCTTACCCGCATATGTAATATCCAGTTTCTTTGTATTTCTGTCGAAAAGCTCTACTCCTCCCAGCTCCTGCTCCAGCGCCTTAATCTGTTTCGACAGTGAGGACTGTGAAATATAACATTCTTCTGCAGCAGTTGAAAAATTTTTGTACTTTGCGATGGCCATAAAGTACTGCAATTGTTCAATTGTCATTTTAACCTCCCGTATTCTTTGAATATTCCCACAAATTCTTCTTTTCCCTCGTATTACGTGACTATTCTATCATACAATGGCAGCATTTGGAAGGCAAAACACAAAAGACAGCTTGAACACCTCTAAAAAAGCAAATGTTCAAGCCGAAACTTTTAGGAACAATTAAAAGAATAGTTTGTTAATTATAAATCGGGTAACCATTTTTTATAATCCAGCTCCAGGAATTTGGAACGCTCAAAACGCGCTTTCTGGGTAAATGGAACTGTACAGTCAAAAATGGTTTTGCAGGAGATTCCATTATCTCTCAGGTTGATATTATATTCCATCCTCTGAGTCGGGTCCAGCGGATGACATCTGACGCCCGGTATAAATATAGTATCCACATCCCCTTGATAGCGTGTATTCAGCGCCCAGATTACGTCGCTCAGATCGAAGGGGTCCACGTCTTCATCCACAAGAATAATATGCTTCAGCTCCGCGAAGGCTGCAAAGGCCAGCAGGGCCGCCTGACGCTGCCTGCCCTCGTCGCTGGGCTGTTTTTTCTCAAACTGCATGATCGCCATGTATTTGCCGCCGCCTGAGGAGTGGCAGTATACATTTTTCAGCCGGCCCGGCATTGCTTTTTCTACCATTTGGATGATGCTGGCCTCTGTAGGTATACCCGCCATATTTACATGCTCCTCGCTGGGTCCGATGCAGGTCTGCATGATCGGGTTTCTCCTGTGTGTCACGGCTTTTACCCGGATGAGCGGTACAGAAGGATTCGCGCTGCCGGTATAGCCTGGGAACTCAGGCATTGCCTTGCCGGAATTGGTAGTCATATCCTCCCGTACATAGCTGTCAGGAATCAGTTCTCCTTCGATGACATATTCTGCGTTAGCAATACATTTTTCCGGTATTGTCAGGCACGGCGCCAGCTCCACCGGCTGACGGCGGATTGCTCCCGCAACGCTTAATTCATTATATCCCAGCGGAGTGGTAGGCGGTTCAAAACAGGCCGCAATCTCGATCGCCGGGTCTACGCCAATGCTGATGGAGATCGGAAGCGGCTCCCCCCTTCTTTCCGCTTTTTCACGGAATACGCCCAGATGCCTCGCCCCCGGCACAAAATACATGGAAATCGTATCTCTTGTCTGAAGGCACAGGCGGTGGATCGTGATATCGGAATCTCCCGTTTCCGGATCAGACGCATAGCACATCCCCATCGTAATATAAGGCCCGGCGTCCTCCGGAGTGTTAGTCGGCGCAGGGAGAAGCTTGCGGATATCAAACCCTTCCTCATCCGCATAGTGAACCACCTCCTGGCAGACAGCCTTTTCACTGGCTACCACCGCCGGCTGGACCGGATTCTGTACGGCCTCATTCAACAGGAAGCCCAGCCGCTCTGGTTTCTCATTCAGCATCATCCCGACCCGCTCCCGGGAAGCCAGAAGACCGATGAGCACTCTCGCTCCCTCATGGCCCTCCACATTATTAAACATAACCGCCGGTCCCTTTTTTGTCGGGCGCTTTACCGTACCGCCCGCGCCGACATACCGGTAGATACCGGATATTTCCGCATGTGGTTTCACAGCTACATCTGTCTCCGCATATTCTCCCGGAACAGTCTTTAAATATTCAACTGCATCTCTTAAACTTCTTATATCTGCCAAAATCCCATCCTCCTCTAAACAGCCTGTCGCTCCTCATTGATCCAGGGCTGCCGCCTTCACAGGGCCGACGATCTTCCAGTATTCATCCATATATGCTTCCGGCTGACTGCAGAAAAATGACCGCCATGCGACAAAGCTTCCTCCTGGTCCGAGCTCTTCAAGCACTCTCCGGAGTTCTGCCCTCGTCTCTTCTTCTGTGCAGTCCTCTCGGTCCAGAATGTTCACATTATCAAAACCACCCAGAATCGTGATTTTATCTCCATATTTTCCCTTGAGTTCTGCCGGATCATTGGAGACTTGCACAGGGTGCACTGCATCCACTCCGAGTTCGACGATATCCGGAAAAATGGGTTTATAGTAACCGCAGCAGTGAAGGATATAATACAGCCCACATTCATGCGCGGTATCCACGAGACGCTTTAGCTGTGGTTTGATCAGGTCGCGGAACACATCCGGACTGAACATCATGGATTCTTTTGCACCATAATCGTCAAAAATCATCACTGCATCCGGCTTGTAATATTTCGCTATCCTCCGGATTAATGTACAGCGGTAATCCGTAAACTTCCTGAACCAGCCTTCCATTGCCTCCGGCTCTGTCAGAAGACCCATCAGCACATTTTCATATCCCATCGACATATGCGCACGCTCAAACATGCCGTTAAACATCTGCACGATGGAAAACCTGTTCTTCCGGTCCCATCCGGCCGTGTCCCGGGCAGCCGCCGCTTCCCAGTCCCGGTTATCCAAATCCGGAAATTTTATGTCTTCCCATTCATCCACATCGCCCACCAGCTGGAATCCGGGTTTCAGCACCGGCCCGTTTGCCTCTTCATTGTAGACATATTCCAGGCCAAACTCGTCGAATCCTGTCGTTTTTCCCTCGTACCGTTCCATAACGGCAGACTGGAGGACAATATCACAGTCTGTCACGCTGTTTGGAATCCAGTAGGGTTCCTTGTGCTGAAATGCCAGAATGACATTATCTCTAGGTTTGATATCCATGGTTACTCCTTTCCCCTTGGATCTGTCTCCCGCTTACGCCGGGAAGATTCATTCCGCCGGAAAATCATTCCGGCTGATAGATATATTTTCCATGGTTTACATCACGCAGCGCCTTCTTCATCTCTGCATCCGATGTCTTTCTGGGATACTGCGGAAGATCCCGGCCCGCAAACTGCATATCGATGATCTGATCGCACAGCTCATCCGGGCATCCGCCTTCAATACCGCGGGATTTTGCGTATTCATCCATCGTCATGTTATTCAGGATGTTCAGATCATAGTTCAGTTTCATCAGTTTCTTAACTAATACATTCAGGTCGAAGTCTTTATACGCAACCGTCTCCAGGGGATACATTGCATTATAGACCTTCCAGAATTTCTCCCGCTTATTCTCCCCGTTCCATTCCACGAACCAGGGAAGCAGGATCGCGCATGCGTCGCCGTGAGCGATATGCAGAACTTCTGTGATCGGATGATTACATGCATGAATCTGTGCGATAGAGGAACAGTTCCAGGAAACTCCTGCAAACATCGCGCCGCGGCAGATAGCGTCGGCAGGCCCCTCTTCTGCGGGGTTGCGCACATATCTCACGATATTCGGTCCGATCAGTTCGATCGCGTGAAGCGCGCACAGCTCAGAAAACTCTGTTGCAGCGCGGCTTACATAGGATTCTATTGCCTGTACCAGCGCATCCATAGCCGTTGCCGCTGCCACATGGGCCGGCAGGGTCGCCATCAGATCCGGGTCTTCAATCGCATACGCCGGAAGGATGCAGTCGTGCATGGGAACCAGCTTGTGTCCTGTGACGTCGGAAATAACCGCGTTGCGGATGACTTCTGAACCTGTACCGAACGTGGTGGGTATACATATCATCGGGAATGTATGCCAGGGTGTGGCTACATGGGGATCCAGGGCAAATAGGATTTTTTCCAGCTCATCTATCGTCTTGCCGCTGTCGCCCATCATTGCAATGCCTTTTGCACTGTCCATGGCTGAACCGCCGCCCACTGCAATAATCGCGTCTGCTCCAAATTCCTGATACATCGGGAATCCGATCGTCTCGATATCCACCTGCAGCGGATTCGGTTTGATCTCTGAAAAGATCTTATATTCAAGCCCTGCCGCTTCAACCGTTTTAATGATAGAATCCGCGCCGCCCGCCGCGAGAACGCCGGGGTCAATCACAAGCAAAAGTTTTTTCCATCCTTCAGAGTTACAGATCTTACCGATCACAGAAATAGAACCGCTGCCGGAATACACATAGCCTTTTACACCAAACGGTCTGTATTTTTCAAGCTGTCTTTTCGTTGCCATAACTTTACTCTCCTTTTCTATTATCAGGAATCCGCGTTTCACGTATTGTCTTTTACGTTAGTCAGCGCGGTAAAAATCCTTCATGATGATTACTTTTTCCTGCATCATTTCGCCGAGTGTCATAAACCCTTCTCTTCCCATGCCGCTGTGCTTATAGCCGCCGAATGGATGCATCATATTGCGGTAAGTGCCGGTTCCGTTGATGACAACGCCGCCGGACTGTATCGCGCGCGCCATGCGCATGCCCTTTTTCCAGTCTTTGGTCCATACGCATCCCGACAGGCCATAACTACTCTGATTCGCGATTTCCAGGGCTTCTTCTTCCGTGTCAAATCCGCAAATTGGAAGTACCGGCCCGAATATCTCCATATCCTTCATAATATCCATGTCTCTGGTCACGTCGCCGAGAACGGTGGGCTCTATAAAGCATCCGTTCCTTCTGCCGCCTGTCAGGATCTTCGCTCCCTGGGCAGCCGTCTTCTGAATCTGCTCCTCGACAGTCTTAGCTGCCCTTTCAGAAATCAGCGGATTCATAATCATTCCCGCATGTGCCATCTTGGAGAAATCCAGGTTCAGGAATTTCTCTACTTCTGCGTCATAATCCATATCATAGCCCATATGAATCGTTTTGGTAAATTCCAGAACTCCCTGGGTAAATGCTTCTTTCAGGGAATTATGGACAATAAACCGTTTGGGTGAAATGCAGATCTGTCCGGCGGAATTCATCCTCCAAAAAGCGCCGTCTGCAATGGCCGCCTGAAGGTCCGCGTCCTCCATAATTATAAAGGGATCATTTCCACCCAGCTCAAGCGCGCAGGGTGAAAGCTTCTTTGCCATGATTTCTGCGATATGTACGCCTACTTCCGTGCTTCCAGTCAATGTAACGGCGTTAATCCGCGGATCTTTCGACAGGTAATCACCGATCTCGCCCCCGTTTCCCGTGATGACCTGCAGCGTGCTGCCCGGGACGCCGGCCTGCCACAGCAGTTTACAGATCATTATGACTGCCAGCGGGTTCGTCGTGGGCGGCTTTACAATCACCGCGTTTCCAGCCGCAAGTGCAGGCGCCGCTTTATATGCAAACAGCATGATGGAAGCGTTAAATGGGACAATTGCCAGGACTGTCCCTACCGGCTCATAGGTTACGAGCTGCATATCATTCTCTGTTTTCCCGTCATGCCCCGCTTCGATGCCAGGCACCATGAGATGTCCATTATATCGTTTCGCTGTTTCCAGATATCCGCGGAACAGCTGGGGAAGCCCTTGGATCTGCATCAGCCCGTTTCTGAGGCTGCTTCCGGACTCTTTGCATACAACTGTCAGAATTTCTTTTTTGTTCTCCTCCAGCAGTTCTTCAAACCTGTCCAGGATCTGCTCTTTTTCTCTGAGCGGGATCGCCTGCCATGCCTTCTGTCCCTTAACCGACGCGGCAAGCGCTTTTTCCATATCTTGTTCTGTCGCCGCAGGGATCGTCCCCACCAGCGAACCATTTACGGGACAGGTGACATCAATTGTTCTTCCGTTGGACGCATCCACTTCGCATCCGTCAATGAGCATTTTCATATTCCTTCTCCTTCCTTTATTGCTCCATCCACCGTCTGTACCCTTCCGCTTCAATCCCGAAACGCTCCAGGCACTTGCAGGCCATATGATGAACCATATCTTCAAGTGTTTCTGGCTTGTTATAAAAAGTCATCACCATGGGCAGGATATCCACACCCAGATTACAGAGCTTCAGCATATTTTCAAGATGAATGCTGCTGAATGGGCATTCCCTGACCATGAGCACCAGCTTTCTCCGTTCCTTCAGAACTACGTCCGCCGCCCGCAGGAGCAGCGAATCACTGTATCCGTTGGCAATACCCGCAACTGTCTTCATGCTGCAGGGCACGATGATCATGCCATCATTCCTGAAGCTCCCGCTGGCAACCGCGCTTCCAATCGAATGGGTATCATAGACACAGTCCGCCAGCCCTTCAATATCTTTCACGCTCCAGCTGCTTTCATATGTAATCGTTACCTTTCCACTGTCAGAAATCACCAGATGGCTCTCATATCCCTCCTGCTGTTTCAGAAGTTTCAGCACCTCAACTGCAGCCGGAATACCACTCGCCCCGCTGATTCCCACGATAATTCTTCTTTTCTCCATATAAATGAATCCCCACCTGCTTTCCAACATTAGTTTGCGCTCATTTTAATTTTTCTGCAATTCTGTTTTAAATGAGATATTATTCCACAAAAGAATAGGTTATGGCAAGTATTTCTTTTATAATTTACAATGAAAGTTTCGGACGGAAAGAGAACCGTACCCCTGGATTAATTCTGGGTTGCGAAAAGATGAGGTGAATACATATGTCATACGTTATTTCAGCACAGGTTAATACAGGAAGCCGGTTTGAAATCACCGCCACCGCAATTCCCTGCGGAAAAGACTGGAACATCGCTGTCTGCGGCGGCACGCTTCATCATGTGGGAGCTATCGCCGTCTGTTATCCCGATTCCGAAAAAACCACAGTCAACATGATCGCCCTGCCCGGCCACAGAGACGATCTGGTGGCAGAATTATTTGCACAAAAAATATCCCTGGCCTTTCGCTGCCACGCGGCAGCCAGCGCAGGGATACATATTGATAACGCCTCGAAGGGAGACATTCAGATTTTAATAAAAAGCAGTGAAAAATGCTGTGAAGAATTAATAAAAAAAATGAAACAACACAGCTCACCTACAGACGCACTTATACACGCCTGAATACAAACCGTGGAACTTCTATATACCCAGCAGTTCAAATTCAACAGCCAGCGTCTCCGCTTCCCTCAGCGTATTCTTCCACCCATACTTTTTCAGATCCACAACCTGACCTTCATCCGTAATCATCACCTGGATCCCTTCTTTTTCCAAAAGCATTTTCTGAAGACCCGGAACCTCAAATGAGGCCGCCCCACTCAATACCCCTCTTGCATTCACCATCCGATGAGCGGGCACATCCCCCGCCAGCCCACATCTGAGACCATACCCCACCTGCCTGGCATTCCGTGGTTTTCCACACAACAAGGCAATCTGACCATAAGTAGCCACCTTCCCTTCCGGAATCCTCCCACAGGCCACCTTCATCCTCTTGTAAAAATCCAAACCACGATCCTCCTTACCAAAAACTCATTTCTTTTATTGTAACGCCTTATGCAAAAATCCACAAGCCGCAAAACCTCACTGATTTGGGTTTTGGGCGAGAGGGGGGGGGTGGATACCCCCCTCCCCCTCCCCGACCATTTGGAATCAAAACCATATTTTTTCTTGTAATGCTCCATTTTTTGGAGTATACTTTAGTTAAACATTTACTAATTAAGGAGTTTATATATGGAACCTTCACTGATTGAACAATTTATTACATCCATGTCCCGCCTGAAGAAGCTGGAATCAGTTTTTTCATCAGAATGTGAGATGCAAATCAATGAGATGGCCATTTTATATCATATTACCACGCTCTGCAATGAATGCCCCGACGTCCACCTGAATGTCCCGATGATCCAGGAACAGCTTCTGATTTCTAAACCAGCCGTTTCCTACATACTGAATTCGCTGGAGAAGAAGAACTATATCACACGGAAGATTGATCTTTGTGACCGGAGGAAGATCTCTATCAGCATCACTGATGAAGGCAGGGCCGCTGCAGACCAGTCCATGAAGAAGTATTATGGAATATGGGCGGAGATCGTGCGTCGTTTCGGGGAAAATAATATGAGACAGCTGATCGAACTGCTCACAGATTTGAATAATTTATACAGAACACTGGACGGTATGCCAGATCATTGAGGGGCTGTCACACTAAGTGATTAGTGCGGGCCCTTTTTTCATACTTCAATCGGAAGTTTTGTGGAACAGGAGGTTTGTGATGGAATATCAGGAGATTATGAAAGTGCTGTCAGATTGCGGGCTGGGCGCATTGGTCGCTGCTGACGACTGGAAGATCTGTGAGGTAAATGAGGCGGCTGTCCGGCTGCTGCATGGACAGGAACATAACTGGCTGATCGGCAAGTATCTTTTTGAAATTGCTGAGCCTCTATGTGCAGAGCCAGAGCAAAAAATGTATGCTTACATAGGTTTTAACGAATATCTGCTACGCTGTCCCACTCCCGCGGCACACAATCTGCCGCCTGACTGCCGGCTGATTGTGTTCCGGGCTGCGACTAGAGACGCACAATGCGACATGTTCGAGCACGCCTTAGAACAGGTGAGCGACGCAGTCATCATGTGCGATGAAGAAACGCGGATCAGCTTCCTCAACAATGCCTGCATTAAGATGGATGAGGTTGTTCCAGGTGATGTCATTGGAGAAAAAAATGAAGACGTATACGAACCTTTGGATGGGCAGGAACTGATTATTCCCTGCTCCATCCGGGAAAAGCAGGTATTTCTTTCCAGACGGCAGATTTATACGACCCGCTATAATAAAAACGTGGATATCACCGCCAATACTTATCCTATCATCCAGAATGGCCAGGTACTCGGCGGATATAGCATCATGAAGGACTGGAGCGCCGTCGATTCCCTGAATAAAAAGATCATAGAGCTGCAGGCGAAGTTGATCGCCCAGAGCGATCCGGGAAAGCAGCGCAGCGGAAAGAGCGCGCTGTCTGCTAAGTATCATTTTAACGACATAACCCACATCAGCGCTTCCATCGAAACACTGATTGAACAGTGCCACCGGGCCGCCAAATCAGATTCTTCTGTGATGATATACGGAGAGACGGGAACCGGCAAGGAGCTGTTCGCGCAGAGTATCCACAATGACAGCCGCCGGGCAAAAGGCCCATTTCTTGCAATTAACTGTGCGGCAATTCCTGAAAACCTGCTGGAGGGTCTGTTATTCGGTACGGAAAAAGGCGCCTATACCGGCGCAGAACACAGACAGGGATATTTTGAGCAGGCGAACAACGGCACACTGATGCTCGATGAACTGAACTCCATGAATATTAATTTACAGGCAAAGCTTCTCCGTGTCTTACAGGACGGCGTAGTCCGCCGTGTCGGGGGGGCCTCTGCCATTCACGTAGATGTCCGCGTGCTGTCTAACCTGAATATCCCGCCTATGCAGGCAATTGAGGAAAATAAGCTCAGGCGGGACCTGTTCTACCGTCTCGGCGTTGTCAATCTCACGATCCCGCCCCTGCGTGAACGCAAAGAAGACATTCCCCTGCTTGCCAAACAGTTTATCATGAAGTGCAACGTCAGGCTTTCGCGCAATGTCCGGGGACTGGACCCCGCAACTGTTGATCTGTTCAATGCGTATAGCTGGCCAGGCAACATCCGCGAACTGGAGCATATCATCGAGCATGCGATCAACATTCTCCCGGACGACGAGCCAATGATTAAACCGGATTATATTCCCAAATATATGTCTGAATCACAGTCACTGCTTCACCCTGTGAGCCGCCCGGCAGAATCACCCGCGCTCCGTTCCTCACTGAACAGCACCATGCAGGACGTAGAGCGCAGTACAATTTGCAAAGTCCTCAGGGAGCACGGAGGAAACATTTCAGCAACTGCCCGCGTTCTCAAAATGAGCCGGCAGAATCTACAATACCGTATCAGGAAATACGGAATCCAGGTAAAAGAATTGCTCATGTAAATGTATGGGCATCACAGAAACTTCTAATTGAATCCCCCCCTCACGTTTTGGAGGATAAATATCTTGGCAGAATGCAAATTTTATTTGCATTCTGCCATTTTACTTTTGACTATTATGCTTAATATTTTTGCATGCGCAAAAATATTAAGCATATCATGCAAAAATATTATGCGCTATTTATATAGCCAAAACTGGTAACCGATTCAGAATCGACGTAAGCAGTAACAATTTACACAATTATTTCAACCGATAATTGAGAAATTTTAACAAAAGATACTAATGAATGCAATTTCCCGGCAGCATTTGAAGACTGGCACGCCAATTGCATCAATAATTGTAAAACGGCATTTTTAAAAGTAATTGCATGTGCGTTTCCGGCATTCAATTTCTTTAGAAAGGCTGAGAATCGAAAGGAGATCATAAAATGTTGCAGAATCAAGACCGCAGATTTAAACTGGGCATGCACAGCTATACCCTCCATCTTTCCGGGTTTGGCGAGAGCTGGGGATTTCAGGAATATGGAGAACATCACACTTTTGAGCAGGTAAAAACCTTTGAGGATCTGGTTGATATTGCCGTTGAGGTGGGGCTGGATGTCCTGCATATCACACTGGTTGACATCCAAAACGACATTTCCGCAGAGCATCTGGCCGCGTGCCGCAGATATGCAGAGGAACACGGAATCGAGTTGGAACTGAACGTTTCTTTCCATGCACCCTCTGATCCACGCGTAAACTGTACCATTGAAGATTCTTTGGAAATCGCCCACACTCTGGGATGTAAGCTGGTAAAATACAGCACAGATGTAAAGCATCCGGAGAAATCCTCCCACTCCTGCATGTGTGCATCTGTAGTCGCACAGCTGGCGGCCATAGCTGAAAACTTCCGCAAAGCAATCCCGCTCATTGAAAAGTATGGGCTGCAAATATCTATTGAGAATCACTGTGATCTGTTCTCTGACGAGGTGATCTGGCTGGTCGAAGAGCTGGCCCATCCACAGATCGGCGCCTGCTGCGACACTATCAACTCTCTGATGCTGATGGAGGGAATTGAATCATGTGTCCGCAAGATGGCTCCTTATGTAAACTGTGTCCATTTTTGCGACAACCGTGTGTTTGCTGATCCGGACGGCACGCATTCTGTGGGTACTGCCATCGGCCAGGGAAACGTTGACTGCGCTGCAATCATAAAAATCCTGCGGGAACAGGCGCCGAAACAGCTGGATACCATTGATCTGGAAATCGAATTGCCTCTGTCCGGTTACTCCATAGAAGAAGGGCGCAAACTGGAGCTAAAGGGGCTGCGGGAATCTTGCGAATATATGTATAAAACATTGGGCGTCGGTTACAACGCAGCAAATATTTACAATCATTAAAACTGGAAAAGCCGCTCAATCACCATATACAATGATTGAGCGGCTCTCTGCTTATGAATTTCGGCGCACTGCAAGGCAGATATCTTCCTCCCTGCCACTGGCGACAATTTCATCTTCCTTCTCAAAACCGCCTTCCAGAATCTGATCCGCGACCGCGTTCTGCAGCACCGACTGGATAGATCTCTTCAACGGTCTCGCTCCATATATAGGATCAAAGCCTTTGGCAGCCAGCACATCTACGGCGCTGTCCTCTACAACCAGCCTGATTCCTTTTCCCGCCATTCTGGCAGACAGACGTTCTGTCAGCCCCCGGGCAATGGCCCGGATATCTTCCCGTCCCAGCTGGCGGAAAACAATGATTTCATCCAGCCGGTTCAGGAATTCCGGTGAAAATGTCATCTTCACTTCTTCCATAACCGCACTGCGGATCTCTTCCGCCGACCGTGTCTCGCTATCCTGGGCGGCCCCGGCAAAGCCGAGGGATTTCCTGCCCAGGATATCCCTTGCCCCCACATTGGAAGTCAGGACAATGATCGTATTCTTAAAGCTGACGGTACGTCCCTGTCCGTCCGTCAGGCGGCCGTCATCCAGAATCTGAAGCAGCGCGTTCCACACGTCTGGATGGGCCTTTTCTATTTCATCAAATAAAACTATGCTGTAGGGCCTTTTCCTCAC
The DNA here is from genome assembly GCF_014337215.1 of Wansuia hejianensis. Taxonomy (NCBI): domain Bacteria; kingdom Bacillati; phylum Bacillota; class Clostridia; order Lachnospirales; family Lachnospiraceae; genus Wansuia; species Wansuia hejianensis. Next base: position 3,141,793 of record NZ_CP060635.1, on the reverse strand, counting down.
CTGCTCGGTCAGCTGTCCGCCTTCCTCATACCCCACATAACCGGGCGGAGGTCCTACCAGCCTGGCAACTGTATGCTTTTCCATATATTCCGACATGTCCATCCGGATAATCGCGTTTTCATCCTGGAACATCACCTCAGCCAGCGCCCGGCACAGCTCTGTCTTACCCACGCCGGTCGGACCTAAAAACAGAAAGGAACCGATCGGACGGTTGGGATCTGCAACCCCTGTCCTGCCCCGCCGTATGGCACGGGCCACAGCCGTCACAGCTTCTTCCTGCCCGATCACACGCCTGTGCAGCGTCTCCTCCAGCGACCTCAGCCTCTGGCTTTCCTCTTTCGTCAGCATGGTGACGGGAATCTTCGTCCAGGCCGAAACCACTTGGGCTATGTCTTCAGCGGTCACCTGGCTTCCCTGCTCCTTCTGCCAGAGCTCCTGCCGGTTCTTCAGCGTCTTTTCCAGCTCTGTCTGCTCATCCCGCAGAACGGCAGCCCGTTCATATTCCTGCAGGGCCGCCGCTTTCTTCTTCCTCGCACAGACATCCTGGATCTCTTCCTCCAGGGCCTGCAGATGCGGCGGAACCGTCATGCTCCGCGTCCGGATACGGGAGGCTGCCTCATCCATCAGATCAATGGCCTTATCCGGCAGATACCTGTCAGGAATATAGCGGGCCGACAATTCTACCGAAGCCTTCACAGCTTCATCTGTGATCTCCAGTCCATGGAAATCTTCATAACGGCCTCTAAGCCCCCTGAGGATATTCACTGCCTCCTCCTGAGACGGCTCCTCTACCAGGACAGGCTGAAACCTGCGTTCCAGAGCGGCATCCTTTTCCACATATTTCCTGTACTCTGCCCGTGTGGTGGCGCCAATCACCTGCAGCCCACCCCGGGCCAGCACTGGCTTCAGGATGTTGGCTGCATCCATGGCGTCCCCGCTGCTCGCTCCCGCACCGATCAGTGTATGCAGTTCATCCAGAAACAGAATCACATCTCCTGCTGCCTCAGCCTCTTCCAGAAATGCTTTCATCCGTTCCTCAAAATCCCCGCGGAACCGGGCGCCGGACACCATGCCCACCAGATCCAGTGATATAATACGTCTGTTCTTCAGGTTCTGCGGAATCAGCTCGCTGGCGATACGCTGGGCCAGCCCCTCTGCGACAGCAGTTTTTCCAACGCCAGGCTCTCCGATTAACACAGGGTTATTCTTCGTACGCCTGGAAAGCACCTGTACCAACCGCTCGACCACATCCTCCCGCCCAATTACAGGATCAAATCCTCCTTCACGGGCCTTCTGTGTGATATCCCGCCCATACTTGGACAGATTTTCTTCTCCCTGTCCTTTCCTGCCCTTCACCTCTGCGGGAGGAGCGGCTGTTTCCCCCACCGTATCACTTACCTGCTTGAGTTCCTTCTGCAATTGTTCCGGGTCAATATCCAGCGACTGTAATATTTGCGCTCCCGCGCTGTCCTCACCTTCTAACATGGCAGCCAGCAGATCTTCAGGCTCCATTACCTCCTGAGCCTGATTCTCAGCTATCTCCGCGGCCCGTCTCAGAAGCTGCTCCGCCTCTCCCGACATCTGAATCGCCTGGACTCCGCTGTCTGCATCATCCTTTTCTCCATATTCCTGTAAATACTCACTGATCAGCTCGCCGTTTACTCCGTATCTCCTGAGTATCCTTCCGGCTTTTCCCTGATCCTGAGTCATCGCCCACAGCAGATGCTCACTCCCTACGAATCCGCAGCCCATATGAGCCGCAAACTGCAGGGACAGCTGAAACATCTGCAGCACGCGTTCACTATACGCTTCCTGTGCAGTTTTCATGGGAATACACCTCCTTCTCTATGACGGCAATATCGTCTCTGAGCCGTGCCGCTTCTTCGTAATTCTCCGCTTCCGCCGCTTCATGAAGGCGGTTCTGCAGCGCGGACAGCTGGCGTTTCCTCTTCAGCAGATCTCCCGCATCTTCAGGAAACAGCCGCTCTCCCGGCTTCCGTTCCTCCAGTTTCCCCGGCCACCAGCCGGTATATTTCTTAAAGGTATCTTCCTGGCCTGCTGCGCCAGCCTTCTGCCACATCTTCTTCATGCACTCTTCACACATGGCAATCTGATAGATACCGCCCATCCAGTTAACATAAAACACTTTATCTGCTTCATTTTTCTTGCAATACTGGCACTTCATAGGTCTCACCTCTCTTCACCGAGTTCCAGTTTATTAAATCTCAGCTGTAAAATTCTATTAGCTGCAAGCTACATTTATAACTAAAAGCTTTTAATAGTTAAGCTTTTAATTATAATACTTCTAAACTAATATTCTGTCAACCAATTTCACAGTTATTTAATAAAAGGACTGATGGGTTTGTGGCGAGGGGGGATGGATACCCGGACGAAAAGCGGCGGGAGAGCTTCAGCGGTTGCGGCCTGCCGGGCAGACTGGGCTTCGGGTTGAAGTGATTCTAAGACTTCCGAAGACCGCTCTCCAGGGGTACCGGGGAAAGTCCGGTGGAAGGCTTGATGCCTTCCATCCTCCGTTCCCCTCGCCCGCCGTGCTTGAAGCACAGCGGACGCCCCCTGGAGAGCGGCCTCCGGAAGTCAAGAATCACTAACAACCCTGCAGAGGTCTGCCCGGCAGGCCGCAACCGCTGAAGCTCTCCCGCTGCTTTTCTGGCTGTCCCAGACGGTACAATGGCTCTCGCCAGAGGTGGAACCCCGATGGTCTCAGACAGTAGATTTCGGGATGAAACGAAAAATCACTGGCATTAATTATTAAACATCAGATGTCGGAATTAAGCGAAAAAAATTCCGGCGCCAATGACCCCAATTCAGTCATGCATTACCGTCTGAAACTATAGGGATGACACTTTCGTTGAACCCGGGCGAGGCGTTTTCGATCACCAGAAAGGCTGTCGGGAGGCGGGATGGAACAGGGGGGTGCCATGGATTTCTGCAGGCCTGATTAGTTCTGCTTAGTGGGCAGCAGCGCCGGAAGGGAGGGCAGGTATTGTGCTTCACGCACAATACCTGAAGGGCACGGAGGATAGAAAGACATCAGTCTTTCTACCGGACTTGCCCTGGTACCTCCCTGCAGGCGCTGATGGCCACTTAGCAGAACTTCAGGCCGAAGCCTTCCATGGCACCCCCCTGTTCCATCCCACCTCCCGACAGCCTTTCGTCCGGGTATCCAAACGCCTCCCCCCCTCACCGTCAAATTGGAAAGCCCCTTGCTGCCTGACTATTTTGTCAGTTGACAGCAAAGGGTCTTTTATTCCTGATTATAAATATTTTTTCAGAGCGTCTGTTTTATCCAGCTTCTCCCAGGGCAGATCCAGGTCATTTCTTCCGAAGTGTCCATAGGCCGCCGTCTGCTTATAGATCGGACGGCGCAGATCCAGCATCTTGATGATTCCGGCAGGGCGAAGGTCGAAGTTCTCGCGGACGATCTCTGTCAGCTTCTCATCAGAAAGCTTACCGGTACCGAAGGTTTCAACCTGGACGGATGTGGGATGGGCTACGCCGATGGCATAGGAAAGCTGAATCTCACATTTATCTGCTAATCCTGCAGCCACCAGGTTTTTAGCCACATAACGCGCCGCGTAAGCTGCGGAACGGTCTACCTTAGTACAGTCCTTGCCGGAGAAAGCGCCGCCGCCGTGACGGGCATATCCACCGTATGTATCCACGATGATTTTCCGTCCTGTCAGTCCGGAATCTCCATGAGGTCCGCCGATTACGAAACGTCCGGTGGGATTAATGTAGAATTTCGTATCATCATCAATCATATTCTTCGGCAGGATCGGATCAAACACATATTTTTTGATATCTTCGTGGATCTGCTCCTGGCTGATCTCCGGGCCGTGCTGCGTGGACAGGACAACCGCATCCAGGCGGAACGGTTTACCGGCCTCGTCATACTCAACCGTAACCTGAGTCTTGCCATCCGGTCTGAGATAGGGCAGCGTGCCGTCTTTGCGGACCTCTGTCAGCTTCAGGGCCAGCTTGTGGGCCAGCGCAATCGGATACGGCATATATTCCTCTGTCTCATTATTCGCATAACCGAACATCATGCCCTGGTCTCCGGCTCCGATTGCATCAATATCCGCGTCAGACATGGTATTTTCTTTCGCTTCCAGCGCCTTATCAACGCCCAGCGCGATATCTGCCGACTGTTTATCCAGCGCTGTTATCACCGCGCAGGTTTCCGCGTCAAATCCATATTTACCGCGTGTATATCCGATCTCCGTAATCGTGTCGCGCACGATCTGCTGAATATCCACATTCGCCTTGGAGGTAATTTCGCCCATAACCATGACCACACCTGTTGTCGTACAGGTCTCACAAGCCACGCGGCTCATTGGGTCCTGTGCAACGAGGGCGTCCAGGATCGCGTCTGAAATCTGATCACAGATTTTATCCGGATGGCCTTCAGTAACAGATTCAGAAGTAAACAATCTTTTTTCCATTCTAAGTTCTCCTTTTCTTTTGCTGCTTCTTCGCTCTCTTCTCCATTGAAAGGGATAATAAAAAGTCCATCATAAGATGGACTTAACAATACAATTATCAAATCCCCTTATTGTTCGAAAATTTCGCTCAGGCTGGCACCTTCCTTCAACGGGGTTGCCGTGGTTTCACAGGTCCTATGTACCTCCGCCACTCTGAATAAGAGAAAAGCACATATGAAATTAATAATCTTCGCTACATACATTACCCCTTTTTACCTGGAACGTCAAGAGGCATTTGCGGTAAATGCGACACTGCCATGAAATTGTCCAAACTAAGATTCTATCGTAATTCTTTGCAAGCTGTTTCTTTTGTGTTATCATGGTTATAGTTGGAAGCATACGCACTCCTGCATCATGGCTGCCGAAAGGACGTTTATTATGACGCTTCAGAATTTTGTATACAACAAGAATACCTTTAGCAAGAAGACATGGGCCGCGATTTTTTTCGGCATATTTTTTAGCGGAGGGATTTTCGGATTCATATATGAAACTATTTTTTACATCATAAATAATGGAGCGCTCACCAGAAGGGGCACCTGCTTTGGGCCATGGATCGAGATCTACGGGTTCGGAGGCCTGATCATTTTTATCGTTTCCTATGGCCTCAGGAAGAAGCCGTGGCTTGTTTTTCTAATGAGCGGGCTGGTCTGCGGGCTGTTGGAATACGCCGCGGGGTTTGCCATATACACATCCACAGGAACAAGAAGCTGGGATTACAACACTGAAATCTGGAATTTCGGCAATATTGGCGGTTTTATCTGCTTAAGATCCGTTTTGGTCTTCGCTTTTGCAGGGCTGCTCCTTATGTATGTGATAGTGCCCGTTCTGATTTGGCTTTTAGAAAAGATCGGCGAGAAACGATTTTTTATTCTGATGACGGCCGTGGGGCTGCTGTTTCTAATTGACATTCTCTACAATGATGTGCTCGCCGGAATAGCCCCTGTAACTAATGCCATAGAATTTTACGGAAAATCCGGATGGTACCCAATCGTAACCGGATATACAATGAGGTAGCAATGGAAGATCACAAACAAACAGAAATAACGCAGCCGCAGCCCCTGCTGGACGATCAGGGGCATTTGTTAAATCCCGGATACTGCAAACGGAATCACTACATCTACAATAAGGAAAACATCAAAAAGCACAGATGGAGAATTAAAGAGTGGGATTATTATATGATCTCCGACGGCCGTTATATGACCGAGCTCAATTTTTATAACATTTCTATATTCGCCGCTATGATCGCAGATGTCATTGATCTGAAGACAGGGAAGCATTACAATGACCTGGTGATGGAACCATCTTATCCCGATAAATATAAAATGAGCCATGCGGCAGACAAACCGTTTCAATTTTCCTATTACAAATTCGGCAGAAAAGCGGAGTTTATCACGGATGCCTCTTCTCATAAGCTGTTTTTTAAGGGAAAATATAGAAGAAAAGATTTCAAAATAGATATCACTGGCAAAAGGCTTCCGGACCAGGAAAGTATCACGGTGGCCACTCCGTTTAAAAATCCTCATTGCTTTTTCTATACCCAAAAGCTCAACTGTATCCAGGCAGGCGGAACGATAAAAATAGCCGGTCAGACAATCAAATATGACCCAAAGGACACCTATATGGTGATGGACTGGGGAAGAGGCGTCTGGCCCTGGAGAAATACATGGTACTGGTCAAACGGCAGCACAGTCATTGATGGAAAGCTGTTTGGGTTTGAGCTTACCTGGGGTTTCGGTGACGAAAGCGCGGCAACGGAAACCGCCGTATTTTACGACGGCAAATGTCATAAGATAGGAAGGGTCAGCCTGGAAAAGGATCCAGAAAAGGAAAGGTGGATGAAACCCTGGCATTTCATCTCAGAGGACGGCCGGCTTGACCTCACACTCACGCCGGGATATCACCGGAGCAATGGGCTGATATTCCTAAAATTAATAGGAATGAAAAGTAATCAGGTGTTCGGGAAATTTAACGGATCTGTGCTTCTGGACGACGGCACAAGGATCGAGGTAAAAGAAATGCCGGCATTTGCTGAAAAGGTCTATAATTGCTGGTAAATAAAGAAGCAACCTAAAAGGTTAGGAGACAGGAGCCTCTGCGGATTCCTGCTTCCTAACCTTTATGATTATCTAAACATATCGCCGTCCTACTGATACTCAGCGGTCCTCTCTGAAATACGACAGCCCCAGATTCGCCGGCGGCTGGTTTTCTTTCTTTTTCCGGAAGCTGGCCACTATCAGCACAATGATCGTCACCACATAGGGAACCATCTGGATCAGATCTGTCATATAACTGGCTACCTTAATGCCCAGAAGGTTCGGGAGGAACTGGTAGAGCCAATACAGCATACCGAAGAGATAAGCTCCCCAGATGGCGTTTAACGGCTTCCAGGTAGTGAAGATTACCAGTGCCACAGCCAGCCAGCCCAGGGCCTCAATCTGTTCTGTGGTCGCCCAGATCCCCTGGTTGTAGTCCAGTACGTAATACAGGCCGCCGATTCCGGACAGTCCGGCACCGATACAGGTGGCCAGATATTTGTAGCGGGTGACGCTGATTCCGGCGGCATCCGCTGTGGCCGGGTTCTCTCCTACGGCGCGGAGATTCAGGCCCACACGGGTCTTGTTCAGTATGAGATGGAAGATCACCGCTATTATGATCGCCGCATACACGAGAAATCCATAGCTGAATACTGTCTGACTGACGACACCCAGCTTTGAAGACAATACAGGTATTTTCTGGGCAAAAGCGCTGTTGGCCAGGGGCGCCGCCGTATAACTCGCACCGTTCAGAATGAATACGCCGAAGAAATTAGCCACGCCCATTCCGAAAATCGTAAGCGCGAGACCGGTTACATTCTGATTCGCCCGTAGGGTGATGGTGAGAAAGCTGAAGATCAGCCCGCCCAGCATGGAGGCCGCCAAACAGCAGACCAGAGCGATGATCACACAGACCACAGCGTTCGGGTTTGGCATCAGCTTTTCATAATAATAAGAACTGGCAAACCCCGCGAAACCGCCCAGATACATGATACCGGGCACGCCCAGATTCAGGTTGCCGGACTTCTCAGTCAGGATCTCGCCCATGGCGCCGTACATGATTATTGTTCCGAAAGGAATAGCCCGGATAATCCATGCGATGAGATTTTCCATACTATTTCACCTCCTTATTGGCTCTGCTGCGGAAAATCATCTTGAAATTGATGAAAAATTCACTTCCCAGTATAAAGAACAGAATCACTCCGGTAATAATATCGGAAGCATAGTCGTTCAGGCTATAGGCAGAAGCGATCTCCGCGGCGCCCTTTGACAGGAAGATCAAAAGGAAGGAAATCAGCGCCATATAAAATGTATTAAATTTAGCCAGCCAAGCCACGATGATAGCGGTAAAGCCCTGGCCGCCGGCAGTATTCGTTGAGATCGTCTGATCCCTGCCGGCTACGATCAGGAAACCGGCCAGTCCGCAGATAGCGCCGGATATGAGCATTGTGCGGATTCTGACCCGCTTTACATTAATTCCCGCATAGCGGGCTGTATTTTCCGATTCTCCCACAACACTGATCTCATAGCCATGCTTGGAATATTTCAGATAGAGGAACATGACCACCGTGAGGATTGCCACGATCAGGATGTTGATATTATACCTCTGTCCCAGGAACTGCGGAAACCATCCCGCCTGAGTGCCCATATTCAGCTTTCCAAGGCTGGAAGCCTTTCCCCTGAGAATATTGGTAAAACACGCCACAATGCTTGTAGCGACGTAATTCATCATCAGGGTAAAGAGAGTTTCATTAGTGCCCCATTTTGCCTTAAAAAAGGCAGGTACGAAGCCCCAGACCGCCCCGGCGATCAGGCTGGTCAGAAACATGACCAGGAAAAGAAGAGGCGTGGGCAGCGTGCTGCCGCAATATACCATCACAACGGCTGTCGCCAGGCCGCCCATCAGCACCTGGCCTTCGGCCCCGATATTCCAGAACTTCATTTTAAAGGCTGGAGCCAGGGCGATGCCAATGCACAGCAGAGTAACCAGATCACGCATTGCCCAGGAAAAGCGGATGGGTGTGGCAAAGGTACCCTGGAACATCACTCCGTAGACGTCCAGAGGGTTCAGCCCCGTCACGCCATAGATAAACACAGCGTCCACCACAAGAGCGAGCAAAATCGCCACAATGCGCACAAGAATCTTCAGCCTCATGGTCGCCCCGTCACGTTTGATAATCCGGACAAAAGGCTCCTTCATCTTCCCTCACCCCCGTTCTTCAGATTGGTCATCAGCAGACCGACTTCTTCCTTCGTGGTCTTCCTGCCGTCCAGCATTCCGTTAGCTCTGCCTCCGCAAAGCACCAGAATCCGGTCGCACAGGTCTATGAGCACATCCAGGTCTTCCCCGACGTAAATGACCGCTACGCCTTCTTTTTTCTGCTCATTCAGCAGATTATAGATTGTGTAAGATGTATTGATGTCCAGTCCTCGCACCGCATAGGCCGTCATGAGAACTGTCGGCGAGGACGCGATCTCCCTGCCCACCAGCACCTTCTGGACATTTCCTCCGGAAAGCCGGGAAACAGGGGTGTTGATGCTGGGCGTAACTACCCCCAGCTTTTTCCTCACCCGTTCTGCCAGCTTTTTGGGGCTTTTTCTGTCTGTCAGAAGAGATTTACCATTGTCATAGGTCTTCAGCATCATATTATCCGTCATTCCCATCGAGCCCACAAGCCCCATGCCAAGACGGTCCTCCGGCACAAAAGCCAGATGGATACCAGCGTCGCGGATAGCCCTGGGCGTCTTGCCCACCAGTTCCATCTTCTGGTCAGCCTGTTCGCCGCCATAAAAGGTGATACTGCTGCCCTGAGACGTTTTCTGAAGCCCCGCAATCGCTTCCAGAAGCTCCTTCTGCCCGTTGCCGGAAATTCCCGCAATGCCCAGGATCTCCCCGCCATTTACGGTAAAGGACACATCGTCCAGTATTTTCACATTTTCTTTGCTGATAACCGTCAGGTTCCGGATATCCAGGCGTTTCTTCACATTGTCCGGTTCAGGCCGTTCAATGTCCAGATCCACCTTCTTACCCACCATCATCTCTGTCAGGGAAGCTTCAGTAGCTTCCTTTGTCTCCACAGTACCGATATATTCACCTTTCCGCAGAATCGCAACTCTGTCGGAAACCTCCAGCACCTCATGCAGCTTGTGAGTGATGATAACCACTGCTTTCCCGTCAGCACGCATGTTCCGTATCACCTGGAACAGCTTGTCCGTCTCCTGAGGCGTCAGTACGGCCGTAGGTTCGTCGAGGATCAGAATATCTGCTCCCCGGAACAGCACCTTGACAATCTCCAGCGTCTGCTTCTGGGAAACGCTCATCTCATAGACCTTCTGATCCAGATTCAGGTCAAAATGATATCTGTCACAGATTTCTTTTGCCTCAGCCCGGACAGTCCTCAGATCAAACCGCTCATTCTTTTCCAGACCCAAGGCGATGTTTTCCGTCGCATCGAATACATCCACCAGCTTAAAATGCTGATGTATCATGCCAATACCCAGCTTGTACGCGTCTCTGGGAGATCTGATCTCCGCCAGCTTTCCGTTCACGAAGATTTCTCCTTCGTCCGGATAATAAATGCCGGAAATCATGTTCATCAGCGTGGTCTTTCCGCTTCCATTCTCCCCCAGAAGGGAAAGTATCTCGCCCCTGCGTATTTCCAGTGAAACGGATTTGTTGGCAACTACCCGGCCAAAAGTTTTTGTGATATTCTTTAATTGGATGGCGTTTTCCACGGGATGGAACCCTCCTCTCTTCCTTTTACCGTCCGGTATCTGGCCCAGACGGCATTGTTCTTTCCCGCCCGTCTGTTCCGGGCTGGATATAAACGGGGGAGCTTATGAGAGCTCCCCCGTTCCTTCTCTCCGCGCAAAACCGGCGGAATCCGCCCAGAAATTTGGATTTATTCTTCTGTAAGGTCCTCTGTAATTCCATCGATGTGAAGCAGGAAATAAGGAGCACTTCTCAGCGTTGATTCAGCGAAATATCCATCCTGGATGGCTTCCTTGGTCTCACCGGCATAGATGGCCTCCGGCGGATTCTGGCTGTAATCATAGAAGCTCAGGTCGATTTCCGCAGTTGTCACTTCCTTGCCGTCCACGGTAAACTTGGAGGTATCAAATACATGCAGAGTTCCGTCTGTTAACTGTTTTTCCACATCTGCCACGTATTCGGCAGTTCCTTCCGCACAGGCGTCTCCCAGTGCCGTAATACCTACAGCGCCGTCCGCATAACCCTGTGACCAGTCTGTATCAATCGTTCCGCCGCTGGCAGCCGTGCCGATCGCATACTCGTAATAAGCAGCCCAGTTGTTGGTCGCAGATGTGAGCGCCGCTGTCGGAGCGGTATCCAGCATATCGATATTATATCCTACAGAGTAGCAGATCTTCCCTTCCTTGTTCAGCTTCTCGGTAGCCGCAGGAGCGCCTGTGGAATCCGCGTGCTGTCCGATAATCACACAGCCATTGGCAATCAGCGCCTCTGCTGCCGCGCCTTCTTTATCGATATCAAACCAGGAATTCGTATATTTTACTTCCATAACCACATTCGGCATAACGCTCTGGATGCCAAGGAAGAATGCGGTATATCCCGATACAACCTCTGCATAGTTAAAAGCGCCAACATAACCGACTTTTACATTGCCTTCGGCGTCGAAGCTGTTCGGAGCTGTCTCTTTAGTGAGAGTACCGTCTTCTGTGATCTCCTTCAGTTTCAGCCCGGCTACTACACCTGATACATAACGGCTCTCATAAATATTTGTAAAAGCATTCTTAAAGTTGGGCAGGTTGCTGATGGCAGCGAAATCGCCTGTCATAGAAACAAACTGCACATCCGGATACTCCCCGGCAACTCCCGCTATAAACGTCTGATGGCCATAGCTGTTGGAAATAATCAACTGGCAGCCAAGCCCGACAAGATCCGTCGCCGCGTCCGCGCAGGAAGAATCCTCCGGAACCTTATATTTCCAGATTACATTGTCACTGGAAAGACCCAGCTTCTCAATTGCCGTATTAATTCCGTCTATGTGAGCCTTTGAATACCCCTCGGTTTCATCGCCGATGAGAATTACACCCACCTTAAAATCTTTATTGATTGATTCTGTTCCCGCTGACTCGCCGGAGGAAGAGTTGTCCGCTTTGGATGCGGATGATGCAGATGATGCGGATGACGCACCGGATGATGATTCACTTTTGGCACTGGAGCTGGATGCGGAATTCCCACAGCCAAACAGTCCCAGGGCCATAACTCCGGCTACCAGTAAACTGAGCACTTTCTTTTTCATAATAATATAACCTCCATTGTATTGTGCTGTTGTGCAAAAACAGCCATATATGTGCTAAGTATAGCATATTTTCGACCCTTGTCAAGCAATTGTCTGTCACGATACGACTGTCTTTTACAGCTAAAGAAGGCCGCCGCAAAAAGGAATTATGCGGCAGCCTTGTTGATTCATTATCCCACGCGGAACTTAAACTTCTGAATCTCTTTTTCGCTGGAAACTTTTTCTATTTCTGCTCCGAGGCCTTGAAGCTTTTGTTCAAAATCTTCATACCCCCGTTGGATATAGATGATATCATCCACTACGGTAATGCCCTCCGCTGCAAGCCCCGCAATCACCAAAGCAGCGCCTGCCCGGAGATCCGGCGCACTGATCCTGGCTCCTGTCAGCCTGTCCGTCCCATCAATAATAGCGGTGTTCCCCTCTACCTTGATATTGGCTCCCATGCGGGTCAGCTCATCGGCATATTTAAAACGGTTCTCAAAAATGCTTTCTGTCACAATGCTGGTTCCCGACGCCAGCGTCAGCGTCACACCGATCTGAGGCTGCATGTCCGTCGGAAATCCGGGATAGGGAAGAGTTTTCACATGGGTCTTGCCCAGCCTCCGCTTTGCGCTGACCCGGACCGCATCGTCAAACTCTTCTACATCGCATCCGATCTCCTCCAGCTTCGCCGTCATGGCTTCCAGATGCTTCGGAATCACATTTTTAATCAGCACATCTCCCCGCGTCGCGGCGGCAGCGAACATATAGGTCCCCGCCTCAATCATATCAGGCACGATGGAATAGCTGCTGCTGTGCAGGCTCTCCACGCCTCTGATCCGGATAATGTCTGTGCCTGCTCCCTTGATGTTCGCCCCCATACTGTTCAGGAAGTTGGCGACGTCCACCACATGCGGCTCTCTGGCAGCATTCTCAATGATCGTGTTGCCCCTGGCCATGGCCGCAGCCATCATGATATTGATCGTGGCTCCAACCGATACCATGTCCAGAAAGATATGGGCGCCCCGCAGATTCTCCGCTGATGCAACAATCGCGCCGTGACGAATACTCACATTGGCACCCAGAGCGCGGAAACCCTTTAAATGCTGGTCAATCGGACGGCTGCCAATATTGCATCCGCCCGGAAGGGGTACTTCTGCTTTCTTATATTTGCCCAAAAGCGCTCCCAGCAGATAATAGGACGCACGGATTTTCTTAATAAATTCATAGTCAACACTGACTGAACCAATGGTCGCACCATTGATACGCACAGTATGACGGTCAATTCTCTCCACTGTTGCCCCGATGACGGAAATCGCCTCCAGAAGCACATTTATATCGCTGACGTCCGGTATATTATCAATCATCACTGGTTCATCTGTCATTACCGCGGCTGTCAGTATAGCAAGTGCAGCGTTCTTGGCTCCCCCAACTTCCACTTCACCGACGAGAGGACTGCCCCCTTTTATTACATACTGTTCCATTTTCCACCTCGAAATTAATTTTATACGCGACGCAAGACGCAGCAGGTGAAAAATCTTTTCACCTCCGGCGTACGTGATTTCACCCCTGACCTGGAGAAATCACAGCCCTGAAATATGAAAGTGTATGCCTATAATATTAACTCATCTACATCAATTTGTAAACAAAAATTAAGAATTTCCCGTAAAGTTGATTCGATATCCTTATTTTCCTCGTCGATTATAACGTCCGCATATTGCTGATACAGGACACTTCTTTCTTCAAAAATGTCCCGTAAGGACTGATTTTCTTTTAAGACAACTCCTCTTCCTCTTAAGTTTCCCAGCCTTTCTCTCAGTTTTTCAAACGGAAGCCGGAGATAGATGATGGTTCCAATCTCCCGGAAATGCTTCATCGCTTCTCTTCCGTATACGGCGCTTCCTCCGGTGGCGATCACTGTCCGCTCCGCCTCTATTCCGGAATTCACCTGATTCTCAACATCCAGAAACCCGTCCACGCCTTCCTGTTCAATGATTTCCCGCAACAGGCGGTTTTCTTTTTTTTGAATAATCAGATCAGTATCCATAAACTGATATCCAAGTTCCTTAGCCAGAATGACGCCTATGGTGCTCTTTCCCACTCCTGGCATACCAATTAATACTATGTTATTCTTCATCTGAATATTCCCCTGACCGCCGTTTTCTCCTGCCGAATCAGCAGACGCCCTGGCAGATCATCGCGTTAACTACTTTATTAAATCCGGCAATGTTGGCTCCTGCCACATAGTTTCCATCCATTCCGTACTTTTTCGCCGCCTCATCAATGTTGTGAGTGATGCCGATCATAATATTCTGCAGCTTCGAATCAACCTTCTCAAAGCTCCAGCTGATACGCTCGCTGTTCTGGGACATCTCCAGGGCAGATGTGGCTACGCCGCCGGCATTGGCAGCCTTGCCCGGTGCGAACAGCACTTTATTCTGCTGCAGATATGCGGTGGCATCCAGCGTTGTAGGCATGTTCGCGCCTTCGCAGACTGCGAGTACGCCGTTTTTCACCAGCATTTTTGCATCTTCCAGATGCAGTTCGTTTTGAGTCGCGCAGGGAAGGGCGATATCCACTTTTACAGACCATACGCCTTTGCCCTCATGATATTCTGCGTTCGGACGGTAATTTTTATACTCGGTCAGACGTTCTCTTCTGACTTCTTTGATCTCTTTGAGCGCTTTCACGTCAATTCCATCGGGATCATAGATCCAGCCGGTAGAGTCAGAGCAGGTCACAACTTTTGCGCCCAGATCATGCGCCTTCTCAATTGCATAGATCGCAACGTTGCCGGCGCCGGATACGGAACAGATCTTTCCGCTGATATCGATACCGTTAATAGCCAGAAGCTCCTTGGTGAGGTACATAAGGCCATAGCCTGTAGCTTCTTTTCTTGCCAGTGAACCGCCGAAGGTAACGCCCTTGCCTGTCAGGACTCCTTCATAGCTTCCGCAGATCCTCTTGTACTGGCCGAACATATAGCCGATCTCCCTGCTGCCCACGCCGATATCTCCTGCCGGTATATCAGCGTCGGCTCCGATATATTTGTGAAGCTCTGTCATATAGCTCTGGCAGAACGCCATCACCTCACGGTCTGATTTTCCCTTGGGGTTAAAGTTAGATCCACCCTTTCCTCCCCCGATCGGAAGCCCGGTCAGAGAATTCTTAAAGATCTGCTCAAATCCCAAAAATTTAATGATACCTAGATTTACAGATGGATGGAAACGAAGTCCTCCCTTATATGGACCGATCGCGCTGTTAAACTGCACGCGGTAACCGGTGTTGACATGAACCTGACCGCTGTCATCAATCCATGGTACACGGAATTTGATCTGACGCTCCGGTTCAACCAGGCGTTCCAGTATTGCCTGTCTTTTATATTTTTCTTCCTTCAGCGCAATGATAGGGCGGAGAGTATCCAGTACCTCTTTTACCGCCTGATGGAATTCAGGTTCACCTGGTGTGGTCCGAACTACCCGTTCAATCACTTGATCAACATAAGACATTTGTGTTTCCTCCTTTTATCATTTCTATCCTATATGTTGTCACTAAAAAAGGGAGCTGATCCTTCAAATCAGCTCCCTTTTTTCAACAGAGCCTTTTTGCTCACTGTTGAATTATAGCATGCGATTGTACGATATGCAAGATTCAATTTCGTTTCCTGCATTTTTCATTTCTTTTTTTTTACACTAAATCCGAAATCCCCCAGTTTTTTTCCTAATCCAAAGTATTCACCATGGGAATAAGTCAGTGGTCTGGCGCTTTTCAGATCAAATCTGCGCCTGTTATCCATATATGCTTCTTCCGCATGTACTGCAAGCACTTTTGCAAGAAACAAATCGTGAGAGCCCAAATGCTTCACTTCAGTAACGCGGCATTCTATTGATACAGGAGCCTCCGCCAGGAGCGGTGCTTTCACAAAAGCCGCTTTTTCCCTCGTCAGCTTCAGCCTTTCAAACTTATCCTCATCCTTACCGGATCTGACCCCACAGTAGTCAGCCGCATACGCCAGCTTTTCCGTCGTCAGATTAATCACAAATTCACCGGTCTCCTGAATCATGTGATGCGAGTAACGCTCCGGACGGACTGAGATGGATACCATGGGCGGATTCGTGCACACGGTTCCTGTCCAGGCTACTGTAAATACGTTCTCTTTACCCATCCTGTCTGCCACTGTAACCAGCACGGCCGGCAGGGGATAGAGCATATTTCCCGGTTTCCATTGCTGCTTTGCCATATACTCCCTCTCTTTTCTACCTCTGCTGAAGTGCTGTCATAAATGCGGGAATCAGCTGCTTTTTCCTGGACACTATCCCGGAAAGCATGCAGCTCTTATCTCCGGCTGTTACCTGGAAGGCCGTCTCGATCAGCTCCTTCGCATGGTCTCCATAATACAACAGCTCTGTGGATTCATCAATGATATTCGTGAGCATGAAAAACACCATTTCAATTCCGTGTTTTCCACATTCACTCTGCAGATGGGGTATCAGATGGCTTCTGATATCGGCAAGCTCTTCTCCGTCCATGGAACTGATCTGCCCGACGCCAAACACAGCATCTTCCATAATGAACTTCTTGAAATCCTGATAAAAGATTTCTTCTGCCGACTTATCCTTCAGATTGCTGCCCGCATGGAACATCTCTGCTGCGAATCTCTGGATGTCCCCGATACCGGCCCGTTCCGCCAGCCGCTCTGCTGCGGCCTGGTCCGCCGGCGTACAGGTGGGCGAACGGAACAGCAGCGTATCTGATATGATCGCCGCACAGAGAAGTCCCGCGATATTCTGAGGAATCTCCAGATTCCTCTCCTGGTAAATCTGATACATGATTGTAGCCGTACAGCCTACAGGCTGATTCCGGAACAGCACCGGCGCCATAGTCTCCAGCGACCCCAGACGGTGATGGTCGATTATTTCCAGAATATTCGCTTCTTCTATATTATCAGCCGCCTGGGATTTCTCATTATGGTCTACCAGGATCACCTGTTTTTTCCTGTTGCCGATCAAGTTCCGCCTGGAGATGGTGCCGATATATTTTCCCCGCCGGTTAATGATCGGATAATCCCTGTGACGGCTGCTCCGCATGATTTCCTTGATATCCTCCAGCTTGTCGCTGGTGTGGAAGGTGATCAGGTTGTCCTTCGTCATCAGATACTTAATCGGTATAGACTGATTAATTAGCCTGGCAATGGTATAGGTGTCATGGGGCGAGCTGATGATCACACAGCTCATATCCTCCGCCAGTTTCTGAATGGTCTTCGATACCTTCGCGCCCAGACCGACCACGATACAGCTTGCCTTCATTTCTATGGCGCACAGCTGATCTTCCGCCCGGTTCCCCAGGATCACCAGATCATCCTCATGGATATAATTCTCCATGGTATCCGGATGAAAGGCCCCGATCACCACCCTTCCTTTGATAAAATACCCATGCTCATTCCCTACAATCACCGTCCCGTCCAGTGTCTCCGCAATACTTCGGTATTGGGTCCTCGCCTGGGACATGACGCTGCTGTCGTAGGCGTCCATATATGATTTTGCAATATCGCTGACCGTAATCAGGCCCTGCAGGTCATCCTCCTTGGAGGTAATCGGCAGCGTGACCACATTCAGCTCCCGCATGGTTTCCCAGGCCCTTTTCACCGAAATACTCCCCCTGACCCCGGCCACCTCATGAATATCAATTTCTTTCACCTGAGTGCCTGCGTCAGACATGTACCCCGGCGCGTTCATCTGGAACTTCTTCAGCACATATTCCGTCTCCTCATTAATCTGCCCCGCTCTTTTCGCCACGAAAGTGCCTTTTTCTGTTCTATTTTTAATATCTGCGTAAGCGATAGCAGAACAGATGGAATCCGTATCCGGATTCTTGTGTCCGATTATATAGACTTTATTTTCTTTTCGCATTTTCTTCTCCCGGCGAGTCATGTAAATATGTATACTCACCTATTTTCCTTCATTCTCTTTCATTTGCATCATATCATTGATTTTTCTTTCGGTAAACACTTTTCTATGGTATACTAGAGAAAAAAATAGCATGAGGTGAAAAAAATGTCAGAAGAAAACATGAGTATGGACGATTTTTCCCAGGCAGTTGATGCTTCTTTCAACACCTTCAAGGATGAAGACCAGATGGCTTGGGAAAAAGTAAAACAGTACCGGGAGGAAAAAACTGTTTTAACTGTAACCGTAGACGGAATCGTGAATAAGGGCGTCGTTTCATACGTAGAAGGCATCCGTGGATTTATCCCCGCCTCCCGCCTGGCCCTGGGCCACGTAGCGGACTTAAACGAGTACCTCGGAAAAGAGATCCAGGTTCAGGTTTTTGACGTAGACGAGGAGAAGAACCGTCTGATGCTCTCTGCCCGCGAACTCCTCCGGGCTAAAGCCGAGGAAGAGAAAAAAGCCAAAATAGCGGCCGTCGCTGTCGGTACTGTCATGGATGGCGTCGTGGAAAGTCTTCAGCCTTACGGCGCTTTCGTAAAGCTGGACGACAGCATGACCGGACTGGTACATGTGTCACAGATTTCACACACGCGCATTAAAGACCCTTCTGTAGTTCTGAAGGTAGGCGATGAGGTTAAGGTTAAAGTAATTGCCATCAAGGACGGAAAACTGAGCCTGTCCATCAAGGCACTTGCCGAGGACAAGGCTGCTGCTGAGGAAGAGGAAATACGCAATATCAAGCTTCCGAAAAGCGAAGAGCTGACAACAAATCTGGGAGAGCTCTTTAAAAATCTGAAGTTATGATTCAGAGCATTTCGTAAGGTCTGCAGCATTTGAATGCCCGGACGAAAGAACGGGGATAGAATACGGGGAGCAATGCTCCCCATTCTGTCCCCGTTCTTCTATCCGGGTATCTGCAATGCTGCTGAACCATGCCAGACAGGAATCAGGCCACGTAGAGATACATCATCATAAAATGACAAAAGCTTCCCCCCATTACGAACAGATGGAAGATTTCGTGGCTGCCGAAGCAGGGATGTCGTCTGTCGAATGCTGTGGGCCTGAGCGCATAGATAATTCCACCCACTGTGTAGATCACGCCTCCTGCAAACAGCCAGCTGAAGGCGGGTTTAGACAGCACGGGCAGAAGCCAGGGGAAGCTTACTACTACCAGCCAGCCCATCGCTATATATATGACGGATGAAAACCATTTGGGACAGGTGATCCAGATACCCTTTATCAGCATTCCGGCCAGCGCCATCGCCCAGATTACGGTACAGAGTATTGTTCCTGCCCTGCCTCCCATCACCAGGGTACAGACCGGAGTATAGCTTCCGGCTATCAGAATGAAAATCATCATATGATCCATCTTCCGCAGACGGCGGTTCACACCGGGATTTACATCCAGGCTGTGGTATAAGGTGCTGGCGCCATACAGCAGGATCATGCTGAGCATAAATATTCCTAACGTCACCACTCCCGGAATCCCGCGTCCGGCGGCGGCTTTTTCCAATAAGGCAGGAGCGGCCAGAACAGAAAGCATACATCCGATGCCATGAGTAATCGCGCTGCCAGGATCTTTCAGCCGGGAATTTTGTTTCACTGCAACGCTTTTCATATGTCATCACTCCTTTTCTATATAATATAGTTATTATTACTACGTGTTATAATAATTATACTACATCACTCTATAGAAAAAAGCAATCATTTTTTTCTCAATTCTTTTTTTTATTTTCACCAATTTCTGCAAAAAAATACTTTTACGTTTATACCTTTCAGAAAGACTTTTCTGCTGTAAATGCATACTTTCAAATACAGAAAAAGAAAATCAGGCCCTTCTTTTATGAAAGGCCTGATTTTATCTGTAAGCCGCCCAGGGCTCACATAAATAGCAGCTCTTTTTCTTGTCTGGTAAGCTGTTTTATTTCCCATTCTCTTCGCATGGCGGCTTCTTTTTGTTCAAATTTCTCATAATAGACCAGTGTAACCGGACGGCGGGCTTTTGTGTACTTCGCCCCTTTACCTTCGTTGTGATTCTGTATCCTTTTTTCCAGGTCATTTGTCCAACCAGTATAATACGTACCGTCGCTGCACCTCAATATGTATGTATAGTTCATCTTTCAATCTCCCTATCACCATATTTTTTTAAACCAACAACATTTGATCCCGGAGGACGGCTTTTTATGCCAATCAGCTGTGCTTTGCAGATCTCCCCGCAGACGTGACAGGCCCGGAACGTCTTCCCGTCCTTTTAGCCCTCCGCGCCGCGCCGGAATAGTCATTTCTGAAGTTTTGTCTTGATCCGCCCCTGGTCTCCGGTACGGCAAGTGTCTGAAACTGGCTGTCCCCGCCAATTAATTTCTCAGCCAGTATTAAAGCAACCTGTTCCGCATCAAGGCCTGAATATTCATCTCCCTTCAGCCGGTTAACTAGCATCCGGGCGGCTTTTCCCGTCCCCTGCTCCAGGAGGGGAAGTGTCTCATCCGCGGCTTTCGCAACCGCATGTTTCATCATATCCTTTCCAGTGGGAAGACGGCGTTCTGCAATTTCACTCCCGGTAAAACGCATCAGCCGGCGCAGGGTAGCTGCCTGCCCGCTGTCGGTAATAAGCGTTTGCGACAGGCCTCTTTTCCCCGCCCGCCCTGTACGGCCAATGCGGTGCACATAATATTCAAAGCTCTGGGGCAGATCGAAGTTAATTACTACCTCTATTTCTGAAACATCTATCCCCCGCGCGGCAACATCTGTTGCAACCAGAATCTGTGTGCTGCCGCTGCGAAACCCTTTCATCACCTGGGTCCTCAGGGTCTGTGTCATATCGCCGTGCAGCCCGGCAGCCCGGATACCCTGCCTGCGCAGAGTTGCTGCAAGCTCATCCACCATACTTTTTGTATTGCAGAACACCAGCGCGCGCCGGGCGCCGCCCTGCTGCAGCAGCAGGGAAAGAGCCTCCTGCTTTTTTGCGCGGGGTACATAATAATACGTCTGTTCAATATCTGCCTGGACTTCCTGACCCTCCATCACATCCACCATCTGGGGATCGCTGAGGAATTGACGGGCGATGGAAAGAATCGCCGGCGGCATAGTTGCGGAAAAAAGTACCGTCTGCCGTTCGCTGGGCGCCTGCATCAAAATCGTCTGGATATCCTCCACAAACCCCATGCTCAGCATTTCATCCGCTTCATCCAGTACGACCATCTTAATATCGTTCAGCTTCAGCGTTTTACGGCGCAGATGATCCATCAGGCGCCCCGGCGTTCCAATGACAATATTCGCCCGTTTCAAAATACGAATCTGATCCGTCATCGACGCCCCGCCATAGACCGTGGCAACACAGATCCCCTCTTTGTATTTCGCAAATTTCTGCATTTCCAGCGCAATCTGCATGGCCAGTTCCCGGGTCGGCGACAGCACGAGCACCTGCGGACGTTTCATCCCGCCATCCACACACTCCACAGCTGGAATTCCAAACGCGGCAGTTTTTCCCGTACCGGTGCTGCTGCGGCCGATTACATCCCGCCCCTCCAGCAGATAAGGGATTGCCTGCGCCTGAATATCTGTGGCCTGCGTATAACCAATCTCAGAAACAGCGCGTGACAGCTGCGGTGACAGTGACAGTGAATCAAATAAAGAAATTTGCGACATATAATTCTCCTCAATTTTTAATATACAGCATAAAAAATAAGATGCCTTTATGCTGCGTGGCATAAGGGCATCAACTTTCTGCTACGAACTATTTTTTCTTACTGCATAAAGCAGCTTTTATAGTTTACCACCTTTTCCCCATATTTGCAAGCATTTAAATACAAAATTACAGTTTTGCTTCCAATTGGTCGGGGAAGGGAGGGCGTTTTGGATACCCAGCCTCTCTGGTGATCTAAAACTCTTCACCCAAGTTCTCCGAAAGTGTCATCAGGATGGTTTCAGACAGTAATCACTGGCTTATCGCGGCCGACTGGCGCCAGTATTTCTTTATTAAATATCGAAATCTACCGCCTGAGACTATCGGGGTTCCACCTCTGGCGAGAGCCATTGTACCGTCTGGAACAGCCAGAAAAGCAGCGGGGGATCTCCGGCGGCTGCGGCCTGACGGGCAGACCTCTGCAGGGTTGTTAGTGATTCTTGACTTCCGGAAGCCGCTCTCCAGGGGGCGTCCGCTGTGCCTCAAGCACGGCGGGCGAGGGGGACGGAGGATGGAAGGCATCAAGCCTTCCACCGGACTTTCCCCGGTACCCCTGGAGAGTGGACTCCGGAAGTCTTAGAATCACTTCAACCCGAAGCCCAGTCTGCCCAACAGGCCGCAACCGCCGGAGGTCCCCCGCTGCTTTTCGTCCGGGTATCCACCCCCACCTCGCCACAAAACTATAATTTATGTACAGAGGCCGCCACATGCAAGGCGCGCAGCAGCCCCATATTTTATAGAAAGCAATCGATAAAAAAGTACCCTACCCATTTGAAAATACTGCCAGTATAGAACTTCGATTGCGTATTTTCCGTAATGGCAATTCTTTATCTCTTATATTATATACAAAATTCCGAAAATTGTTAATCCCTTTACTCCGCCTGAAGTGCCAGATATTCTGTTGGGTCCAGAGACGCTCCGTCTTTTGTCATTCCAAAATACAGATTGCTTCCCTCTTTTACGTAATATCTCGTGGGCTCACTGATATTGCCGATCACCGTTCCGGCTTCTACCGTATCGCCGGCCTGCAGTGTGACATCCTTCAACTGTCCGTAAACTGCCTGATATCCGTTACCCATATCCATTGTAAGTGTCAGCCCTGTCTCTGCCGTTTCTTCTACGGAAACTACCTGGCTTTTGGCAACAGCCGCAACAGGCGTGTCCACTTCAGCAGCCAACACTACCGCCGGGCTGCACTTATACACATCCAGAGTGGGGAAATACACAGTGCTGTCCATGCTGTAGGGAATCAGCACTTCGCCGGAGATTCCTGACATGGGTGCCGTCAGCACAGTATTCTCATTAAAGTCCAGATTCGGGAGTACCGTATCTGTAGCAGTCTGTCCGGCTTCCGGGGCAGGTGTTTCAGACGGTGCTTCTGTAGGCTCTGGTGTCGCCGTCACTTCCGGCGTCACTGTGGGGCTTGTCTCCGCAGTCTCATTTTCGGGCAGATCAGCGTCTGCATTGCTGGTGTTTACGTCTTCTGCCGGTTCTTCTGTGGATTCTGAAAGGTTATCCTTTACTTCTTCCTGCTGCGCCTTGGCCTGTTCCTCTTTCGCATGATCCTGATTATACGCAAAGATTCCGGTAGCGACTACTGCGGCCAGCAGCAAACCGGAAACTGCCAGACGTACTTTTCTCTGATTAGATTTCATATTCGTCACCTCGTTAAGTTCATTTTCTTTCCTTAGTAGGGTTGCCGGATTTATGAAATCTATACATTCATTTTAGTTTCATTGTTCTCATTATTTGTATCAGTTCATCCTTCCAGGATCGCTGTCACAGAATCATGTTCATCCGTTACATTTGTATCATCCAAAATATCCCGTAACTCATGCACCTGGCAGGGAGGGGGAACAGCTCTCGCTGTTCCACGAAGTATTCCCCAGAGTGTCCCGTAACTCATGCACCTGGCAGGGAAGGGGAACAGTTTGTACTGTTCCACAAAGTATTCTCTTTAATGACGTAAGAATCTGGATCGCCCTGCATGAGCACTGGAACACCTGGCAGAGCAGCGAATGGCTGAACGATCACCGTCATCTCTGCATGACATCGCATCGTGGAAAGTAGTACTTCAGAATTTCCGTGCAGCTCTTTCCCTGCTCCGCCAGAACATTCGCCCCATACTGGCTCATTCCCAGCCCATGCCCGGCTCCTTTACAGAGAAACCGCAGATTTCCGTCCAGCTCCTGCATGGAGAAACAGGCCGAGGGGAGTTCCAGCAGTTTCCGGAAATTTTCACCGGAAAGGTGGGTGTCCGCCACCTGAACCTCCATTACGTATCCCGCGCTGTCTGTAGACAGGACACTGATTTGTTCATAGACGGTTTCCTCCTTCAGTGAGGTATCCCCTGTATAGTCCAGCAGCTTCTGATATAAATCTGCTCTCCCAAATAGAGTCCCGGACAGATAACCGGGGCTGTCTATATCCATACTGCTCTCCACACTCACCAGCCATCCGTAATCATCTTTACTCATGACCTCAATTCCGTCCCTGGTCTTCCCGTTGCCACAGGCAAAAAACGGCCCTTCCACGACCTGTCCGCCATATGTAAGCACCAGCCCTTCTGTATCTGCCACAGCCTGTCTGCAGCTCGTCATAACATCCGGATAGACGGTATGAGCCTTTTCATATTCTCTGTTTTTCTCCAGGATCTCCCTGGCATTCCCGCCTTCTGAAAGCTCCCGATACAGGCGGCTCCTGGCCAGTATAGCCTGGGCCTTAATCATCTCAGCCTCCGCATCCTCCGGTATCTCCTGATAAAGGCGGACAGGGAGCAGCATCTCTATATCAATATCTTTTGATACGGATACCGCTCCCTTTCCAGACAGTATTACGGTAAGCAGAAACGGGAGCATCAACAGCAGCACCCCGACCGAAAACAAATATTTCGCTGATTCTTTCATATACTAAACGACCCCAGGGATTTGGTTCAGTATATGGAATTTAATAGCATTTTATGTATAACAACGTATTTATGCGGGTTTCCGGGCTTTTTTGTGACAAACGTGTGACTAACCGTTCACATTTATTCTGTCTTATTTCCTATTATATATGTCAGCTGAAAGCAATAAAAAATTTCCCTGAGTTGTCTCTGCACGTATTTATACATATCGTTATTGACACACGTATTTATACGTGTTATAATAATATCATAGAAAGGGGAGACACATGAAGACTCAAGAATTAATAAAGCTTCTTAAAAAGAACAAATGCTACATAATACGAAACGGGAGTCGACATGATATATGGTACAGCGAGATTACAAAGAGACAATTCCCGGTTCCCAGGCACAAAGCCGAAGTACCAATTGGAACACTTAATAACATACTTACCGATGCGGGGCTTAGAAAATAAGCCCCTCCATCCATATAAATAAACATGAAAAGGAGACTAACATTATGGCAAAATATGTATACCCAGCAGTCTTTACACCTGAAGAAAACGGAAATTATTCTATTCTTTTTCCTGACTTAGATGGTTGCTATACCTGTGGGGATAGTTTAGAAGATGGTATTGAAATGGCCGAAGACGCACTGGCACTTATATTATATGGATATGAAAAAGACAATAAATCAATACCTGCTCCATCTAATCATGAAACTATTGCACTAAAACCCGGTGAATTTGTAAATTACATCGCCTGTGACACTATGATTTATCGAAAAATGTATAATAATAAAGCAGTAAAAAAAACCCTTACTATTCCAGAATGGCTAAATGAAGCCGCTACTGCTGCCGGGTTAAATTTCTCCCAGGTATTGCAGGAAGCTTTAATTCAAAAAATGCAGAATCATTAAAAAATTCCCCTGGCCCACTAAGAAAGTAGAGCCAGGGGTGCCTTATTATGCGACCCGTTTCTCAATGGCGAATGAGATAAAACCTTGTCGTATTATAACGAATAATGTAATTATATACAATTTAACATGGAAATATTTTACAATCTCTTTATAAAAATGTAAGGAGGGAATTGTAAAATGAAAAGAACAGATAAGCTTTTGCAACAGGCAAAATTTTCAAAGCGTTATCAAGGTTATCATTACCTGCTTCTATGCGTAGAATTAGCTGCCGAAGATGAATCACGATTATGTTCATTAATCAAACAGATTTACCAGCCTGTAGCAGACCAGTATCAGCTCACCTATCAAGACATCGAGCGAAATATTCGAACTGCCCGTGACTACGCCTGGCAAAATGGCGGGAAAGAATTTATCGAAAAAATCAGCAGTGGAAAGTTCTATGAACCTCCGACTGTAGGAGAACTAATAGAAATACTTGCAGGATATCTAAATGAGGATAACTAATTGAATCCCCCGGAGCCGAAGCTCCGGGAGATGCTACTTACAGCGCGATCAAGTCTTTCCAGGTTTCCGGCCCTGCCACGCCGTCTACTTTCAGACCGCGGTCCGCCTGATACTTTCTGGCTGCTTTCTCTGTCTGCGGTCCAAAGCTCCAGTCCAGGCCGCCTTTATAATAGCCCCTTGCTTTCAGGATCTCCTGCAGGAGCAGGACTTCCACTCCCTGATCTCCGGTTTTTACCTGTTTCAGCACATAGAGGCCGTTTCTTTTTGGCAGCGCCAGGAGATCCGCCCAGGTAGCAGCTCCCAAACTTCCGTCTACGGCCAGGAAGCCGCGGCTCTTCTGGTATGCCCTGACAGCCGCTTCCATCAGCGGGCCAAAGCTGCGATCCAGTGTCCCTTTGTAGAATCCCCGCGGCAGCAGGATCTCCTGCGCCAGCAGGACATAGATCCCAACACTTCCCAGATCAATCTGTTCCAGCCCGAAGCTGTAGGTGTTCACAGACGTCTCTTCCGCGCCGCTGCCTGCAGAATCCTTCCGATCTGCCCGATCTGCCAGGTAAAATACCTTCACACGCCCCTCAAAATCGCTCCACGGGTGCCAGCCGTCCCTTGCGGCTGATGCCGGGTCATGTACGTAACATCGGTTGCCGTCATACTCGGTAATCGTGATATAATGTCCGCCTTTCGTAAATACGCCCGGTCCCATGAGCAGGATCCCGTAGTGGTTTCCTGCCCACATGGCGTTCTTCCAGGTTGTCTCCGCAGCGCTTCCCTGTACGCCATACAGGCTTGTTCCGTTTAGCTGCCTCCCATTATATCCAAAGTGATCCAGGGCCACGTCTATATAGGACCAGATCGTCCCGTGCCCGGAGACTGTGCCGCCCTTCGATTCTATGTATTTTGCAACCTCCGTGGGCATCTGTTGGACGATATTGGCCACCGCGGTCGGCCCGCAGCCAGATCCGGCCATGGTGTCACCAGCATAACGCTTGCTGGCCCATCGGTTGTCATACTGCTTGTAATTCTCACATGACATGATTCTTACTCCTTTACTCTTCTCCGCCGCGGTTACTACTCTTCTCTTCCTCTATACCGGCCGTTTCCTCCGCGGCGTTTCTTATTTTTTGTACGATCGGTTTCAAAAACCCGGGGATTGCCACCCCCATATCTACGATGTTCTCCAGTATGCTAATCAGCTCACTGCAGACAATCCAAATCGCTACCACACAGGATACCAAAAACGTAAAAGGCAGTTTGTATCCCAGTACTTCTCCTGCATACAAAATCAGCTGATCCACGATGGCGCCGACCACCACTAACAGCCACATGCATACCTTCTTGATCACTCCCCGGATCGATTTGTATGAATTAATCCGTTCCTTCCGGTAAGAGGAGGCCATCAATCCTGTTGCATAATCAATGATGTTACACAGCACCATCAGCAGGATGGGCACCGCCAATGCCCCGCACAGACTGGTCAAGAAAGATAGGATCGCCGTAATTCCCGCTTTGATTACATTTGTCTTTTCCATATTTTCCTCCTTAAGATGTCCGCACCCATCTCATTGCCAGTCCGTCCTGTGTAGCTCCCGTGTTTTCCCATACCTGCCCAAACTGGCGATACAAGTTATTCGGATCCGTATCATCTAGAAACATTATGACTTCTCCTACCGGGTGCGCTAAATTCATCGCCGTTTGGTAGTCCACGATCCCCATGGCTCCGTCTTCCCCTCTTAATCTGCACAGATAGGTAACACTTGCTGCGTCGGAAGTTACTGCAATTACGCGGTACAGATAGGAGTACGTATCGTTTGCCAATAGAAGATCTCCTGCCTTCAAGCTCCTACCTTCCGGAATGGTAATCGTCGACAAAGGAATGCTGGTTGCAAGAGTGCTTGTGTTTCTGCTGCTTTTAAAAATGCTCAGTCCTTCTGCTCCGGCTTCCCCTTTTTCTCCCGGATCTCCTTTTGCTCCTTGTGGCCCCGTCTCTCCCGGATCCCCTTTCGCTCCTTTTGGCCCCGTCTCTCCCGGATCCCCTTTCGCTCCTTTTGGCCCTCTCTCTCCTGCTTCGCCCTTCGGTCCCACCAGGGATGCCAGCCACTCCTCTTCTGTGCCGGTATAGCCCTTTTCTACCGCTGTCTCATAGGCGGATTTTCCCGTTACCTTGCCTAAGTCAATCGTAATTGTTGCCATCTATTTTTCCTCCTTAAATTATTCGAAGGTTGCGATCAGATGTCCCGCACTATTAATAGAAAATGCGGG
Source organism: Wansuia hejianensis (assembly GCF_014337215.1). NCBI lineage: Bacteria > Bacillati > Bacillota > Clostridia > Lachnospirales > Lachnospiraceae > Wansuia > Wansuia hejianensis. The sequence goes on along the minus strand of NZ_CP060635.1, from coordinate 3,113,804 downwards.
GGTTTTCCCGTCCGCTCCTGCCGGACCGGTCTCTCCCTTTTCGCCTTGCGGACCTACCGGACCCTTTATATGGTTCCTGATCTGCTCTTCGATCAGCTCCTCATACTGCTTCGCTGCCGTTTCGCTGGCCTGTGCATGAGACGCGGATACGCCGGCTGCCGTCTCGCTGGTCTGTGCCTGCGCCTTTGCGTGTTCCGCTGCCGTCGCCGCCGCCAACGACCGGTTCATATAGTCCCGGAAGCCCGACAGATCTGATTCCGACAGGTAATCATCCTCGTCATAGAGCTGCCGGTTGGTCTGGGTGTAAAACTCCGGGGTGGTGATGAGCTCTGCCGTCTCACTGTTCAGCGTCAGGGTATAGGTGGTGCGCCCCGGCAGATCCGCAAGGGCGGACGGCAGGACATAGGTCACTGTGTTTGTGGGCTGGCCTTCTGCGTCTGTCACGATCGTGCAGTCCCCAAAGAGGATCGTATCGTCCGCCTTTACCCCTTTGATGGTCACGGTCTGCACATCCTTCATATCCAGCTTTTTCCCGTTGTTCATCAGGACGATGTATAAGCGTCTCGACCGGGCATCCCCTTCACTGATCAGGATGGTATTACTTTTTAAAGGCCTGGCCAGGTCTATGATCAATGTATAGGGTATCTCCATTCCTTATTCCCTCCTGACTGGTTTTCCCTTATTGTACACGGTTTTTTTTCAAATTCATACCTTACCCCTTACGTCACCTTGTAATAGGGGGAATCCGGTAGGTTGTTATAGAGGATGCTATAATCTTCCGTCCCGGATCCAATGACTTCCCCGCCGGAGGCTGTGATGATCCGATAGGATCTCCTGGAAAACCAGGTGGTAAAGTCTGTTCCACCAGCTGCAATCCCGCGGCAGCTTCTCCAGCTTACCGACGGGCCCTCACTCCAGCGGCCTTCCTGGCAGAACAGGCTGGTGCTGATTGCCCGAAAGTCTCGGTTTAAGGAGGGATCCTCTTCCCCTGCCATGTCCAGGGTATATACATCTGCTCCGTCCTTGCTTTCTATCGTTTCTGTAATCGCCTTCAAAGAGACAAACCAGTATTCAGCTACCTCTGTGTGATCGACATTCCCTGTCGATTCGTTCTGCTCGATATAATTTTCCCGGATCACGCTGCGGACATGTACCCGGTACGGATACCGCTTTTCGTACTCCTCCCAGGCCATCAGACGGATGCTGCTTCTGTCATAGAGGCGTATCTGGTTCCTTACCACCTTTGCCGTGACCGGGGTAATCACCCCCTCCGGCAATTCTTCGATGTCTTTTTCTGTCAGGTAGGACGAAAGCTCGTAGCCATTTCCCAGAAGATACTGGGGGGTAACGCTCTTCGAAGTGTTGTCTTCGTAGATCAAGAGTACCTCTGCATTTCTCAGCAGCTGGAAGATGCGGACCGCATATTTCTTCACCTGTACCCCGTTCTCCATGAGCGTTACTTCCGGAGGAGAAAAGTGTAAGGGGATATCTGCCGGCTCCTTATAGAAGACCAGCTTCTTGATCCGTTTTTCTTTCGTGCCCGTGGTGTAGGTGTATCCGTCACTGGAGGACCAGGTATAGCTGGTATACCCATCCGGGTCCTTCCAGGCGATTGTCTCGCTGACCACGTGCTCCGATTCATTGAGGTCGTAGACGTATACCTGGAAGGAGGTGGTAAACTCCTGACAGCTTTCTTTCTCAAACCACCAGACCGGGCAGGCCTGGCTGTAAAATCCTGTGCCCTCCCTCCGGTACAGATCCCCTCCGGCAATGGTACAAGCACCCGTGACATCCACATGGCTCCCATCCTCATACACCGCCTCGATCCGGACGCCCGTGTGGTCTGTACTCACAAACAGCGCCCCCTCCGGGATCTCATAGGATACGTTGTCCGGCAAAGCGGCCACATAAATGTACAGCGGCCGCACCGGGACCGTCTCTTCCCCTTCCGCGCGTACGGAAAGCTCAAAAGAGGTGTGATAGATCTTCGTCTCCCCGAGATACTCCACCTGGCACTCCAGGATCCCCTGATCCGTCCGATACAAAAGATCTCCGTCCCGTGGAAGGATCGTACACTCTTCTGTCACTTCCGTCCGGCCCTCTTTCTGCACCAGACAGATGACAAGGCCTGTATAGTCGATGGCCACAGACAGCTCCAGGCTTTTGATGACGTAATACACCCGGTCTGGCAGATGGGTTACCTCCAGGTAGGAGGGATCGTCGGTTGGGAGCACCTCCGAGGGGTTGGGATAGTTCGCGTACCGTAAGTCCAAAAGGGCCTGGGCGAATTCGCTGGCCCGGTACAGGCGCTTCCGGCCGTTCCGCTTTCGGATGGCGTCCGCGATCTGGTACAGGTATGCGCCGTCCAGCTCCACGTTTTCGTTCTCGTCGCAAAGCTCCACACAGAACATCGCCCAGAACTTGCGTCCCAAGACCTCTTTATAAAACCAGAGTTCCACCATGCCAGCATCGGTGCGCTTCAGGGTCTGATCGATGGCCGGGGGATAGGCTTCCTTGCTTCCGTCCCCGTACACCAGGTGCGCCGTCAGCCCTGTGATGTCCAGTACCGTGCTCTCCTCGCCTTTTTTTAAGACATACCGCCTCCTATAGGGCTGGGTAGTCACCTCCAGGCGTTCCGGATACTTGATTTCTTTTAAGGCTCCCTCTTCCACGGTGACTGCATATTTCACCTGCTCTTTTTCTACCAGGGCGTACTCCTTCCCCTCATAGATCCAGACGCTTGCCTCCCCTTCGACGGTCTGGGTCGGAAGGGATACCTCCTGGATGGCGGCAGGAAGGACGGAAAGCGCATAGGTAAGACCCTGATCTTCCTTCAGCGTGCGCAGTGCCTCCCCGACCTTTTTTATATACGTTTTGCATACCACTGTATTACACTCTGCCATGGCCTTCCTCCTCAATACGACAGGTTGTTCCCGTCCGTCAGCTCCACGGTCACCGCCGCCGACCCGTCATAGGTATAGGTGGTGTTCCCAAGGACGACGGAGAGCGCGTAGGGGCAGGGCAGGGAGACCGCCAGCTGCTCCGCCTTTTTCACCGCCGCCAGGGCCCGGTTTAAGAGATCCTGGAAGCCCGTCAGATCCGACTCCGACACGTAATCATTTTCGTTGTATAGCTGATTCCCGACGATCACATAAAACTCCGGCGTGGTGATCCGCTCGGCCGCTTCGCTGACCAGTGTGACGGTCACAGACGTCCTTCCCACCACGTCCGAGAGATCCGCCGGCAGCACGTAGGATACCACGTTTGTTGGATTCCCTGTTCCATCCGTCTCGATCGTCCCGTCCCCAAAAACAATCGCTTCGTCCGGCTTGACCGCCTTGATGGTGGCGGTCTGGACGTCGGACAGATCCATGGCTTTTCCATTGTTCATGAGGACAACTTTCAGCACCCGGCTTCTTTGGTCCCCCTCGGCGATCAGGATGCTGTAGCTCTTCTTTGGCCTGGCGAAATCCATCACCAGGGTATAGTCAATCTGCATGTATTGTTCCTCCTTAATTCTTTGGATCCGATTTTGGCCGGTTCGCTCCGCTTTTGCCCGTTCCGCTTTCGGTTGATACAGGCTTCGTCCCGGCCGGATCCGGGTTTGCTACTTTCTTTATCCTTCCGCCGTAAACCACCGGGCGATCTGGCGCTCGGCTTCCCGCTTCGTTTTCCCAAGCGCCATGTAGATCGCCAGCAGGCGGTTTAGAAGCGTCACATCCCGGCTCTCTACCAGTCGCTCTTTAAACTGGCGGGTGAGGGCGCCCAAGATATTCCCCGTATCACCCCCGCTCATGGTATAGGCTTCTTTCAGTGCCCCCTGGTAATCGTCCCCGGACTCTACCGCGTCCAACAGGCGGCCGTACTTCTCTCCGCTTGTGGTGGCATAACCGTTTGTCCAGTTCCGTACGATCACCTCCGCCTGGTCATAGCCCAGTGCTTCCAGGGCTTTCCGCGCCTTCGCCTGCTCCGTCCCTAGGGTAGAGGGCATGTGCTCGGAGCGGTAGGCAAGATCCTCCGCGTAGTCTCCCCGGAGATGCTCTTTGACGCTTTCCGGATCCTTCCCTGCCTCCACAAGGGTGGCCACAGCTTCTTGAATGCCGTCTCCCTCCTTCATCGCCGCATCCAGCTGCTCATAGGTGACGGATGATCCTACCCAGCCTACCAGCGTCTCCTTTGGGTCCTCCCCCAGCGTTTCCAGGGCCGGGGAGAGCTTCTCCTCCAGGGACTTTTTCTCTTCCTCATCGGCCGTTCGGTAATCGGCCGCGTATTCAGAGCGCAGGGCAGAGAGGATCTCACTTCTGTGATATCCCTGGTCCATCAAAGCCTCCATCGCTTCCCTTGCATCCTCCTCACCCTCCACGGCGTCCAGGTATTCCCTGAAGATTTGTCTCTGTTTCTCGGAGGCGGACAGCTGCTTCGTTGTCAGCTTTAAGTTCTCCGCCTGTTTTCCGATCAGGGCGTTCCACCAGGTCTGCACCTCCCGGAGGGCGCCGTAGGCCGGGATTCCGGTCAGCATCGAGAATGCCTTGACATTATCCCGGAACATTCCGTAGGGCGTCTTTTTGGAGCTTCCGTTTACAATTGCCTGCACATCTTTTACCAGGATTGTAACGGCGCTTGTGATTCCGTCTATATCCATCCTGGACTGGGAGTAATTCGTCCCGTTCAGCGCCGCTGACAAACCGGAGGAAATTTCCTTCAGGAACGGAATCATGTTCATCGGATTGATGTTGTCAATCGCATTCGAGCCGAATGACTCCATCCATTTCTCCAGCCATTTTTTCTCTTCCTCATCGTCTCGGAAGGCGTCCACCACGGCCGCCACCGCCGAGGTTAAGAGGTTCGTCAGCACATGGGTTGCGGCTGCCCGGGCTATGAACCTGTAATTGCGGTTCGTACGCTTCGTGCCGCTTTGTCTTGTCTTGGTCAACGCCCTGTGCAGCAGATTGTAGCTTTTGGTGGGCTCCGCCATGAAAGCGGTCTCCATCTTAGCCATAAAGTCCGTGCTTCGCATGAACTGCGACCTGTGGATGAGGGAGTCAATGACCTGTGTATGATCGATCACATCGTCAAAGCGTCTGATGCATGCCTCCTGGTAATCCTGGGTGTCCGTTGTTTTCCCTGCCTTCCGGAACTCTGCGGCCTGCTCCAGCTTGACTGCCTGGTACAAAACTCCCCAGGTCAGATCATCCGCAAGGCCTGCAGCCTTTGTGGCCGCGTCCCTGATTTTATCTTTGGTGGTGGCAATGCCTGTCAGGATCTGCTTCTCGGTCCTGCCGATCGAGGTGTCGTAATAGCCCTGGCTCTTCCACCAGGCCGCCATGCTCTTCTCCTTCACTTCCGCTGCCAGCTTTCTCGCCTGCACAAGGGAGGGCACCGCCGCTGCCAGGTATTTTGGATTCATGACCGCCGCCGCCCGAAGATACGCCGTCGGCTGCTGAAGGACTACCCGGAAGTTGGCGCCCACCGCATGGGCTTTATAGTTGGACATGAATTTTGCCCCATACTGTGTCCCGTAGGAAGACCGGCTCATGCCGTTGATGTCCTTGATAAAGTTCTTGAAGTAATCCTTCCACTTTGTTCCGAAGGCAGCGTCCATCTCCTCCTGCATGGACGCATACAGCTTCTGCTTCTTGTTCTGGCTTATTACTTCCTTGTAGTTGATCCAACGCATGGCGTCCGAAATCGGCATCGCGAACGCGTCATACGTGGCCATCTGTACGACATGGTCCGTAAACACATCAAAGATGTCCTGAAGCATCAGCGGATTATTCGCTTTTGGCGTCAGGGCCTTTGAGGCAGAAATGTTCTGTACCGCATAGTAGGAGGCGTTCTCTTCGCTCTTGTCGGAAACCGCTACGGTGTTCTTATCTACCTTGATCGGAAAGTAATGTTCTTCTGTGAACTTCTCGTACCCATACATCTGCATGGACACGTTGTTGCCCCACTTCGCGCACTGGGCGCCCATATATTTCTGTATGGCGTCTGCAATCCGCTTTTGATCTGCCGTCAGGGTGTCCGTAATCTCTTGCAGCTCCCGCCTGCTGACGTGTACGGCCCTTGCCTGGCGCACTTCCCTCCTGCCCATACGTATCGCGTCCGCCTTGATGCCGCCTACCAGGATGTGGGCTTCCGCCTGCGGACGCTTTGCGAGTTCATATAAAGACATGACCTGGGCGGCTGTCAGGCGGATGTCCCCTTCCAATGTATGGAACGTCTTCACTTCCGCCTTGTCGCCGGTCCATTTGGATACGTTGGTTTTCCCTATGGCCGATTGCATGTACTCATTGGTTTCTTTCAGGTGCCGGATCCGGGTGTCAAAGCCCTCCCGAATTTCCCGGAAGACGGAGTTCGACGCCTCGCCCATTTCCTCAAAGTAGCTGAAGGGATCCAGCATATCGATGTTCAGGAGCTCATGCATCCGGTTGCCGGCTTTTGTGCGGTCCTTCGCGCGGGGCAGGCGGTTCAGTTCCGCAAAGCTTGCGGCCCCTAACGCCTGAACGCTTTCATACCTGGCGTTTTTATAGTTCTTGTTCATCTTTGAGATCGCCGCTTTCCAGGAGCGCAAAACCTGGCGCAGCTCGTACAGGTCCTCATACTCCATCTGAGAAACCTTCGGTGTGTTCCTGTTACGCTCCAGCCAGTTGTTCAGTATACTGGCCGTGTCCGGGTCTATGACATAGCGCACCTGTTCCAGCTCAGGATCCTGCTCCCGGTTGTTCATGACCCGGTTCAGTATCGTCTGAAGGCCCCTCATTTTTTCCTGCCAGCGCACAGTCTCGCGCGCATCCTCACTTGACCGATGGGATACCAGGTCAATTGCCTTGATGAATTCAATGGTCTGCTTTTTCATGTTCTCCGGTACATGCTTTTCATCCGTCGGCCGCAGGAGCATCTCTGTGATCGCGTGCGCTTCCCGTATGATGGCCACTCGCTCCTTTGACGCCTTTCTCCGGTTATTCGCTTCTAAAGCGCTCTGCCGGTGCCTTGCCTTTAATCTTGCCAGCTGCTCTTCCGTCCTCTGGTTCTTTTCACTTCGCAGACGGCTGATCCTCTCCTGGTAATGCTCTTTGATCTCTTTTCTGGCTTTTGTAAGGCGCTCCTGGTAGCGTGTCCGCACCCTGGCGCGGTACTCGGCGTTTTTCTTCTGGAGCCGCTTCGCCGCCTGATACGCCTTTGCCTGCCCCGTTTCTCTTCCCTGGGCCTCGTAGTAACGCTCCACGATCTGCAGCGCCAGGTCATAGGCGGCGTCACTGTTGTCCCCGCCATATTCATTTTGCTTCTTTGGCTTTAGCTGTTCCAGCAGGTCATACAGCGCCAGGGGCTGGTTGCCGGAGCTCTCCATGGGATCCAAGATCCCCAAAGACTGCTCGGTGATCTCTCCCCACAGGGAATCTAAAGCCGTCCCTTGCTCCGTCACGTGGATACGGCCTGCAACGGCGGCCTTAAATGCCTGATAGCTTCCAAAGGCGTTTACAACCTCTGCCTTCTGCTCCTTGTTCAGAGCGATCCGGTAGGAAGAGAGGGCTTCCTTTACCGCCTGGTAGTCTCCGGAGGGAGATATGGTATCCCGGGAGGCCTCCACCACAGGAGACGCCACCTCCTGCATCACCCGCAGCATGTCCTGAAAATCTACGGACTCTTGAGTCTGCATGTAAGAAAAGACCTTTTCTAAGTTGGAGGCGAAGGTATTCCGGTCATAGGCGGAATCGTACTCTTGCAAGAGGGAGGAGGCCATCCGCCGGATCAGGGACCGGTTCACCGGATGGCCCTTTAAGGCTTCGTTCCCTTCTTCCAGGATAGAAGCGGCTTCCCGGATGGACTCCTTCTGGTAGTTGACGGTTCGTTCGTTTCCCGCCTCGTCCAAAAACACCTCATCGGCAACATCCACCCCGTCCAGGGCGTCAAAAAGGGCCTCATCGATGTCCAGGGAATGGCGAATGTCCGTTTCGTCCGAAATGGGAGTTGCATTTTGGTGAGAATCTGGTATACTGTTCTTAGAATCAACCGTTGGAAACACGACCGGCAATTGGAGCCCAGTAGTAAATTTCCAATGGTTGATTCTTTTTTCATCCCTGGCCACATACAATACAGTGCTTGTACGGATCAGATTCTGGATAGAATCCTTTCCGTAAGCACTAGCCAATTTTATTTCCTCCAGAACAGCTCCCTTCTTATCCTTCGGTTTCATCTCGAGAACAGCGATTACCGTGTGCCCGTTGGCATCTTCCAGTTCATTGAGCAGTACGAGCCTGCTTTCAGATTGCTTCGACCGCAAGATCAGCAGGGGATCCATGACCACGCGTGGCAGCTTTTTCAGCACCTGATCCGTCATTCCTCGATGTTTCTCTTTGATCTTTTTCAGCTTGGCTGAATCGACCATAATGTTTAAGGGGCGATACCCCAGCTGGCGAATCGCTTCTGTAGCAATGCCTACGCGAAAAGTTTTTGTCGGATCCTTCTGGTTCCACTGATCATACTGGCGGGAGAACTCCTCTTCTGCCACATCGATCGAGAACCGGATCTCCTCCACGGCGTTCACCGCTTCGATCCGGGCCTTCTGGTCCTCATGGGCGTACACTGAGTAAGGGATCCCTTTTTCTGTCAAGGCATCCTTTACTTTTTGACTGGCCGTATCCGGAAGGACTGCCTGGGCGATCTCTTCAAAGCCTACCACTCGCTCTGGCTTCGCCTCGAACATGTCTACGGGCATTTTCGCCACTTCCTGCATGATTTCCGCCATCTCCTGCGCCTGCAGGCGCGTTACGGTCCAGGCATAGGGCTCAAATGCCTTCTGCACCTGCTCCGCCGTGGGATGCTGTGCCGCCAGTACCATGATGTCTCCAATCTCGTCAAACGCCATCAGATCATCCGTTCTTCCGCTTCCGTCCCGGACGTCAGCTAATACCTCCATCAGCCGGTCGTCCAGCTTTTGTACCAGCTGGGCATAGCTTTCTGTGTCCAGCCTCTGGAGCCTTGAGGATTCCTGTTTGATTCCCCGGATGCTCGTAAGCGCCGGCGTGGCCTCCGCCCGAATGGTCTTGATCCCGTTAAACCCTGCCACATTCCTCGTGCCCTGGGCCTTCATGGCTTTGACCACGTTCTCAAGCGTGAAGGGCAGGTGGGTGCTCTGAAAGCTCCTCCGGTTCCCGGAGGGCGTAAAGGGATCCTTTCCGTTGGGAAGTCCGGCATCCGCCTCGATCTGTCCAAACAGCTCCTCCAGCCACGCTTCATAGCCATCCGGATCCGTCCGTTTTTCGATCTCTCGCTTCATCGCAGCGTAGTCGACTTCCGTTTTCACGTCCACGCCGCCGTTCTCCCGGTATTTTTTGGCCTTGCGGTATTCGTTTGCAATCTGAAACTTTGTCATGCTGCTTACGACCTGCTGCGCGGTCTCTTCGTTGATTCCGTTTCTTTGGTAATAGGCGAGCAGTGCCTGTTTGATCCGATAGCCATACCGGTCATAGGCCTCTTTTCCGGACAGCTTTTCCGAAAATCCGTTATCCTGGCCCAGCGCTTCCAGGATCGTGGATGCCTGCTCCTTCTCGGCTTCTGACATCTCTGTCCGTATTTCTTTGGTTCGGGTCTCCGCCGTCCCTCCCTGATCGGCCAGGTAGGCAGCCTTTAAAGCCTCCTCTCTTTTCGCGTACTCCAGAATCCCCTCTTTTCCTCCATAGCGGTCCAGGTTGTAGTCCAGGCTTTCCACGAAGCTCTCGGCTCTTCTTTTGTATTCTTCCGGCAGGGAGGCTTCCGGAAGTTTTTGCAGCACCTCTCGTGCCTTCCGGACCGCTTCTTCATTTACCTCATACTCTACCTTCGGGAAGGTGGGCGTCCAGGCATCAGCGCCAAACACCTTGTTCTTTTTGTTGGCCGGATCAATGGTCTCTTTCCGAAACAGGAGGGAAATGTCTCCAAACTGCGTATGGCCAAGCTCCGCTTTGGTGATCGCGATAGAGGGCATGGGAAATCCGCCCAGCTCCAGATCCTTCAAGAGTTTTTCCTCCGACAGGTTGTGTACGGCGATCAGATCCTTTGTCTCCTCCACCGGCACGTCTAGGGAAAACTTTGTCTTTTCTGCTGCAGGCTTCTGTGTCTCAGCGCCCGTTTCCGCTGCCTGGCTGTTTTTGTCAAAACTTATGCGACGATTTTCCTTGACTTTCTCCCGGAACCGTGTTAGATTTTCAGTAAAGTCAGCAGTTGCAGAGATGTTTGGGTATGGTACCCTTGGGTCGACTTGCAACTGCTGGCTTTTTGTTCGGTTTTCATACAAAATTCGATCTTCTTCCAGTGCGCTTTCAATATAATTTTCCGTATTTCCTCTTCCATAGGCGGACAAAATAAAGTTCGTGTCAATATACGTCCCCCCTATTTTCCCTTTTCCCGCAATCCGGATCGCCGCCATAACCGGCGCGTTCTTTTGATCTAAAATCTCTGTGAAAACCGCAAGATCCAGGCTTTCTGGATCTGTGGTGGATTTTGCGATCAGAACCGGATCCTCCAAAGCTTCCATGGCACGTATCAGCCGTTCAGTTCCCAGTCCATGGTAGTTTACATTCTTCCGGAAGTTTCCTTCCCTCTTCGCCTCTTCAGCTGTCTTCACCACAGAATAGATGTGGTTGCTGGTCATCAGCATCGGGAGATCTCCGATCCCCAGGATTTCCTGGAGGCTTTTGGGTGTGTCCTGGATGTAGATATGGCTCTGCTCCTTTGGATGCTCCAGGGCGTCCTGGATCCGCTCCTCCAGGATGGTCCCTTCAACCACCTCCAGGGAATACTTCACTTCCGCCTCTGTCAGATCGCCGGTTTTGGCCGCCTTCGCCTGATGTTCCGACGCGACGCTTAGCGCATCCAAAATCTGGGTGCGCAGCTTGTTCGCTCTTTCGATATTCATTTCCGCCACCGTCTTGGTGGCCTCGCTCAGCCGGGAACCCGTCAGGGCCTTCTTTAAGGAATCCACCACGTTCTTGATCCAGTCCGCCAGTTTCTGCAGCACGTTCCTTTTAGATGCCTTCTGGTGGCCATCCAGCCACTTCGCGAACTGGCGCATCCCCTCCTTTGAGGTAAACAGGCCGCTTATGCCGTCGTTGACGTACTCATCCATCGCTTCCCGGAAGCTCTTTGTCCCCTCCTGGGCCATATAGGCGCTCTGGTAGCGTCTTCCTGTGCGGCTGAGATACTCCGCGCCTTTGGTATCCACCACGTAGGAAAGGATCGCTTCCTGCACCTCCTTCATCCCTTCGGCGTTCCAGGCCTGCGTATACTCGCCCACAGCTTCATGGAAGAAGGTGGAGAAGGCCTTGTCCGAGCCCGTGTTAAAGACAATCTCGCTGGCCGCTTTTTGGAAGCTTCCGTTGATGTGGGCGTCCATATCATCTTTCAGAACAATGGTAGTCCCTGTCGCTTTGGCATACGCTTCATAAACCGGCAGAAGGGCCACCTCCTGGGTTTTATTGGTCCGCAGGTCCTTGACCGTCCCTGTGCCTTTGCGTATGGCCGTTTTAACGGCTGTTTGGTCTTTGATGGACAATTCCCTGCCTCCCAGGGTAAAAACCGATTCCAGGGTTCTTTCTGGGACGAGAGCAGACATATACCGGTTGGCCTTCATGGTTTCCTTGAAGCTTTTCACACCGGCCGCCCCGGCGTCATAAAAGGTCTGGAAGGCTTTCGTGTATGAGGTGATCGGCACCCCGGCCGGGTAATGCGCGAGATATCCGTTCGCGGCCACCTCCGTGTTCTGGTTTAAGGCCTGGTTCACCAGTGTCTGTACGCCGAAGTTTTTGGCGCGGAAGTCCTCCGCCGAAACCGTCGCCTGGTTGTAGGTGACGGACGCTTGTGTGCCCACTCCCCGGATCCGGATTTCCCGGATGTCTTCCGCGTTTTGTACCGTCCGGGAGGCCAGCTCCTCGGTGCGGCGCCGCACGCCCTCATTGTAGGCGATCCGGGTCTCATCCGTCAGATCCAGCGCATCCTGTGCCGTCCCGTTCGCCCCTTCTAAGTAGGCTTGTGCTTTTGTGGGCCGACTCATCGCCGCATCCAGCTGTGCCTGGGTAACCTTTCCTTCTGTCAGCAGCTTTCCGGAATACTGCTGGTAAGCGTTGTCCGCCAGGCGCCGGGCTGTACCATCCGCCGTTTCCCGGCCGGATCGGTACGCTTCGGTCAGCTCTTCTGCCGTCTGTGCCTTCGCCATGCGATCGAACATCTCACTCTCGGAGATGCCCTGGCTTTGGTACGCCTTCGGAACATCCGTTTCCTCATACGTCTGCTCCGGGATCTCCAAAGACCGGCGGGTTGTCTGCCCGTCCTTTTTGCTCTGCCGCTCCACTGCGTTCGCTTCCGCTTTCCGGTTCCCGCTTTCAATTTCTGCCGTATCCATCACAAGGTTGTAAAGCTTCCTCTGCTCCTGTGTGCGGATGCTCCCTCCCTCTTTGCTCTGGGCGGCATAGTCCCCGGCCAACGCCTGCGCCTCTTTGGCCGTCTCCCAGGCGTTCCGGTTCGTATACGATCCCTCTTCCGTGTCGATGGCCTCTGCGAAGCTCTGGTAATCCCCGTCCGCAAACATCTGTTTGGCAGACTGGGTGTCGGTGACCAGCTTGACGCCCTGGGCGGCGCTGCCCATGATGCCGCCGGAGGCCGCGCCCCCTAAGAAGGATTCGACTGTTCCCTGGATTGCCTCTTTGGTCGCCTTCTGTTTGGCTTCCTCTTCGGTCATTCCCTGGGAAATAGATTCCTGTACAGACTGGTTGTAGGCAGACTGATCCCCGTTGATGATGGCGTCCGCTGCCCGGTTGATGAGATCGCTGGCTACCTCCTCGCTTCCCTCTACCCCTGCCTGCACCAGCACATCGATGACGGCGTTTCGGGCCGCCTTTGTGCCCTGGCTCTTCGCGATGTCCCAGAAATGATCCAAAGACCAGACTTCCGTCGCCATTTCCGCCAAACCGGCCACCAGTGCCGTGGCTACAGCATCATCCGTATCAATCCCCCGGTTCTGGGCTTCCTGGAGGGTGACTGCGTAGGCATTCGCGCCGAAGGAAGGGAGAGTCACCAAGTGGTTCACTGCCTGAGCGGTCTTTTCCGACAGAGACGCCACTCCCAGCCCTTTTCCAATTCCTGCGCCGATCGCCATGTTAAAAGCAGATTCTCCGATCGACGTTCCCACCTGATAAGCTTTCGCTCCCAGTTCACCTGCCGGTAACTCTGCGATCCTCTGGGCAGTCGCATTTTTCCAGTCCGTATTCCTATTTGACAGCCCATAAAAGGTGGAGTTCGTGTTTACCGGGGCTGCCTGATCCGGATAAAATGCCCGGTTAACCGTTTCCATCAGTGCTCCAAAACCTGATACAGGGGATACAGCGATCGCTTTTGCTGTATTCAGGATGCCACCTCCCACATCCCCTGCTGCGCTTCCCGTATGGACAGAATCATAGGCCTTTTGCTGCTGTTCCAAGCGGTCGTAGTAACTGTATAACTCGCTGGCATACTGATTGATCTTTTCAAACTCCTCTTCCGTAACGCCGCTTTCTATGAGCTTGGCCTTCGCCTCACTGACGGCCCTGGTTTGGGCAATCGCTTCCGGATCTTCTCCCTGTTGTGGCTGCTTTCTTCCATCTGCATAGTCCTTATACTCCCGCAGATATCCCTTCTGCTCCTCGGTCAGTTTGGAATTGATGTAATCGGAGGCATACGCTAACTCCTCTTCAGGGGTACGGGTCGTTTTCACCTCTGCCCCTCTTCGGATATTCACAAGCTCATCGATTTCCTCTTCACTCAATCCACTTTTGACAAGCTCGCTTTTCGCATAGGCATCCTTGTCCTGGGTCCGAAGCCCATGTTCATCGGAGATTGCCGCCGCCGCTCCTCTTCTTCCTGCATTTTTATGAAAAGCCAGGATATCCAGATACTCTTCCTGTTCTTTTGTCAGACGATCCACCCAGTCCTCTTTCGCCTTCACTTTCTCATCCCATCGATCGACCGTCATGGCGTTGTCGGCTTCCTCTTTGTACTGTAAAAACTGCCGGAAACCATCCTCTCCCAGGTAATCGTCATAGGTGTCGTTTATGTATTTGGCAGAAGAGGCTGCCTTTTTCCGGGTGGCTACGTCCACGGTCGGGTTTATGGAGAGATCCTGGTATTTCTGGTACTGGCGCAGGCTCTCCTTAACCGCATCGCTCAGAAAATCATAATTCTTTTGGTAGCTGAGTCTGTCTGTATCCGCCTGGGTGAGCTGGTTGTTTAACAGGTTGTTTCCCTGCGCCCGGTAATCCGTCGCTTTTGGATCTATGAAGTTATCGGTTCCCTGGGCATGGTATAAACGTTCCCTCCCCTGATAAATGTCCTGGGTGGGACCTCCGAAGGAAAGCTTCGCCCGGTTTCTTGACTGCTCCTGCGTCCGCTTTTTCTGCTCTGCCCGGATCCTTTCTTCAATCTCCTGGCTATTCCTCTGGGACTGGCCGGCCGTATTCCCGCTTCCCTGAACCGCGCTCTGCCTTCTCTGCTTTTGCGCTTTTCGGATTTCCTCTTCAATCTCTTCCATCGTTCTTGCCATACTTTTTCTCCTTAATAGCTGATGCCAAACAGGTTGGCGTAATCCGCCGCGTCAGAGGCGCTGATTTTTCCGTTTCTTACCAGATCCGTAATCACGTTTCTTCGCATCCCTGGAGACGCCGCCCGGTCGATCTGCAGAACAATGTCGTTGTCCAGGCCTCCGGCTGCGCCAAGCTTCTCCTTCACTCCATTTGCCAGCCTCTGATACCAGGGCACCTTCCCTTCTGTCTCTCCCAGATCAAGTCCGTTTTGGGAGTCGTTCCCAAACAGCGCGCTTAAGGTGTCCTCTTCCTTGGGCGTCAGACTCTCTGTATTGCTCCAGCTGCTGGTGTTCTGGGTACTGCTTGTGTTGCTCCAGTCCCTGGTGTCTGTCTGGCTCCACTGGGAGGTATCCGTCCGGCTCTCGGTCGTTTGTGCGGCATTCCGTTCGTTCCAATATTCCTGGTTCCAGTAGTTCCGGTTGTTGATGTAATCCTGGTAATCGAAGGTCCTTTCATTCTGAAACTGGCTGGAGAGGAAGTCCCGGTTGTCCCGGAACTGGTTATAGTCAAAGGTGCGCTCATCGTTATACCGGTTGTAGGCGTAGGACCGGTCTGCGTTAAACCGATCGTAATCATAGTCCCGCTCCGACTGGTAGTTGCTCTGCGCGAAGGATCGGTCTGCCTGCCAGTCAGACAGAGCATCCCGGTACTGCTGGTATTCGTTGTTATACTGCGTTCCGGCCACGCTGTACTGGTTTAACAGGTTGGCCCCCTCATCCTGATATCTCTGATAGGCCTGGTTATACAGGGTGGGGACGATGTTATTTAATTCCTGCAGGTAATTCTGGTACTGCTGCTGGCCGGCCGTGGCCGCGTAGCTGTTCCCATACCCTCCGGTTAAGGCAGACGCCTGGGCGATGGTGTCCTTCATGGCATTCTTCCCCGCCTGGGTGTACTGCTGCTTATACTGCTGGTACAAGGCGTCCGTGTTCATGTTGTAGCTGAAATCTTCCCGGTTCACAATCTGATTGTAGATGTTGTCCAGCTGTTCCTTGTAGGAGGAATGGAATTCCCCCGGCCGGTTATTTAAGAGGTTCTGCAGGTTTTCATAGGCGTTCTTTACCGTCTCGCTCTGCTGGTACTGTCCGTACTGCTGAAGCTGGCTGTAGGCGTCCTTGACCGCGTCGCTCTGCTGATAGTTCTGGTTCTGTTTCAGCTGGTTTCTAAGATCCGAGACTGCTCCCGACTCTTGGTACGGGTTGTTGTAGCGGTTTAGGTTCGCCTGGGTATTCGCGTTCACTTCCCCGGAAGCGTAGGACTTGCTGGTGGTGGTGGAGGTTCCGCCGCTCTGGGTATGGGTGCTGGATCCGCCCTGGGTGCTGGTATTGGTGGTGGTGGTGCTCCCTCCGGTCGTTTTCTGTGTGGTTTTCTGATAGTTTGCTGCCATGGTCTTGCCTCCTCTGTCTGGTTCACGGTCTGTTTTCTTCTTACCATCTTACAGAATTTAGATGCAAAAAGATACCTTACCACTTTGGGCCCCTTTTAATCACTTAAAAGTTATTGACATTTTAATAACTTTTAAGTATAATATTTGTAGAAAGAGGAAAGTTAATCTTGCACCAGATATATTTTTATAGGGACAAAAACGGAAAAGAACCAGTAGCGGACTATTTAGCCGAATTAGCAAGCAAGAAAGATAAGGATAGCCGTATTAAGCTCAATAAAATTAGAGACTATGTAAAGACTTTGAGCGAGTACGGAACACAAGTAGGAGAGCCTTATATAAAGCACCTTGACGGCGAAATATGGGAGCTTAGACCCCTTAGAGATAGAATTTTATTTGTCGGCTGGGTAAATGGTAGTTATGTACTACTTCATCAATTTATGAAAAAGACACAGAAAACACCCGCAAGAGAGATTGAAAAAGCAAAGCGAGAACTTGCAGACCTTATAGAAAGGGGCGTAAAGTATGAGTAACACAAATAATTCTGCTATCGGCAGAAGCTGGGAAGAAGTAGAAAGAGAGCTTTTCACCCCAGAAGAAATAGCGGAGAGCAATTTAAGAGTAGCTCTTATTGGAGAGCTTATTAAGGCAAGACAGGAAAAGGGCATAAGCCAAAAAAGGCTTGAAGAAATGAGCGGAGTAAAACAGCCAATCATAGCCAGAATGGAAAAAGGGAACACGAATCCACAGCTTGAGACCGTCTTAAAGATTTTAGCTCCACTGGGAAAAACTCTTGCCATTGTTCCGCTTGATCCTACCAAATAACCCGTATAAGGGCCTTGTGAAAAGCGGGCGTCACCGTAAGCCATCCACTGGCTTTTAAGGGGCGCCCGCTCTATTTTTTAATTGACCAGCAGCCATAAGGCTCCTGTGTAGACAATCTGATATTTGCAGCTCTTTCTGTTATTCATATTTTTTATATATAGCAAGCGTCATTATACCAATTTATCATACCCCCCCCCCCATTTTTCTTGCTTTTTTTCATATTGTCAGATATTATAGACTCATAAATAAATATATGAGGGAGGTACTTCTATGACAAAAAAGAGTACAATGTTAAAGGTCATCTCTATTTTGATGATCATCTTCGGAGCGATTGCCCTGATCATCAGTATCGGCGCAGTTGCTGCACTGGGATTCATCAATGACTTGGCAAGTTCCGTAGGTGTGGAGGGCGTTTCCATGGCTTCTGTAGCTCTTCCTTTAATCGCTTCCATTTTGGAGCTGGTTGCAGGAATCGTTGGATTGGCTTCTAAATCCCGTCCGGTGCTGATGGGCTTTGGGGTGATCGTAGTGCTTATCGCGCTCATCTCCCTGATCGTTAATACCGTATCGAGCGGATTCAACGCTATGAACCTGGTATCGTTCGTTTTGCCGATTCTTTACGTGATTGGCGTTGTGCAATGTAAAGCTTCCTAAAAGAGGTTGCTTCTATCGCTTCACCCTTTTTAACCCCTTCCGCCATCCCTGGGCGGCAGGGGTTTTCCATTTCTTATCCGACCAATTCCCAAAGACTTCCGGTCCATACAAAAAAATAAGCCTTCTTTGTTTTAATTGCATTCGCTGCAAGGAGCGTTTCCCCATCGTAAATGGCATCCTGTGTCCCCCCATTGATTCTCAATTTCGGGGATGCAACCGTGTTCCCGTAAGCAAAGCGCACCAGCAGGAGTGCCCCGGTTGTCTTTTGGAAGCCATCCAGCCGTACCTCTTTGACCTGTGCATCTGCTGCTGTGGTGCACTGGACATAGTGCTTTACGTTTTCGCTTCCGTTGAAGGGAATGCCGTCCAACAGGCGGCCAGTTTTCAGGCATTCCGCCTCTGCCGCCGTCCCTTTTAAGTACCCCTCAATGGTTTCCACCATCAAATCTTCCGACAATTCATAGACCTTTCGGTACACTATCACCGCCAGCGCTTCGTATGCGCCCTGTCCGCACAGGCTCCACACTTCCTGCCCCTCCTCCACAAACAGCACAAAGGGCTCTTTTGTATCCTCATGTTCTCCCCCCGGGATCAGGGCCGCATTCCCCAGATACGGCGTATGATAGGTTTCCCCCTCCAATTCCTTCCTCGCGCAGGCATACACGATTTGGTTCCACCGGACAAAATAGTTTTTCCCTTCCTTCATTGGTTCTGACGCACTCAAAAGCTTCACCTGCCCCGCCGACAGTGCGCCGGTATATTGTGCAACCACCTGTTCTCTTTCTATGGCATCCGGTTTATTCTGTAACGCCTGCTGTACGTAAGCGCGCAGGCGCGCATCGCTTTTTTCGTTCGCGCTTGACGCGCTTTCTGTTCCCGTCTGCCCCTCCATCCGGGAGAAAAAGAAGTTTAGCTTATCGGCCGTGTCATGGATCCAGGTGTCGATGGCTGCCAGGCTTTTTTCCACCTGGCCCGGATTTAGCTCCGGCTTCTTAATGACGATATCACTCATGGCTCCTCACTTTCCGCGCACAACGTCCGCGACAGGGTATAGATCCGCACGTCCCCATGTCCCTCCAGCTTCAGCCGGAAATGGTCGCACCTGGTCGGGCAGAAGGAGAAGCTCTGGCTTTTCACCGTGCCTGGGCCACGCAGCACGCCCACCTCCTGCCAGGGGCCGTCGTCATAGCTGATGCTGAGTACGATCTCCGAGCGGATCGGCAGGTACGCGCGCAGGGTCAGCCGGTTGACGTACTTATAATCCGGATACTCATACCCCATCTCCCCGGTAATGGCGTACCATTTCACATACTCCTCCGATACCTCCTGCTCTAAGTAGGCCATGTTGTCGGCATCTCCAAAGCCGTAGACCTTATTCCCCGCGTAGCCGTACATCTGTCCGGAGACGGAATAGGTGAACGCCTCCACGAAAAGGGAGTCCTCCTTGTGCCACAGGTTGTAATCCATATCATAGACAAACAGGGTGGCATTCCCTTTCGCGTCCCTCATGGAAATATAATACTTGTTTAAGCAGGCGCCCGAGACCGCGTTGTAATACAGGCAGCCTTTCCCTAAGGCGTTTGAGATGGACACCGGTGTGCTGCCGTCATAGATGCAGACGTCCGCCACGCTTTTGTAGAGCAGGTATTCCCCGCAGATCGCCAGGGATTTATACGAGCCGTCCTGCACCCCGCGGCAGTTGGTGGTGACCAGCTGGTACTCGGAAGGATACCGGCCGTAAATCCTGTAGATGGCATTTTCCTTGAAAAATGTTGGATACCCCTGGTATTCGATACAGCCGGTAAAGCAGCCGTCTGACCCCAGGGAGATGGCATAAGCGTCGGAGGAGAGTCCCTCATAGCAGTACCAGTTCTTCGGATCCCCAAGCTTCGAGGCGTAGATCTCATTGACCTGCTTTCCGTTTACAATTCCATAATAGCAGCCCCACACCCGGTTGGCGGATACACACACGTAGTTCAGCGCAGGGACTTTCCGCTCTATGGTAAGACGCCAGGTGCTGTCCGTACTCTGGGTGCGCATCACGCTGTCCCCCATAAGCCCCGTGACCACCAGGTAATCCTCTCCCACGTACTGGATGATGCTTCCGGTATTGATCTCCGGTACGGAGGTGTTCATGGATACGGCATCCCCTTGTGCGAACCGGGTATTTAATTGGCTTCCCGGCACCTGGATCTTCACATAGGTGGTCAATACCACGTTCCACATGGAGGCGTCCGCGTCCCACACATACAGCCCTCCGTCGTAGGTATTCAGCCAGTAATCCCCCTCTTTCATCCCCTCCTTGGGCGCTGTGGTAGAAGCGGTCACGTTTCTCTGGTAGCCGTCAGGATCTGCCGCGTCCAGGGCGTTCCCCGTCTCGTCGCAGACCATGTAGGTGACGGTTACGCCTTCCGGCGCGGTATACGCGCTTCCCAGGCTTCCGTAATCCGCCCGGTCCGCCGTATGAAAGTACAGCCCTAAGGGGAAGATCAACAGGTAGGCGCCAAACTTGATCAGCTGCTGCTCGCTTTCCAAATCTGTCATATAGGAGGACAAATCATACGAAGCGCTGCCCAGGTACAGGGTCCCTCCGGAGAGATAGGCCAGGTCCCCGTCCGTATATAGAAGCCCCCGCACCGCATCCGGCAGGGAAGCCAGGACGGGGCGCTTTTTCCTGGGTGAGATGAGCGGATAGTTGTCCGAGCTTAAGTTTTCGCAGTCGTAAAACTCCCCGTCCCCGATTCTTAGGTTATGGTTATACCCCAGCCACTGGGAGATGGACTGGCGGGTGTTCGCATTGTCTGGTACTTCCGGATAAAACACGGCTTCCTCCTTTCCTACAGGCACTCGTGCCGCAGAAACCGCTTGCTTTTTTTGATAGGCCGGTACGTGCGGTTATAATACTGCTGGAAGGTGAGCATGGCATTATTATACAGGCTCGTCATCTGGTTATAGCGCTTCGTTTCTCCCGCATTTAAAGCCTGGCGCATATCCAGGTAATAGGTATACACATCTTCGTAGGGAGGCGGCGCGAGTAACTCCGATTCCAGGCCCCAGGTGTCAAAATAGCGCTCCGGGTCAAAGGGGGCGCTTGTTTCCTCCCCCGGCTTTGTCCGCGGGGTAAAACGTGGGTCGTTTGAATGGGTGAGGACGGTCTCCCGCAGGATCATCCATTCCACCTTTTGGATCCAGGATAGCTTTACCCCTGTATCGATCTGGTTGGGGCGCTCCGCATCATAGGCGCCGATCAGTTCCTGTGCTGTCATGGGTCTTCCTCCTTCTTTTTTGGCCGTTTCTCTTTTTCGCAAAACAGGCAGGGGATGTTTGCCCCTGCCTGTCCTCTATGCGGCCTTTGTGCCGTTTATACCTGCTCTACGGTTTCCGCGTAGGCGTCCGCTTCTTCCCTGGCCGCTTCCGCGTGCTCCAAGATCTCCGCGATCGCTTTGGGCACCTCCACCTCCACGCCGCGCTGGATCTTATAGACCACGCCGTTACAGGAGGCGATCACGTAGTTCGCCTGCCCTTTTGCCTCTTTTGGAAGCTTGATCCGTGTCTTGTCCTCCTTCCAGGACAGCTGCGGCCCTGCTTCCGTCGCTTTCTGTTTCATCGTCTTCTTCTCCTTTCCCGTGCCTCTAAGGATCAGTTCGCTTCGTCCTTGTCGGAGTAGAAGCTTCCTACCTCCAGGCGCACTAGCCGCTCCTGGTAGAGGATCTTCGCCGCGTGGCTGGCCTTCCAGCCGACCGTACTCCTCTGATCCAGGGGATCGGCTGTCCCGGAAGAGCCTCTCTGCTTCACAATCACCTCTAAGGACTCCGCGCTTGGGTCAATGATTCCGTAGGCGTCACGGCCAAAAATCGTGATCGCGTACACCGCCACGTTTTTTTCGTTCGTATCTTTGTAGGTCCAGACCTTCTGGTCCGCGCTTTCGATGAAGCGCACGTTGTGCAGCTTTCCGATCTCGCCGTTATAGATCTCCTGCGGCTGGGCATATTTATGCACGTCCAGCCACTCGGTGGATTCCCGGAGATCATAAGAACAGGAGGGATGGATGATGGCGATGTAGCCGCCTCCCTCCACCTGGGGCGCGCGCATCTTCTTTAAGAGGGTGACTGCCTGGTTAATCAGCGCCGGCGTGACCTTGTCGGCAGACGTAATGGTGGTCCTTGAAGCCTTCCCCCCGCCGTAGATCACCTGGGTTCCGGTGATCACCTCGTTTCTTGTGATGGTATCCAAAGTTTCTCCGGCCTGAGCGCCGTGCTCCTCCGTTACCCCTAAGATGATGGGATCCACCGCCTCTAATTCCAGCCGGTCGGAGATCGTGGTGTAATCGCCGTACTGGGCGATCGCTCCTTCGATCTTGGTCATGTTGACCTTGTTACCGTCCGGGGTGACGCCCTCGGTCAGCGGCGTTAAGGCTTTGGCAAAGGTTTCAAATTTTCTCCACTCCACCTTGTTTCCGCCGTTTTTCGGCAGCTGCTGCTTCTTCCCGAACTGGTTGAAGTAATTCTCCGAACGGCTGTTTTCCAAAAGCGACGTGTCGTAAAACGTCTTCATGGTGGGGGATAAATCGTTGCCTGTGGTATTTGCTGTGGTCACGTTGGTATTCGGTTCTGCAAAGAGCTGCAGGTTTAATTCCGTGTTTCTTGTATGCTCCAAAGGTGCAAACATCTGTTTCTTCCTTTCCGCGAAGGTTACCGGAACGTGATGCGTTCTCCCCGTTCCGCCCTCGCTTTGATCTGGGCAAAGTCTTTTTGGGTCAGTTTACTGGGATCCAGACTTCCAATTTCCGCGCTCGCCTGGGAGGAGGCACCGTTTTCCGAGGGCCTCGCAAGGCCTGACTGGATGGATTTACTGATCTTTTCCTGGGTCTTCTGCACTGCGTACTGCATGCCTCCGGAGAGGATCTCGTCCTTGTGAACCACCTCATAGACAGTCCGAAGCGGCACGCCCACCGCCACCAGGCGGCCAAAGGCGGGATTCTGCATTTCCGCATGCAGGTCAAAATCGGGATACACCGTCTTTAATTCCTTCCCCGCACGCACTAAGGCATCGTATGCCTTCCGGCTTTCCGCTTCCTTCGCGGCTTCGCTTGCGCTTCTTTGAAGCCTCGCGTTTTCTATCTCCAGCTGCTTCATCCGCTTAAGATCCTCCACCTGCATGCCGCGCTGAAAGGCCTCCTCCTCATACATGGAGTTGTCGTCCACAAGCTTCTGGTAGAGGGCCTCATAGTCCAGCCCCTTCTTCTCGTCCGGTACAAGGCCATAGCGCTGCGCCATCAGTTCCATGGCCGGGCGCATCCTATCAAGGATCGCCTGATGGTCCTTCTGGTTTTTAAAGCGGCTGCTTAAGATCTTCTGTACCTGCGTATCGAAGTCCTTTTTATACTTCCCTTTGATCAGCTCCTCAAAGCGTTCCGTCTGTTCCCCTGCAGGTGCGGCCTGCTCTCCGGCTGTCCCTTCCGGGGCCGGGTTTTCTGCTGTGGTGCTTTCTGGTGCGCCGTCTTCTGCTATGGCAGCGCTTTCCCCTTCTGCAAAGCACTGTAAATCTAACATCGGTTGCATGAATAGGGCAATCT
Organism: Wansuia hejianensis; assembly: GCF_014337215.1. NCBI lineage: Bacteria > Bacillati > Bacillota > Clostridia > Lachnospirales > Lachnospiraceae > Wansuia > Wansuia hejianensis. The sequence goes on along the minus strand of NZ_CP060635.1, from coordinate 3,090,778 downwards.
CCTTTTTTCAGTCTGTGGGTTCGGCCCACGGCTCCTTTTTCTGCGGGTTCGGCCCGCGGCTCCTGATCCGGATGCTTTTTCCCCGGGCAAGAGGAAAACACCCGTTTGTCTTACAGGATAGCACGTTTTTTTCGTAAAGTATAGTCTACCCCTTAAGGGGTGATGGGACTCTTTTGCACCCTCACATACTCCGGATAAGACTCCTGCAAAAGAAAGAAGCCAGTCAGGATGAGCGCAAGGTCTTTTTCGGCCTCTTCTCCCTTCGCCGTCAGGAATGCGTCCCCGTTTCTTTTCGTCACCTGGGCCTCTGCTTCTTTTCTTGCTGACAGATGGTTTGCCAGGGTGTAAAAGAGGATGCTGGCGGCGGCGCAGACGATGTCACTTCCCCTGGCTGCATACCCGGCATGGCCCTCCACCCGAAGGCTGCAGCTTTCCCGGCTCTTCTCATAGGTGACCACAATCACCGCGGAGTCGCCGTCTGGGAAGCCCGCTGCCTGGCGTTTGTCATGACGGCATTCTCCCCTCCTGCCGTTTTTGTTTCGCCGCCCTGCGTACGGGCCTGCCCTTCCTGAATCCCCCGGTTGATCCCTTTTGCCATTTCTTCCGCCATCCGGGTCTGGCCTCCGGTTAAGGAATCAATGGTTTCCGCCATCTGGAGCATCTGCTGCTGCATCAGGAGCATCTGCTGGTACATCCCTCCGTTTCTTTGCACCTTCTGTACCACCTGCTGTTTTCCCGTAAACTCCATCATGTCCAAAGCCACCAGGGCCTGGTCCGCGTACTGGGGGTTAAACATGCCGTTCCCATAAAACTGCAGGGCCAGCTCATTCTGAGAGAGCTGGGAATAGGCGCTTTCCTTCTGTGCCTCCACCCGGATATCGAAGACCGGCAGCCGGTATCCCATATCCTGCCCGAATTCCACGCCCTGGTGCTTCGGCTGCAGGCCGGCGTTGCTGTAGGAGACAAATTCCTCCTGCCCCTGCTGCCCGGTGATCCGAAACTCTCTTGGCAGATCATAAAACTGACGGATCAGCTCAATGGCCAGTGTGACCACCTGTTCATAGGCCCGGTAGGTAGTCTTGATCTGGTCCCGGCTGGTTTTTCCGGACTGCTCCTGCATGGCGGCGATGGCTGAGGCCGCCGTCACACCGCTTGCCGTGCCCCCGTTGGTGGTGTCCCGGTTCCCGGCTGTCTCTTTGAGCTCGTCAATCTTCTGGTTTAAAATGGCAATGTAGTTGCTGTTCACCAGGGTGGGCGGCGTAATCGGCACCAGGCTGTCCTGGCTTAGATTCCCGTCCGTATGGACTAACAGCGCGTTTGGATCGGCAAACTCCGTTTCATTCATGCCACCGTCGTTCCTCGTTAAATACCTTGGGTTGGCGGTGAACTGCACGTTTTTCTCGAATGCGTTGTTGTAGATGTCAATGGAGGTCTGGGCGTTTTTGCAGACGTCCACAAACCCAAAACCCACCGGCATGCCCGCTTCCGGAAACAAGGCGTCAAACACGAACGGGTACATCCCATGGTCATACCAGCCCTTTGTCCGCATGCTGGGCGCGGATGGGCGCTCCACATAGCGAACCTGGTACTGCCCGTGTTCATCCAAAGCCGGGTTCCCGCGTTCATCGTACACGCCCTCCGCCTGCACCGTGGTTTCCACTTCCGTATCATTCTCTGTCGCGTACAGCACCTCTTCATCCACAAACTTGCAATACTGCAGGGTGCGCTTCCCATCGATTGTTTTGTGGTAATACCAGTCGATCACCGCCGACTTCCCCGTGGTGGAAATGTTTTCGTCGTACCAGTATTTCTTCAGCAGCGTATCCGTATCCTTGTGAAGCTTCCCCCTCAGGTGGGGGTACTGCTCCTCTAAACGGTCATTGTCCACCAGTTCCACGGAAAAAAAGTGTTCGCTTTTCTGGATGTCAGTCACGCCCGGCTGCCAGAACAGGTTTAAAAGATCTAAGGGCCGGATGCTGATGTCCCCTAAACCTCCCAGCTTGCTTCCATCCCAGAACACCCCGAACACTCCGGTCCCGTGCTTTAGCTTATACCACACCTCCTCCGAGTAGACCGCCTCAAACTCATTCTGCTCCAAGACCACCGGAAGGATGGAGGAGAGCTTTTGTGCCTCCTCTTGATCCCCGATCTCCCGGGGCAGGATGCTTGCCGAAGGATAAGAATCCATAAAGTCCGCGTGCTTGCTGATGATGCAATTAAACAGCCACCCGGAAGCCGGCTTGGGATCGTCTAAGGTTTCCTCGGTCTTTAGTAAATCCCAGTGACGCATCTTAAACCACTTTTCGTTGCGGACGATCTTCTCCTCCAGCATCTTTTTTCCGTCCTTGTAGCGTCTTAGTATCTCCCGCGCCCTCCGAAGCTCATCCACCCCAACGGCGGGAGGCGTCTGCGGCTGCTCATACGGCACAAAACCCGGCATCCCTCCGGGGCCCGGATCGTCTCTCTTCGGGCCGAGAGCATCTCCCTGTGCACGGGAGATCTGCTGCCTGAGAGGGCTGGAGGCTGTCCCTTTGGATGTGCCGGCTGTTTCTCTTGTCTCCTTCTTTTTGCTCATGCTCTGTCTCCTCCTATAAACCTTGTTTTGGGTTTCTTCACCCGCTGGTTGAGCGGATCGTCTGCCAGCGAACGTTTTTGCTGCGGCGCCCTTGGCGCGATGGGGCGGTCCATGCACAGATACCGAATTTCGTCTGCGCAGTTGTGCGCTATCACTCCGCCTTGTATGACAAAATCATGGGTGTCTTCCACCTCCATGTTGTATACGTCTGCTTCACCGGCAAACTCAACCTTTATTACTTTCAAGTTTGATTCTCCTCCTCCGATACGCAGCCTTGCAATTATTACTGCAAAAATGATTTCTTCCTTCCCCGTAATGGTAGATCGTCGAAAACTCCTTCTCGCAAAAAGAGCAGTGATAGACTCTTGGCTTTGCAACGATTCGGTTTAATTTCCCACGCATGGAATGCCATTTCCTACCCTCTTCGCTTTTATGCCAGGCTGGGGCTGCTTGTATCGCTTTGTATATGCTTTTTCTTGATCGTTCTTTTTTCTCCGGCGTCATATGCATGGACAAATGTTCGCTCTTTTCCACCAGTAGCAGATTCTCAATCTGATTATTGCTCCGGTCACCGTCCTTATGGTGAACATGAAATCCTTTCGGTATCTCTCCCCTGTGATATTTCCATACTTCCCGATGCAGGCGTTTCCCTTTGCGTTGAAAATAAAGCCCACAAAGGTAAAAGCGTTCGCCTGCGAACTCTTGAATTGTGTCTGATATTTTACTTACCTGCATATCCTTAGCTCCTTCCCCTGCAGTTCTCCAATCGGGCACCACCCCTCATGTTCAGTCAGGATCCTATGATCTTCTGTCCCCGTAAACTGCGTCCCATCTTCCAGCGTCACGGTAAACACCTTGGCCTTTTCTCTGGTCCTCCTTACGTCGTGATATTTATGCCACTTACCATCACTTGATCTTACCTCGCCACTGCTTCCGACCAGATCCTTGATTTTCCTTTGCCCTGTCCGTGTTGTTATCTGTGTGTCACCCACAAGGCAATGATCTTCCAGATTAGTATCCAGATCCTCCGGAATGGTTTCTGAGTACATCATAAGCGGCAGCGTCCGGATCGCCGCTTTGCAGTTGCTGAAGAAATACATCATGGGAATCCCGTGTTCGTCGAACTGCAGCCGGTAATGGACCTGCATCCAGCCAGCAATCCGTTTATGGTCTCCTTTCTCGAAATAGATCCCGTGCTTCGCCGCCGTCTCCGCCACAGACTGGCCACTGGACGCCTCCCAGATGGCCGGGTCGGCCACTCCCTGGATGTGCTTGCCCTTCAGGTATGGGTGCTCGTCTTCGATCTGGCGGATCTTGGAAAACTGCTCCTGCGGCGTCCACTTAAGGCCCTCATTCGGCGTATTTCCGCAGCCATACAGCTCCAGGATCCGGTACAGCCGGCCGTCCTGGTCCACGGCCCACCAGGCGCAGGAAAAAGGCTTGCTGTAGCCGAAATCGTAGGATCTGTAGATCCTCCAGCCAATGGGAATGTCAAAGGGCTCGATCACATGGGTCCAGGCCCGGTCCTCATAGTGCTTGGGATCGTCTAAAAACTCCTCAAAAAACTGCCCCTGAAAGATGTCCCAGCTTCCATTCAGCCAGGCCTCCCGAAGCTTTGGAGGCAGCGCCTCCAGCATCCGCAGGTACTCCGGATCTTTGCTCATCAGTGCCTGGTTATCCGTTACCTTCGCCTGGATAAAGGAATAATCCTCCGGGTTTTCCCCATCCACGTAGCGTTTATCGATAAAGATCCGTTTGATGTAAGCGTGCCCCTGGCCTCCCGGGTTGCAGGTATAATAGATCCGTTTTGGAAAATCGTTCGCCCCACGGCAGCAGGCGGCAATCACCTTTAGCTGGTATTCCGACAGCTGGGTGGCCTCGTCCACGAAGATCACATCGAACTCCGCCCCCTGCAGCCTTCCCAGGTCATCATCTCTTTGGCAGTAGGCAAACTCGATGGTGCTGCCTGTCACAAAGGTGAAGATCCTCCGGGTGGCATTGTATTTGGCAATCCCAAGCGGAAGCAAGAGATCCTTTAACTGCCGGATATGGTTCTTCTCCAGCTCCTCATAGGTCCTTCGCACGATCAGCATCTTGATCCCCTCCCGCCGAAGACCTAAGATGATTGCCTTGAACCGGATCGACCAGGACTTCCCGCCGCCCCTGGCACCTCCATAGCCTACATACCTGTGCGTATCCTTTAAAAACATCCACTGTTTTTCACTGGGTTCGTTTAGCCTAAGGATGACCTTTTTCATCGGTCTGCCTCCTCTGCCTTTTTCAGCTCGATCTCTATCTTCGTCTGCTCCTGCTCCTGTGGTTCTATGCCGTAATATTCCTTCAAAGCCCTTATCGCCGTCTGCTTGTCGTACAGCTTGATCATCGGGCGCCCGTAAGGATCAAACCGTATTTCCTGGATCGCCCGGGTATCGAGGGAGTCCAGATCCTTGATTTTGGCCGTTAAGCGTCCGCTTTTGTCCCTTCCCAGCTCATACACCTTCCCCAGATCCGCCGAGGCAATGGCGATCTCTGTTTCCAGGATCAGGGCCCGCACGGAGGCTGCGTCCTGCCCCGCAAGATCGATGGCCCTCTGCTTGAGCGCTTCCCGCCTCTCTGCCACCTTTGGATCCTTCAAAAGCTTCGAGGCCTGCGCATCAATCGCCGAAACCTTCCAGTTCTTACAGCCATAGGCGGCCTTGTAGGCGTCCCGCTGGGTGGCGCCACGCAAAAGCTCCTGCACAAACCGTTCCTGCTTGTCCGTCAATTTCGTTTTCCTGTTCATCTGCTGCCCTGCCCTATAGTCTTTATTGTGACATATTTGGAGGGATTTTCATACCTTACCCCTAAGGGGGTAAAATGGGGGCGTTTGGGAGGAATTTTGCAGGTGGCCATTTACCTTAGGTGTTACTTAGGTGTTTTTTGGCCCTTAAAAATGCCGGCAGTACCAGTATTTATGCGGGGTTTGGGGGTGTGGTAAACTGCCCGGTTTTGGAGGGTGTTTTTTAGGGGGTATCGGCCCTTTTTTAGGGGGGAGAGACCCTTTTTGGGGGTGAAAACGCTCGGCCTTGTCTCACCCCCTTCCAAAAACGGGAAAAAGAGCGGGCCTTGATCCGCTCCAAATGCGCATATTTCCTATACTCCAGAGTATCCCGTAACTCATGCCCCTGTCGGGGCAGGGGAACAGCACACGCTGTTCCACAGGGTATACTCCAGAGTATCCCGCAACACATGCCCCTGACGGGGCGGGGGAACAGCTTTGCTGTTCCACAGGGTATACTCCAGAGTATCCCGCAACACATGCCCCTGACGGGGCGGGGGAACAGCTTTGCTGTTCCACAAGGTATATCTGCGGGGCATTCGTAAAGACGCTCCCTATGCTTCACGTATCCTCCTCCAGTGCCCGGTACAGCGGGCAGTTCCAATAGTACCCGGTGCAAAAGTCTTCCTTAAAGGCGTCCTTCTTCCGTTTTCCGGCAAAGATGTTGTTGGTGTACCTCCCGCACAGGCCCTCGCATTTGATCTCCAGGCGGTTCTCCCGCTTGTAAAACGGGCACCGTACGTACCGGTCTTCCTGATAGTTCGTTCCCATCACCCGCTCCTTTTCCCATCTGTCTAGTAAACCGGCAGATCCTCCCTGCAATCATAAAGCTCCGGCGCGCTTAAAGGCCTGCTCTTTTCTGCCTCCTCCAAGCCTTCGGCCTCCCCGTCTGCTTTGGTTTTCCCCTTTCGCACGGCCAGCTGTTCCTCCAGAATGCAGATACGTTTTGCCAGTTCTTTCAGCATCCGTCTGTACTCTGTCTGTTCCCGATCGCGCTCCTCCAGGATATCTCCTATCCACCGGGTAATCTGTTCCTCCAGCCTCTGCAGACGATTTTTCATCTTTATCCGGTCTTCGATGAGTGTTTTGTATTCTTTTCTGGTTCGTTTCATGTCGTTCTCTCCTTCCAATTTCTGCAGGATGCGCAGCGCTTCTTGCTGCTGACCAGCACCCCTTTGATCATCGTTGCCTTAGGGCAGGACGGACGCACATACACCGCATAGCTCCCAACCTCTTGTACATGGATGCAGGTTTCATACTTTGCTTTCATCTTCCTTGTCCCCTCTCCGCTTTCCGCTGCCGCCGCCCCGGCAGCTTGCTTGAAGGTTTGCACTTTAGGGATGAGGGGTTCTCCTTTCTTTTCTCTTTATTTGATCACATGGCGGATGGATCACACCTGTACGTCTTATATTTTGATTCGGGCATTACCCCGGGTATATCGGCTATGCTCAGCTGGCCCTCTATGTCCTCTGCCGCCTTCTTCCGCTGCCCTCCCTGGATCACGGGTACTCCCTGGTAATCCAGGTTAAAGGCCTTGCAGGCAATGTGCTGGGGCTGCCAGTCCGTTTCCGGTGTTTCTGTTACCCCGTAAATCCTGCACTTATAGGCTGTCCTCTGCCTCTGCTTTACTTTTACGAGGTTGCGGCACCACTTGCAGACATTCCGGTAATCGGCTCCTTTGCTCCATTGATACATCTTTGATATTTTGCGCATACTCTTTTTCCCTCTTTCTTTTGCTTTCTGCTTTACTTCCTGGCAGTTCCCCGAAATAGGCGTTCCGTTTGCTTTCTCCTGGGAAACAGCCATAGGTTTCACAGTCCTTTAGCGGGCAATGCTCACAGTCCGGAAAGACGCAGCCTGGCGCTTTCTTGTAGCTCATTTGTAATTTCTCCCAAAGATTTCAAGGAAATCAAGATCCGGAAAACGCTTTTCAAAGGCCTCCTGGCCAAGCCGGTGAAGAAGAGCGGCTATTTCCTGGTTTCTGTGTGCTGCCTCTTTCCCTTGCGTATGATGCTCCGGACACAACGGTACGGTCAGGCCGTACTGTTCCGATGCCTTCCGGTTCGGCCCTCCGAACACGTGATGCGTGTGCAGCACTCTCTTTTGCCTCTCATCCTCATGCAGGAGCGCGCACAAAAAGCAAGATCCGTTGTGAGCAGAGGGCAAAATGCTCCGTCTATGCCTGATGCGTTTTTTCTTCCATTCCTGCTTTGGATATCCGGTCATATTTTTCCCTTTCTGGTAAAATATTCACTTTTTCTGATTGTTTTGTTGGTATCAATAAAATGCCCCTCCGATTCAGTATTTACTGATTTAGACGCCAATTTTTCCCCATCTGATTTTCTATAACGATTTTCACTTTTATGCCCCTTCCCCCTGTTCGATCTGCCGCAGCTGTTGCCAGGTGAAGCATTCCCGAATGCCGTGTTCATCCACAAACAGGCCGAAAAACCGGTATTTCTCCATGAGCACCATCTTTTTCTTCTTTGGCCGTTTCGTCTCAGGATCATATCTTTTCACCTGTACTTCTGTCCCCAGCATCATTCCATCCACCTCCCTTCATCTTTTCCTGCATCCACTCTGTATAGGCGTGCTTCCCCCTCTTACAGAGGATCGTATGCTCCTTCGCCTTCAGCCAGATATGCATCCATTCCTTCTGCCAGGCAATCGGCGCTTTCTTCCCGGTCAGAAAGTTCTGAGCCGCCCATTTCTCCAGCTGGCTCTCCAGCATGTTCAGCGTCCAGGCGTCCGGCGCATGGATCGTGATTTCACAGGGCTTTTGAAACCGGGCCAGGGCTTTTTTGATCGCCATCACCATGCTTCCATGGAAGCTCTCCTCCACCTCAAAGAACTCGTCTTTGGTCCTTATCTCTCCCCTGACCGTACTTTCCAGCACGTAGCCTACGATCCGCTGTTTCTTTTTCGGTTCGCGGCTGTCGGCCTCTATGTATACGTTTGCCTGCATGTTCTTCCCTCCTTAGCCGTATCATGGTGTACCTTCGGTACTGATAGCCCGTCACCGGGTTGATCCCCTCCCGGACGTTCAACAGATAGTACCCCTTCTTCGATTCCGGCTCCTTCTTCCATCTGACTAACCGCTCCTCCTTGGGAAGCGGAAGCGGCATGTTCCGGCTGGTCCCATAGCTGGCTTCCCGGATGCGGGGAAGAGACAAAGATCCGTCCTTTTTCGTTTGGGTGGTGCGCGCATCTTTCGTCAGATAGCTGGCCAGCTTCGTGAAATCCTCATCGTAGATTTTTTCATTTTTCCGGATCTGTGTCAGATAGGTCCCTCCATGGGGCCAGGCCTTGCGTACGATGTCCCCGCTCTCCCCAATCTCCTTGACCACCAGGTGGATGTGCCAGGCTCCTTTGGTCCCCCTCTCAATGTTTCGGATCCAGAAAAGGGGCTTTCCCCGTTTTTTGTATTCTTTGCGCACCTTCCCGATCGCCCTCTTAAAGTCCCGCAAAGCTCCTTTCATATCCTTTGGTCGCTCCCTGGGCTCATAGGTCCAGGTCGCGAATAAATCACCCGGGTCAAAGTATTCCAAAAGCCTCTGGCGGGCCCGGCGCATCTTGTGATACGCATTGACTTTCTGCATCTGCTCGTTCGTTGCCTTCACCTTCTTTTCCCGACGCTTCCCGGGTGACCCGTAATTCCCGTCATGGTATTCTTCCACGTCTATGATCTCTCCTTTTCGTAAGACCGTCGTTTTTCGCTTTACTCCCATCGCACCCGCCCGCCTTTGGCTAAATTTAATATCTTTATCGAGGTCGAAACAGGCGAAAAAAACGCCTGTTTCCCTCTTGCTTTTGGGGGCCTATGCATGCTATAATAAGCATGACTTAACGATTCCAAATTTTATAATTGCTTGGGATTCAGCACATGGGGCCCCTCCTATGTGCTGTTTCTTTTTATCCAAAGCTGCTGGTCAATTTCTCCAGCATAGAGCTTGCCTGCCCTTCCGTCAGCTCCATCCAGCTGTACCCTCTCTGAAACAGCCAGCTCTCTAAATCGACCCGGTTTGCGTCGCACAGCTCCTTGATCTCGCTTTTCTGGCGCTCACTGGCCGGACGGCACTGCCTCTTTGGATCCTCTCTCCTTACCTCCTGCTCTCCGGTCGCTATCGCGAAGGTACGCAGCAGCATATATTTATACGCATTGGTCAGGGCCTTCCCCATCCCTTTGTCCGTAGAGTCAAACCCCTCTCCCTGGGATGCTACCTCCACAAACTCCTCTGGTTTTTCCGTGTTCACGATCCGGTAAGTGACCGATACGGTCGTCAGCTGACCTTCCCGGTGGCTCTCCTGACGCACCGGCAGGATCACAAGCCCTGTCTCTAACAGCTTCTCACGGACGGCCTCTGTCACTTTTCTGGCACTTAAGGTTCTGTACTTCATCTTCCCGTATTCCGCTTTCCCATCTTTCGACAGGTAGCCAACCGCTGCCATCACTTCGTAAATCTTCTGATATACGTTCATCTCTTCTTCCTCCTTTTCTCCTCTTCATCCTCCAGATACCCCAGCTTGTCCGCCAGGTCCCCTAACAGGAACAGCTCCCCGCCTTGGCTTTCGATCCGAAAGGAGCCGGCATGGTCCAGCCAAACCCTGTATCCCATCCCCTGCGGGTTCTTGCGCGTCATCCGTTCCTTCATTTGTTGGTTCCTCCTCCTGTTTTCAGACGCTGTGTACACTTTCTGTCGTTTTTGCACGCAATTTTTGTCGTTTTTCTTGACTTTTTTCTCAGTCCACCTTACAATGAGGATACAACTAGTGGTCTCCTTACTATTATCCTCTGGCCCCGGATTTGGCTCATTCCGGGGCTTTTGCTTGAGGTAAGCTCATCTTTTGACCAAATCGAAGATCCTTCTGAGCTGGCTACTTGTGTAGCAACTATCGCCGGCAGTCACGACTCCGATCAAAAAGCAACGGATACGGTCATCCTCCCAACCTGATGTCTCTCGCAGCTCTCTTACCTCTTTTACTATCCATGTGTATTGTCTTTCAAGCTCTGCCTTTTTCATGTTGCCTCCTTCCCCGCCCAGCTCTGGGCGATTAAGGCACCCACCAGTAGCGGGATTGCCGCCAGCCCCCAGCGTGGGTCTTGTTCTACCCGATATAATAATATGATTCCGGCAACTCCTGCGGCAGCCGTTAAAACCTTCAACAGCGTTCTCTTGTGCCGCTGCCAGTATGTAGGCTGTGGCCGCTGACGTAGGTGGATGTTCCCGGCCTGGGGCCATTCTGTCCATTCAGGCATCTGTTACACCTCCTTCCCAATATGCCGGTACAGCTTCCGGCGGTAAATCACATATGAGTTTTGTTTGTTCCCAGTCTTTTCCCGTGGGATTCGTTCTCCGAAATCCCATATCCCGGCTTTGATCCTCTCTCGGACAGCCTGTGCATTGCAGCCTAAAATCCGTGCAGCTTCAGGCACTGACATGGTTTCTTTCGCTGGATCGCGGCAATTTGATTCTTGCATCTCACACCACCTCCTTCTCTTCTAACAGTTTCTCGATCGATACGCCGAAGTAATCAGCTACCTTTTGTACCTTTCGTATTCCGGGCTCGTTTTCATTCCACTTGCAGATACTGCTACGCGGAAATTCAAGTTCTCTTTCTAGCTTGATAACTGGGATATGCCTCTCGTCACAAAGTTTTTTTACATTGTCGTATAGCAATGTTTTTCCTCCTTTCTCATAAACGCTTTTTTGAAAATAATACGCAATTTTATTGACTTTTTGCGTAAAATATTCTATAATCAGAATAACCACAAACTGAAAGCTATTTTACATATTGATATTACGTATTATTTTCAACTTTCTACATTTCATTATACGTATTATTTTCAATATGTCAATACCTTTTGCGTATTTTTTTCAACTTTTTTAGGAGTGCGTTATGTTGACATATGAGATGATTAAAGAGTTGTGTAAGCAAAAAGGCGTGACAGTTACAGGCACTGAAAAAGAATTGGGATTTGCCAGAGGATCTTTATGTAAAATCAATACGAGCAAGCCAAGCATGGAAAAAGTCCAGAAACTTGCAGATTATTTTGATGTATCTGTAAACTATCTTATGACAGGAAAAGAAAACGAAGGAGACAAATATTACTTAAATGATGATACCGCCGCAATGGCACAGAAATTATTTGAAAACAAAGATCTGAAGGTTCTTTTCGATGCAGCCCAGGACGCGACCCCTGAGGACCTAAAAACTACTTATGATATGCTTATGGCATTGAAAAGAAAGGAGCGCGGTGACAATGACACCGGTTGTTAATGTCGTCCTTATGGATTGGCCAGATACCAAGGCAAAGGAAATAGTAACAGAAAATGAAGATGGAAGTTTTACAATTTTTATAAACGCGAGAATTTCAACGGACGCTCAGGCTAAATCATATTGGCACGGCATGGAACACATCAAAGGATTAGATTTTCAGAGGGAAGACGTGCAGCAGATCGAAGCGCTGGCGCATGCGCAAAGTCAACATTCGCCACAGGTCGGAACTCAAGATCAAAAGCCTGTGATTATGACCGGAAATCAGTTTCTTAAGCGCATACAGGCCATTAAACGCAGGCAGAGGCGCATCCGTAAAGAACTGGCGCGGGTTGAAAAAGACATGCAAAAGCTGGAACGCTACGGAGTAGATTTCTTCGCGCGAGCGGAAGAAGAACATTTGTATGGAGGATTGTGATTAATTCGCCACTGGCGTTTTAATTTCCCGCCCCACGGGGCGGGGCACCTTGACAATATAATATGCTTACCAGGGCAGCCAGTAGAGCGGCTACGGTTCCTCGTCCTGAGTCTTGACAGGAGGGGATGCTTATGAACACATATGAAGAGTTTATGATTATTTTAGCATTTGCTGGTTTAATTGTATCCATCCTCAATTTGACACATAAGAAATAGCCGCCCTGCTCTCTGGAAAAGAATAGGCGGCTAAATCTTTAGCTTACATATTTTTGCCAGAACGGGGAGCCCTAACCTCCCTTACTGGCTGTCTTGTTAAGTATATTATATGTCAACATCACTATTTTGTCAAACAAAAACCGGCCCCTGCGCCAACAGGAACCAATCTAACCGAATGCGATTCCATACGGTTAAGAAGTTAGACAAAAAGGAGGAATATGGATAAAACAAAACTTACATTTATAAAATCTAAATATGACAGTATACTACAAAACAATGATGATTATGGCATCGAATTTTGGTATGCTCGTGACCTAATGCCGTTACTTGGATACGAGCGATGGGAAAATTTTGACAAAGCAATTCTTCGCGCGATGGATTCATGTCAAACTAGCGGCATTGATACCTTTGATCATTTTCGTGAGGTCACGAAATTGATCCAAATAGCTAAAGGTGGGCAACGACCTGTTAAAGACTATATGTTAACAAGATACGCTTGTTATCTTATCGCTCAAAATGGCGATCCAAAAAAAGAAGAAATCGCATTTGCGCAAAGCTACTTTGCTGTTCAAACTCGTAAGCAGGAGATTATTGAAGAAAGACTGTCATTTATTGAAAGAACAGCAGCTCGCGACAGGCTTAAAGAATCTGAAAAAAGACTTTCTCAAAATATATACGAAAGGGGAGTTGACGATGCCGGATTCGGCAGAATACGTTCAAAAGGAGATTATGCATTGTTTGGTGGAAATACCACTCAAGAAATGAAACAGCGACTGGGCGTTAAGGAGAATCGTCCTTTAGCCGACTTCCTCCCGACGTTAACGATTGCGGCCAAGAATCTCGCCACAGAAATGACCAATTATAATGTAGAAGAAAAAGATTTGCGCGGAGAATTTTCTATTACAGAAGAACACGTGCAAAACAATTCTTCTGTAAGGGATATGTTGGGAAGGCGAGGTATTAAACCAGAAGAACTTCCGGCATCAGAAGATATAAAAAAGCTTGAACGTCGTGTTAAATCTCAAGACAAAAAAATTGTTTCAAATTCCGGAAAGCTTCCGGATAATCCATAATAAAACCGGCCCGGTGCTACCAACACCAGACCGACCGATCTCCGAAGAGATACACTATTATGACCATGTATATTGTATCATCTTCGGAGCAGCCACGCAAGAGAATAAAAGTTCTCTGGCTGTTATTTTTATGCGCTTTTTTAGGAGGATGATACTATGCCAAAGAGAAAAAAATACCCTAAACTGCCAAACGGTTACGGAAGCATCCGCTATCTGGGTAAAGGCCGGCGGAACCCGTATGCAGTCCACCCGCCAACAACAGAATTTACGCTGGATGGACAGCCGATGGTACCGAAAGCCCTGTGCTACGTAGACGACTGGATAAAAGGATTCACAGTCCTGACGGCCTACAAGGCGGGAACCTATACTCCAGGCATGGAAAAGACACTGGAAATCGGCGCCGACAGCAGATCAGATCTGGCCAGCGTAGCCCAGCGCATCCTCGCGGACTACAATCTGGTTAAGGGTGTAAAGACACAGGAAAAGAGCAAGACATTCAAAGAGGTATATGAGGAATTTTACCACTGGAAATTTGAGACGGATCAGAGCCGCGAGTATGCAAAATCCACATTAGACAGCACTAAAACGGCCTTTAAAAACAGCGCCTCCCTACATGACAAGACTTTTGCCGACTTGCGTCACCAGGATCTACAAGACGTTGTGGATAATTGCCCTCTGAAACACGCCAGCAAGGAGCTTATAGTTTCTCTGTTCCATCAAATGTATGGATACGCAGAGATTTATGAGTTGTGTGAAAAGGACTACTCTGCGCATGTCAAGATCAACACTGAAGATGATGACGAACATGGCGTACCGTTTACTGATGATGAGCTAAATATTCTCTGGGCACATAAGGACAATGATATTGTGGCATTTATCTTGATCATGTGCTATTCAGGATTTAGAATTCAAGCTTACAAAACGATAGAAGTCAATCTAAAAGAAAATTATTTCAAAGGCGGCGTGAAAACCCGCTCCAGTAAAGATCGCATTGTCCCGATCCATTCGGCTATCCGTCCATTTGTATATAAGCGGTTAAAAAAATACGGATGTCTGTTGGGGCGCGTGGCCACGTTGCGAGAGGATATGTATATCTCTCTGGAAGCTATTGGCATCCCCAAACACACTCCGCACGACTGTCGGCACACATTCTCCCGACTTTGCGAGAAATTCAAGGTCGAGGATAATGACCGAAAGCGAATGCTGGGGCACAGCTTCGGGTCAGACATTACCAATCGAATCTATGGACACCGCACTTTGGAAGACCTTCGGGTAGAAATAGAGAAGATAAAAATTTGTGACTAACCTGTGACAAACCGTTCCGTTTTATCCAATTTTTTTAACCCAAATTTCAAGACATTTAAAACGCCGAAAACCATTGATTTTACTGGGGTTTCCGGCGCTTTTGCCTATAAATTCAGCATTGTCTAAATTGTATGAAAATTTAATAGCATTTTATGAAACGCCACCAAAATTTCCAAAGATTTCCGTGCTTTTTGCAGAAATAACTCTCTAAACGGTGATATACACAGAGACATTCCTTTACTTCCTGCGCCGTAAGCATTTCTTCCGAAAAGCAGGCATGCTCGCCCAGTTCCATAAACCGGACAAACTCATCCGGCTCCAACAGCTCAAAATCCTCCTGCACCTTTTTCGCATAATCGGCATCCGACAGTCCCTCCGGGGGATGATATCCGGCGCTTCCCATCATCTTCTCAGTCTCTCTTACAATCGCCAGAACCGCTCTGCTGTAATTTCGCAGCCCGAATTTCTTGTTTCTCCTCATGCAGATCCACATCCGCCGCAGTACAAGCACCAGAACTGCGGCGGCGGCAGCCGACAGTACCAACAATACAGCCGGCAGAGCCGGCGGCAGCGGCCGTTCTAAGGTCTTCGTCTCCGGCGCTCCCGGAATCTCCGCTCCCGATGGCGTCCTGTCGGGAGCCGGAGTCTCTTCCTTCGTAGGCCCAGGCGTCTGAATCGTCACAGCCTCATAGGGGTCCGCACCGCCTATTTCCGCCTGTGCAGCATCGCCGCCGCCACTGGAAAATCCCGGCGTCATCTCAACCGGAACCCATCCCAGCTGTGGAACAAAGACCTCCGCCCAGGCATGGGCGCTCTCATCTTTCACCTCCGCGGTATAAGAACCTTCCTCATTCTCCCGGAATTCCGAAGGCTTGGCAATATACCCCGTCACATATCTGGCCGGATACCCTGACAGACGGTACATCAATACAGCCGTGCTTGCAAAATGGGTACAAAAGCCTTCTTTCTGGTCAAAAAAGAAATTTTCCGTATAATCCACATCGGAGGGCAGAGGTCCCAGGTTCAGACTGTAGCTGCAGCTTGACAGATCTTCTCTGATCATATCTGTCACTTCTATGAGAGTCGGATAATATCCATTCGCGCCGGTAAAAGCCTGAATCCGCCCGTTTACATGCTCCTTCATCCTGTCCAGTCTATCTTTGGGCACATACATATAATTTTCCGACACATATTCTTCATAGGCGCTCATCCCCTGAAATTCCTCATTCCCGCCGGCATAGACGGTGGAATACAGATATGGGCTTATCAACAGCGGCGAATCTTCGATCAGCGATCCCTCAAATCCTGAACTGCCATTTCTCAGAGCCTCACCGTCCGCCAACAGCCGCGGCATACCGGAATCCCCATTTAATACACTGGAAAAATACGGGAGGTATGCATAGTCCCCGGCCACCTCCTCAAGCTCCATATCAAACGCCACCTGGTCAGCGCCGGAAGCCCCCAGCCACTGATAGGGAAAAGACTGCAGCAACGCTTTCGCCTGCTCCCCGGCCTGACCTTCCTCATAGATATTCCAGCTCTCCGCAGCAGCGTTGAAATTCTCATCTGATATTTCCTGCCAGTATTTCCCCTGATACACCCCTCCTATAAAGCCTTTAAAATAAATTGCCTGATCCGGCCGGCGGCCGGCTGTCACACGAAGCGCCGTCACATGCTCCCGTCGCGCCACCTGATTGGATAGCGCTCCACTCTCAATCATTCCCTGCCAGTTCCCGAAGGGACTGTTTCCCTGAAACACCGAATCCTCCAGCGCATTGCCCAGCCTGGCCTCCACCCGGTTTTGGAAATCCTGTACGTCAGGGTGCAGCGCGATCATTCTCTCCGTAAGCGGCGGGCTTATCACAAAATAGCTGATAAGGGCTACAGCCCCCGCCAGCAAAAGCCCACAGATACCAGCCTTTGCCTGCATACACCCGGATGCGTCTCTGCCTCCCCGGCTCTTCATGCAGGTAATTCCATAGGCTGCCAGCACTGCAGTCACAGCCGGCACCGGCTGTGGGAACTGATTAACCGTAAGCCCGGCGCACAGCAAAACCAGCGTCATGAGAATTAATGCCCTGGCCCTTCTCTTCCATATAATTGAATAAGCAGCAAAAAACAAGGCTATGGCGGCTCCCGCCGCTATGACCGGTATCAGAGATTCCGGCTCGCTATCCGCTTCCAGATACCCCGGGCTGTACTGATAATGTTCCTGGATATATCCGGCATAAGTATTGGCGATCCATGCCAGTCCCCGCCAGATTTCGTTCCACTGCCAGTACACGGCAGCCGCAACCCCCGCCGCTGTGACAGGCACCAGGATTCTCATTGTTTTCTTAGACAGAAATACCAGCGCATACCAGAGATCCCAAAAGACTACAATAGCCGTCACCCATCCGGTGGAAATATCCAGCCGCATCATAGAAGAAAACCAGAATGCCAGAGACAGCGACGCGATTAGGTAATAGAGATACCAGACACTGTTCCACGGGTTCCCGGAAATTTTACCGTTATCCCGGCCCGCCCGATATCTGCCGGGAGTCAGCCGGATGGACCGGTCTTCACTCTTTCCCAATACAGCGTCCCTCCTTTCCACAGACGGCACTGAAGATCCAGCCGGAAAATAACCGCGAAATTCTCACCGGGATATCTGCTTCTGTACATCTGTTCTATATCAACTGTTTCTTCATAGGGCATCACCTGGAACAGCATCCCGGTAAGCTCATGAACGTCCTCTGGCTTTTCCATCTTTTTTCTGAAAAGCTCTCCGCTGCTTCTGTCATACCAGGCCGCATAATTCCTGCTGCCCGCCTCTAAAAGCCCTGCCTCCAAAGACAGCACCGTTTCCAGATAATCATCCGCCGTCTCCCAGCAGGACAGCTCACCTGCCTCCCCGTGTAAATCCAGAAAGACAGCCGTCTGACAGCTTACCGGAAGGCTGAACTCCTTCACCATCAGCTCCTCCGATCTGGCCGTCATTTTCCAGTGGATGCTCTGAAGGCGGTCGCCCGCCCGGTAGGGCCTGACCTGAAAGACTTCAGAAGGGTCATTCCCTCCTTTCCCCTTATCGAAGTCATCACTTTCGCCGGACAGATATGGTAGTTCCTCCTCTGCCTCCACAGGAAAATCAAAAAGCCCGGGAAGGACGGATATGATCTCCCGCTGCTCTCCGGGGACCACAAAAGATAACAGCCCCAGATAATCCCTGACCCTCACACGGTCAGCACAAATAACCAGCCGCCCACAGTGTTCGCTGGCCAACTGGTATTGATAACAGCTCTGACTCCTTCCATCTGCCCAGACTGTCAGTTTTTTCGTCGTCTTTTGATTCCTGAACTGATTCCAGTAAGTGATCCGTATATCCGCATTCATAACGGGTAATACCGTAGGATTCCACAGCCTCAGCTCAAATGACACATCTTCCCCCCGGTCGGCCATGGGAATAGGTACCAACAGCCGCACCTGAAGCTTTCCCGCCGTCCGCTTTGCCACAAAAAACAGCGGAACCGGAAGGAGAAGTTCGATCACCAGAAAAGTGACCAGCAACGAGTTTTCATAGAGAATTGCCAGATATGCGGTTGCTGCCGCACCAATACAATAGATGATAAAACGTTTCATATGATTATTGTTTTCTCCGCACGGTCGGTTTAGCTGTCTGGTTCAGAATCTGTTCCAATACTGCCTTTTCTGTCACCCGGTTAATTCTCGCCTTGGAATTTAACCGGACCCGGTGGCATGCCACGTCCAGATAGACTGCTTCCACATCGTCCGGTATGCTGTAGGTACGATTCATCAGAAACGCTCTCGCCTTAGCCATCTGCGTGATGGCGATGGTCCCCCGCGGGCTCAGGCCCAGTTCAATCAGCGGATGATTTCTGGTGGCCTGGACTAGCCTTCCAATGTATTGATACAGCACATCATGGACATAAATGCTGTCCACCGTCTGCTGCATGGCCGTGAGATCAGCCGCAGTCATGACCCCGCGGACCTCAGCCAGAGGGTCTCTCAAGACTTTTCCCTTTACGATGGCTATTTCCGCATCCATATCAGGATATCCCATAGTCATGCAGATCATAAACCGGTCTACCTGCGATTCCGGAAGCATCTGCGTTCCGGCGCTTCCGATGGGATTCTCGGTGGCAAGGACAATGAACGGAGACGGAACCGGTTTACTCACACCGTCTACTGTTACCCTTCCCTCTTCCATCACCTCCAGGAGGGCCGCCTGAGTCTTGGGCGACGTGCGGTTAATCTCATCCGCCAGCAGCAGGTTGCACATGGCGGCTCCCGGCTGATAGACAAATTTACCCGTATCCTTCTGATACATGGAAAACCCCGTAATATCCGCCGGAAGCACATCCGGCGTGAACTGTATCCTGTTCTGCTTCAAGGCCATCGCCCTGGAAAATGCCAGCGCCATAGTCGTCTTACCCACTCCTGGTATATCCTCCAGCAATATATGACCGCCCGCCAATATCGCGGTCATCACCTTAAAGATACAGTCGTCTTTTCCTATTACCGCCTTCCCGATCTCCTGCATGGCCAACCGGGCCATTGCGTTATTCAACTCTGCTGCCAATCCCTTTCCTCCTTATTATTCTCCCCGAAAGCTCCCCGCCTGTTGCCGCTTTCCCACATCCAGTATTTACAATCCGTCCCAGCGGCCTGCCTTCTCATACCGGCTTGCAGACATCTACCCAGGCCTTCGCGCGGGAAAGCTCGAATAATTCCCCGCAGGTCAGCTCAATGGCAGAGCTGGCGCTCCCGGCCGCCGGAAACACTGTGGTAAACCGTTTCATCGATTCATCCAGATAGACCTCCGTATGGGGCGGATTCGCAAACGGGCAGACCCCGCCGATCGCATGTCCGGTCAGCTTTTCCACATCTTCTCCTTTGGGCATCTTCGCCTTCATTCCAAAGAAGTGTTTAAACTTGCTGTTATCCACCTTCTGATCTCCCGCCGTCACCACCAGGAGACAGCTCCCCTCTTCCTTTCCGCAGAAGGAAAGGGTTTTTGCAATCCGCGCCGGCTCCACTCCAACCGCCTGGGCCGCCAGCTCCACCGTAGCGCTGGACTCGTTGAATTCCCGTATATCCTGTTCTTTTCCAAATTGTTTCATATATTCTCTAACTTTATCAATTGCCATTTTCTCTTACCTCATAATCGTTATAAGTCTTCCGAACACTTCACCTTCAGAATCCGCAGAACCGATTCATCCAGCCGTTCCCTGGTGATTCTGCCGTCATTCACCGCATTCAGCACTGCCTGATAAGCTTTCTGGAAATCTGCCGGCATCAGGAGCATGTCCGCTCCCGCCAATATTGCCTGTACTGCGGCGTCCTCTGTGGTATAGTTCTCTGTGATCGCCCCCATATTCAGGGCGTCCGTTATGATGATTCCCTGAAATCCCAGCTCCTGACGCAGCATCTGGTTCATCACGGCTTCTGACAGAACGGCCGGCGTACCATCTCCTGTAATCTGCGGAAGGGATATGTGGCCGACCATCACCGCCCTGGCACCCGCTTCTATCCCGGCCCTGAAGGGGAGGAATTCACACTGGCGCAGCTCCTCAAGAGTCCTGTCGGAATATGCAAATCCCTCGTGGGAATCCTCCTCTGTGGCTCCATGCCCCGGAAAATGCTTCAGCACTCCCCATACCCCCTGGGCCTGAAGCCCCCGGATCTCCTCAGCTACCATTTCCGAGACCACCAGCGGGTCTGCCCCAAAGGAACGCCTGCTCACTACCGTGTTGCCAGGGTTCACCAGAACATCTGCATCCGGCGCAAAATCCATGTCAAATCCATAGTCCGACAGATATGCTCCCAGGGTGCTTCCCGCCTCCCGTGCTTTCCCGGCGTCCCCGGTTTCCCCAATGAGGTACATGTCCCCCACATCCTCCACGGGAAATCCTTCCTTTCCCGCTATACGGGTCACGGTCCCGCCTTCTTCATCAATCCCCAGAAAAGGTGACACTCCTATCCTATTTATACCGGTCTCCCGGAGTCCGGAGGTCATTTCCCGGATCTGGCCCTCACTCACAATATTATTGCCAAAAAAGATCAGTCCGCCCACCGGATACTGCTCATAGGATTGTTTCAGTGTATCCCCGGCCCGCGTGGCGCCGGATACGCCGCACAGCGCATCCGGCGTGATATAGAATAGCTGCGCCGTCTTCTCCTCCGCCGTCATACGGTTCAAAAGCTCCTCCTCCGGCGATTTGACACTTTTCCCCTCCTGCAGGCCTTCCACAGCCTGCTCACTCTCGCTGTTCTGAGTCTCTGGTGAGATTTGGTCCTTCGCATTCGTCTCCATGACGTCCTCTGCCTCCGGCTTTTCACTCTGAAGCTCATTCTGAAACTCACGGATCTCATTCTCCATTTCGCGGGCTTCCTGCCTTAACTGGCTGTTTTCCCGCTTTTGACGGACCACCATCATTCCAAACAACAAAATGGCAATGATCTCACCGATTATCAAAAGAAGTAACAGGATATTTGATCTATTAATTTTCATATTCACAAATGTAACCGATTCTTCCGGCATAATTGGGCCAAATGTCCACCACATCTTCCGGCACGTCATTCAACACCCATCCGTTAACGTCAGAGTTGTAATACATCGTCAGGTACAATTCCTCATATTCCCCATCCTGAAAGCTGGGTTCTCCGCTCAGCCATTTACCGTTGATAGGACAGGAAATGTCGTTGACGGGATTCGCCGTGAGAAAATTCCGGTCACTGTCCACCCAGCTATATACATTACTTTGGGGACCTCTGCCTCCTCCAATATAGAATATGGTCTTAGACAGGCCCTGTGCTTCAATTTGAGCAGTAATTTCTTCAAATTCTTCTAGAGTCTCAATTGTGGCCAGATACCCTCCTCTGGCGATGCAGCCGTTAAAGGCCTCTTCCCAGCCGCCGTCTGAAACGATCAATTCATAAGTATGCGCCTTCAGCTCCGGCGTCGGAGCCGCTGTCACAGTAACCTTAGGGGCTTCAGAAGGAGCCGGTTCAGATGTTGGAGCAGCCGCAGCCGTGGGTGTCTTCTCTGCCCCTGCTTCCTTTTGCCCCATATCCTTTTTACCCGAATCCTTTTTATCCGGTTGATCCCCGAACGCCGACGAGACTGTTCTCTCCTGCTCTCTCTCCTCCCTCGCCGTTTCCTTTTCAGAGTCCCGGTTCATGAGATAATGAGCGCCCAGCCCAATCCCCACACCTGCAGCCAGCACCAGTGTAACAAGACCCACCAGTAAAGGCACATGATTTTTCTTCCCGTTATCTCCGGCCCGATCGGTCTGTTTTCCTCCTGCCGTTTCGGGCTGATCTTCTACCGCTCTGGCATCACCAGACCGCGGAGACGGCGTCTCCAGTTTCGCCCCACAGTATTCACAGAACTTGGACTGGTCTTTGTTTTCCTTTCCGCATTTTGTACAAAACATAAGATTCTCCTCTTTTATCCGGTTATCTGACCATAAACCGAATATGCGTCAAGAATGTTAAATTGCTCCGTATGGTGGTTTCCCTCTGCATGTGCCGTAACTAAAATGTACTCCTCTCCCTGAATGACCGCGAGACTCGCAAGGCAAAGCTGTGCTTCATCGGTATAACCGGTCTTGCCGCCTTCTATCACTGCTCCGTTGCTCAGTGTATCCGTATCCATCTTCTGGAACATGGTACTGGCCAGATAAAGGCCTTCCGGATGGTATTCCGTGGGCGTACAGGTATAATCATGAGCCGTAAATACTGTGCGGAAAGTCTCGTTCAAAAGGGCATTTTCTAAAAGCCTGGCAAGATCCGCACAAGTGCTGTAATGATTGTCATCATGAAGGCCGGAGTCTGTGACAAAATGCGTGTCTGACAGCGCCAGCTCCTGGGCTTTCTGATTCATAAGTTCTACAAAACCAGCCTCCGATCCTGCGATGCGGTCTGCAAGCGCCACGCAGGCGTCAGCTCCTGACGGCAGCATCACACCATACAGAAGATCTCTCACCGTAACTGTCTCCCCTGCGCTGAAGCCAGCCATAGAGGCTCCCTCCTCATACAGTGGGTTGATCTGCTCCGCCGTCAGTGTAATTTGCTCTTCCAGATCCGGAAGATTCTCTATGGCTACAAGCGCCGTCATGATCTTCGTCATAGAAGCCGGATATATCCTGTCCGCCGCTCCTTTATCCAGCATCACCGCATGATCCCTTAACCTGACCAGAATCGCATGAGAACTATAAACTGTGTCCGGAGACAGTTTCTGTACCTCCACGACAGAAGGAGCCGGAGCTTCCGTTGGCTCTGCCGTGCCCGCAGGCTGTATTTCCTCCGGGGTCACCGTTTCCGCCTGGAGGCCAGGTTTGCTATTTGAAACGCTTTCCTGCTCCAGAGAAGACCCGGAGGCAGCCGGCGATGCATCTTCATTACGCTTACCGGTATTCAAAAGCTGTATTGCCAGCACGACGAGCAACCCCGCCAGAACTATAACCACCGCCACACACTTTATAATCAGCCCTTTTCTGCTTGCCTTCACCGGCTTTTTCCCATCCTTCTCTGGAGAAAACTTCTGGGAAAGCTCGTCCTTTTTCTGTACTGCCTCAGCCTGGACCGGCCCCTTTTCGTTCTGCGGCGCCTGACTGCCGCCTGTTTTTTCTTTACTTTCTTCAGATTCCAGATTATCCGGATTCATGAACCATATCCTCCATATATTTTATCCATAATTTATCTGCTCTTCCCTAATCCCATTCTTTTTCGAGAAAAGCAGTGATGTCTACAGCCCTTGGCGGACATCCCTTCAAAGATTTTTCAAAACATCTGGTACAATTGCCCACGCCGATTTTGCCGCCTTTCCCCTTATAGCCCTGTCCTATGGCAACGGGCGTATGTTTACCTGAAAGCTGACCACGAACCTGCAGGCGGTCCAGCGCATAGATCAGGGAACCATAGCATGCGCTGCAGGCGTCCGCAGGCTCTGTATAGGCGGCCAGCTTCTTCACTCTCCCTGTCATCGGCAAGGTGCGCCGTTCCAGCGTGCCTTCGTTTAGCTTTGTAACCACGGCTCCCTGTGTATCTCTGCTGCCCACGCCCAGCTGTTCCGCCAATACAATATAAGGAACCTCTTCCGAGTGGTATCCCATTGCCTCGCAGACAAACGAGTCGCACAGGACCGGGTCCCGGAATCCCAAAATCCTGTCCATCTCCACAGGATTCCCGCCTTCCTCAAAATCCAGGTCCCCGCAGATATTATCCACCAGAATAAAATCATTGCGCACGACCGTGTTCAGATGAGCAATGGGCTTGTGAAGGCCCATGGTGTGAAACCTCCTTTTCTCTGAATCCGGAATAACCCCCTTCATATTCTTGAGGGCGCAGGTCACTGTCGTCTGACAATGGCCTTTTAAAACCGGCATATTAATCATGAAATCCACCTTCATGGCGGCGTCGCACACCTTCAGATTTATCCCTGCAGCGTCATATTCCCTCGACCGCTCCTTCTTAATATCTATAAAGGGGATCTGATACCGCTCTATAACTTCCCGATATCCACAGACTCTTAACGCATCCTGTGTGTCCGCTCCTACCCAGGAGCTTTCCATCACCGTTATATTTGTGAAACCATGATCTGTCAGATACTCCAGCGTCCCGTCCAAAAGCTCAGGGTGGGTGGTTGCCCCGGCGGATGCCGGCTTCGGAACTACCATATTAGGCTTCAGGCCTATATGCCGTTCCCTCGAACCAATAAGCCCGGCGAGATCCGCCTGCTCCAGAACCCGCTTAGCCATAGCTTTATAGTCATCCCCATGAATGATCAAAATCTCATTTTTTACCAAACTACAAGCCCTCCTGTCTTAACTTTCCAGGCATAACTGCTGCCGCTATTATACCACGGCTGAGCAAAGCCTGTAAATCACCTTCATAATTAACAGACTTCTTCTACAATATCCCCAGCCTGGCCTGCAGTCTTTCCAGAAATTTTTGAACAGCCCTGGAGAATACCTGATATTTCTTCCATACTAAGATCAGACGCGCTTCCAGACGCGGTTCCAAAAGCCGGAAGCACAGATTGCTGTCTCCGGTAGTATTAATCAGCTTATCCAGACACAGCGCATATCCGAATCCTTCGTCCACCATAAGCGCCGCGTTATAAATCAGGTTATACGTCGCCGCTATATTCAGGCGTTCAAAATCACCTCCGTACCAGCCGGATAATTCATTTCTCATGACAGCCTGGCGGGAGCCGAGGATTCGCAGTCCCTTCAGATCCTCCGGCCTGACTGCGTTTTTTTCTGCAAGGGGACTGTCCTTCCTCATCAGTAACCCCCATACATCCGTAGCCGGAAGGGTGATATAGTCATACTTTTCCGTATTGGCAGAGCCTACCAGAATTCCAAAATCCAGCAGCCCTTTATCCAGCCGTTCCGTCACATCGTCGGCATTTCCGCTGAACAGATGGTAGCAGATATCCGGGTAATCCTCCTGCAGATCTCTGGCTGTCTGCGCGATAAGACGCATGGCATCCGTCTCTCCGCCGCCAATATATATATCGCCGCTGATAATTTCGTCCTTTGCGTGAATCTCTGCCTCCGTCTTATCGGTCAGCTCCACAATCTCTTCGGCCCTTCTCCGGAGCAGCATCCCCTCATCTGTCAAAATCACACTGCGATTACGTTTGCCTCTGACAAACAGTCTTGTGCCCAGCTCATCCTCCAGTTCCATCAACTGCCGGGAAAGCGTCGGCTGCGTAACGTGAAGGTACTCTGCCGCCCTTGAAATGCTCTCTTCCCTCGCCACCGCAAGAAAATATCTAAGAACACGAATCTCCACCGTACATCCTCCCTTGCTAAAATATTTTATAAGCTTCTGTCAAAAGTATAAATCCGCTTTTTAATACCCGTCAAGCATGGATTAGTATTTATCATAAGTATTTGTAATTTAATTAATTATTCCTTATACTGGAATTGAAGGAGGCAGCTAGATGAAATTGACCACTGCACGGCTCTCGTCCAACTTTTGAAGGATGCAGGCTGTAACCCTGAAATCATTCACCAGTTTCTGTCAGCTATGGAAAAAGGGCGGACAGAGGAAAATCTTCATCTTCTGTATAAGCACAGACAGCAGTTAATCACTGTCATCCACAAGGATCAGAAGCAGCTCGATGTCCTGGACTTTCTGATCTATACTCTCAAAAATCATGAAAAGGAGTGTTGAATATGATTTATAAAGATTTTCAGAATTTAAAACTTTCTGCCCTGGGTATGGGCGCCATGCGTCTTCCCGTCATCGGCGGCGACGACGGGGCTGTCAACGAGGGGGAGACAGAACGCATGGTCAGCTATGCCATGGATCATGGAATCAACTATTATGACACTGCCTGGGGTTATCATAACGGCCAGTCAGAACTCGTCCTGGGTAAAGCCCTTTCCAAATACCCAAGAAACAGCTTTTACCTGGCAGATAAGTTTCCGGGGTATGACCTGTCTAATATGGGGAAGGTTAAAGAAATCTTTG
Organism: Wansuia hejianensis; assembly: GCF_014337215.1. Lineage (NCBI taxonomy): Bacteria > Bacillati > Bacillota > Clostridia > Lachnospirales > Lachnospiraceae > Wansuia > Wansuia hejianensis. Next base: position 3,064,611 of record NZ_CP060635.1, on the reverse strand, counting down.
AAAAACAGCTGGAGAAATGCGGAGTAGAATATTTTGACTTTTATCTGTTTCATAATGTCTGTGAAATGAATATAGATGCCTACCTGAATGAAGAATATGGAATCTATCCCTATCTGATGCAGCAAAAAAAATCCGGCCGAATCCGCCATCTGGGTTTCTCCGCCCATGGAAGCTATGAGGTGATGAAACGTTTTCTTGACGCATACGGAGACAGCATGGAATTCTGCCAGATTCAGCTGAACTATCTGGATTGGTCCTTCCAAAATGCTAAGGCAAAGGTAGATCTGCTGGCAGAATACCAAATCCCTGTCTGGGTGATGGAGCCTCTGCGCGGAGGCCGGCTGGCGTCACTATCCGATGAATACGCTCAAGAACTGAAGAACCTGCGCCCGGAGGAGAGTATCCCTGCCTGGGCCTTCCGCTTTCTTCAGTCTGTTCCCGGCGTTACCATGATACTTTCCGGCATGTCAAATTTTGAACAGCTTCAGGAGAACATTCACACCTTCAAAGACAACAAACCATTGAACGAACAGGAGCTTCTCTGCCTGCTGGATATCTCCGGCCGCATGGTGGGAAAAATCGCGCTGCCCTGCACCGCCTGCCGCTACTGCGTCAGTCACTGTCCAAAGGGCCTGGATATCCCTTCTCTTCTTGCGCTGTACAATGAACATTGCTTTACAGACGGCGGTTTTATCGCCCCAATGGTAATGAACACGATCCCGGACGAAAAACGCCCCAACACCTGTATCGGCTGCAGAAGCTGTGAAGCTGTCTGCCCTCAACAGATAAAAGTTTCAGAAGCAATGGAAGATTTCTCCCACCGCCTGGGCATGTGAAACGGAGGCTCATCAGACATGGACTATCAAAAGCTTTCTAAAAGTCTGGCAGCCGCTGATACAATTCATGAAGGTTCCGCTTTGCATGGATTCATGCATGTGGCCGCTGATGACGCGCGAAAGATAACGTCAGAGCTAAATAACTCTTACCACACCCAGGAGGAAATCCGGTCATTAATGAAAAAACTGACAGCAAAAGACATAGACACTACCTTCACACTTTTTCCTCCTTTCTATACCGACTATGGAAAAAATATAACCATCGGAAAACATGTATTTATTAATTCCTGCTGCCATTTTCAGGATCAGGGAGGCATATTTGTTGGCGACGAGACTCTGATTGGCCATAATGTGGTGATCGCAACTCTCAACCATGATTTTTCTCCCGAACACCGGGCTTCCATGCATCCCGCCCCTGTCCACATCGGAAAAGGCGTCTGGATCGGCTCTCACGCCACAATTGTGCCCGGAGTCACAATTGGAGATCATGCGGTAATCACAGCAGGCGCTGTGGTAACAAAAGATGTACCCGCATTCGCCGTCGCCGGCGGGGTTCCCGCGAAAATCATTAAATATATCAAACAGGAGAATAATTATAAGTAAAAATATCTTAATATTGTCTAGCAGTCCGCGAAAAGGCGGTAATTCAGATATACTCGCTGATGAATTTGCGAAAGACTCCACAGATTAAAGGCTTCCTGGCCTGCCAGAAGACCAGCCGCTGCGCCATCCATGACGACGCTGATCCAATTGTACAAAAAATGCTGCTTGCGGATGTGATTGCTTTTTCCACACCAATTTATTTTTATGAAATGTGCGGGCAGACGAAAAGGGGGCCATTAAGGAAAGTCCTGCCCTTGAAGAAGCCTATAGATTAGGAAAAGAGATAAAATAATCAAATAAGAGGGAGTGATTAACCACTGCCCTCTTTTATTACCATTCTGAGAGAATCCAGTCTTCCGGCGCAGACGCCATCGTTGATTTCCGCACTACAAGCCTCCCATCCATCAACACTTTATTCACAGACTCACAGTTGCCTGGATTCTCAATCCGGTCCAATAGGATTTTTGCAGCTTCTATGCCCGCATGCTTTTTTTTAATATGTATGGTAGATAACGAAGGTTCTACAATGCTGGCTATAAATATATCGTCATAACCAATCAGTTTGATATCCCGGGGCACCTCCTTGCCATATTCCTTCAGCACTTTCAGCGCTCCAATTGCCATCTGGTCATTGCCGCAGAATATTCCATCCAGATCGGGAACATTTTCAAGCAGCTCTTTCATCGCCAAATACCCACCCTGATGGCTGTAATTACCCTTTGCAATCATCTTGCGCTCATTTACCTCTAACCCATACTCATTCATAACGTTCAAGTAACCCTCGATACGTTCTTCTGCAATTTCCATATAACCAGGGCCACTGATATGGCATATTTTCCGACATCCGCAATCAATTAGATGTCTAACAGCCATTCTTGAATTCTCAAAGCCATCAAAGTATACAGAATCTATACCATAAGGCGTAAGATCCCGCTCCAGGCTCACCAGCGGAGTCGGTTTAAACTTATTCACTGCTTCCAGAAGCTTCCGGCAGTAACGTTCTATGTGTTCTTTTGATGCCACAGACGCGAAGATTATCCCGTCTACCCGATTGTTGATATACTGCTGGAACAATTCAAACTCATAATTCTCCGCGGACCGGTCGCCATAAGCAGAACGTGCATCAGAAAGAACAATCTGATATCCTCGCTCCGTAGCGATCTCACTAATTCCTTTGACAATATATGGGTAGAATACACCATACATATCTCCTGTAATAATCCCGATGATACCGGAATGGTTACTCTTCATTCGCTGTGCAATAGGATTTGCTTCATAAGCCAGTTCACGTGCTGCAGCCCTCACTCGCTGAGCGAGTTCAGGGCTCACATACCTTTTTCCATTTAGCACATTTGACACGGTAGAAATAGATACACCTGCTTTTTGTGCGACATCTTTTATTCCATTCATAGAATTACTCTTCCTTTATCTCTATATTTTATTAGTATAAACTTTTCATTCTATTTCATCAAGTAATGTATGGATAAATATGGATGTCCTTTTCCCGCATCTCGAATATTATTGTCCGTAGTAGGCATTCGTCCCATGTTTCCGGTAAAAATGCCTGTCTCTTATGGCTGCCTTTAGTGGCTTGGCCGACTGCGAAAGCTGTTCCGTCAATAAAGCCATTTTAGCCGTTTCCTCCAGCACTACTGCATTGTGTACAGCTTCTTCTGCATTGCTTCCCCAAACAAACGGTCCATGACCAGCCACCAATACCGCCGGATTGTGCAACGGCGGTATTTTCCGTGCCAGCAGAGTTTCAACAATCACTAAACCCGTATTTTTCTCATAGTCACCCGCTATCTCTTCATCGGTTAGCTGACGGGTACAACCAACCGACTCATAAAAATAATCTGCCTGGGTGGTTCCATACAGTGGCAGTTCCCGGCACGCCTGAGCCCAAGAAGTAGCCCACACGGAATGGGTATGGACAATCCCTCCTATTTCTGGAAAAGCCCGGTATAATTCCAGGTGAGTGGCCGTATCGGAGGACGGTTTTAACCGCCCCTCCACCACATTTCCTTTTAAATCCATCACAACCAGATTCTCCGGGTCCAAATCCTCATATTTCACGCCGCTGGGCTTAATCACCATATAACCGCTTTCCCGATCAAACCCGCTGACATTGCCCCAGGTATACGTCACCAGCCCCCGGAATGGTAATTCCATATTTGCTTCATATACTTTTGTCTTTAACCGCTCCAGCATGTTCTTTTTCCTTTCTGCTTAATTAAGGATATCTTTCTTCATCCGCCAGCTTATCTAAAAAAGATCGCATCATAAAACAGACCGATTCTAAATCCTCTCTCCAGCGGCTGTTTCCTTTGTACCAAAATTCTGCCGTATATTTACGTACTCCTAAACTCCAGGCTTTTTCAATCATCTGTTCAAAAGGTACATGTCCGCTCCCGTATGGTACCTCACGGAATATACCAGGAAGCGATTCCTTCAGATGCAGGGCTGTAATATGACCTTTCCCACAAAACAGATCCTCCAGCACATCCGTATGATACGCATAAGCTGCGTTGACTAGATTTCCGGTATCTGGGTAAACATTTAAATAAGGAGACTGTATCAGATTCACATAGCCCATGGATTTCCTAACAGTATTCATAAATTCCGTCTCCATAGTCTCAAATCCCAGCATGACCCCCGCGCATGCTGCCATTCGTACTGCCCGGTCCAAATTGTAAGCAAAACGCTTCCTAGTATCCTCCGTAGACGTTTCATAATATACATCATAGCCAGCAAGCTGAATCAGCCGGATACCCAAATCTTCTGCCAGTTCTATCGCCAGCTCCATAATTTTGATTCCCCGAACGCTGGTCTCTTCATCTATGCTGCCTAAAGGATATTTCCGATGGCCCGACAAGCACATCGTACGGATAGGAACTCCCGTTTCATACATGAGCTTCACTAACTCCAACCGTTCCTGTTTTGACATATACAGACGGGATAATTTTTGCTCTGTCTCGTCTATGCTAATCTCCAGGCAGTCATAGCCGGCTTCTCCCGTATGCAAAAGCTTTTCTTTGAAGCTTAAATTTTCCGGCATGGCTTTTTCATATAATCCCAGTGTGTACACTTTCATACTATTCGTATCTCCTAATTTTCAAAATGCTTCCACACTCCGGCCATGCCCTCAATTACGCTTCGGTATGCGGAATATTTTTCTTCATAGATGTCTTTGTACTGCAGCCGGGGCAGAACAGTTTCCGTGATTTTGACCGTCCTGGCAATAGCTGTACGATAGTCGGAATAAATACCTGCGGCTATGCCTGCCGCCATAGCCGCGCCCTGGGCTCCCAATTCTTTGTCTGCGATCACATCTACCGGGATCTGCAAGGCATCAGCAAAAATCTGTACCCAGACCCTCGAATTCGCTGCCCCTCCGGATAAGCGGATTGATTTCGGTTTCTCTCTGTTTTTCAGGAGTTTATTTACATGTGTCAAATGAGAAAACACGATTCCTTCATAGACTGCCCGAAGCATGTGTTTTTTATTATGATAGGCTGTAAGACCCACAAAAGTGCCCTTGGCCAGCGGATCCTCGTTGGAACCATTCAAAAATGGCAGAAAAATAATACGGGAATCCCGAGGATCGATTTCTTCCACCCACTGGTTAGTAAGTTCATACACAGACACACCCTTTTGATCTGCCTCTTCTTTTTCATAATTCATCAAACTGCGGATAAACCACTCCATATTTCCGGCCGATGTGGGACTGCTCTCCTCCACCAAATAATAACCGGGAATACAGAACATGGAATTCAGAGCAACACTGCCATTCAATACTGGTTTTTTCCTGATAAATTCGTTGATGCTCCAGGTACCAGCAATCATACACATCTGCTCCTCATCAGAAAGCCCCGACGCAATCCCGCAGGCATTCACATCAAACATTCCCGCCGCTACCGGTATCCCTTCCGGAAGGCCCGTCTCCAGCGAGGCTTCATGGGTCACATACCCGCAGATATCCGTAGACTGCCTGAGCTCGGGAAGCTTTTCGTATACGCGTTCTAAGCCAAACAGCTTCAGCAGCTCTCTGTCATACTTTCCTGTGTTGAGATTTACCAGATTGCCGCCCGTAGAGTCCGAATATTCCGCATATGCCTCTCCTGTCAGCTTATATCGAATGTAGTCTTTTACCATGAATATATACTGGGTTCGTTCCAGCACCTCCGGCTCATGATCTTGAAGCCAGGCCAGGATGCTCACGGGCTGGCAAGCGAGGATTTCCTGAAAGGATTTCTTAAAAACCTTCTCTTTTGTACCGTCTTCCCCCCACCGTTTCACATATTCCCAGGCTCTGGTATCCGTAGACATAATTCCCCTGTAAGACGGCTTGCCGTCGTATCCCACCAAATATAGGCCCTTACCATGTCCGGATAGAGACACTCCGGCAATTTCTTCTGAACGGACGCCGCTCTGTTCAATCGCTTTACGCACCGTCATAGAATTAACCCGCCATAGCTCATCCATATCCTTTTCTGTGTAGCCCGGCTTCGGTGTCAGTGTCATTGTAGGCCAACCGGCCGCTGAAACCTGTGTCCCATCTTTATCAAACAGCGCGGCCTTAGAAAAAGTGCCGCCGTTATCTATTCCCATCAAATACTTCATAATCGTTCCTCTAAGCGGGGAGCTTCCGGCACGTCCGGACAGTTAGGTCCGAAATGCTTCAATACCACCAGCGGCTCTACTTTGCTGGTATTGCGGATGCACACGCCTTCCGCCGCAGCCTGCTCCGATACAAAAAACTCATCACTGCTCTGCTTCCCAAAGTGGATCAGGGTTGGAGTTTCCGCGCTATAGGTGCCAAATACTCCATGGCCCTGGATAAATACACAGCCATAGGCAGCACCGTCCCGAATCACAACCGTCTGACCCGGATAGACTGTCAATTCCTTGGCAGCGATGTAGGGATTACCATAGACGATCCATTTCTGAGAATAACTCTCTGTCTCCGTCTCTGTCAGCGGCCTGCGGAAATAATGCTTTTTATAATGAGGATCCACATTTTTCTCCCAATCCATCAGATTGAAAATATAATCAATATCTCCCTTTTTATCTTCCGGACATTCTTCATCCAGCATTTCCGGAGGATATACCTCTCCGGACACGATATTTTCATAGACAGAATTCACATCGGAATTCCATTGTGGTTCATAGGTAAGCACGGATGCGGGCGCATGAATCACCCCTGCCGGCGTATACCAGCCGGTTCCCAGCTGGATGCGGTAGGCTCTGGAAAGTTCGGTGATTTTCGTATCATCCTCCGCAAAGCGCCGGATTCTTTCTTTAATCTCCTCCGGATCCACATCAGGGTCAAATCCAAAATAGGTATATCCTGCCTCCCCAAAGTGATTGTTTAATTGTTTGGGAAAATAATAATTTTCAGGTTTTCCCAGCTTACCCACCCGGGCCGCCGCCTCAAAAGTCAGATGCAAATGGTGAAACAGCGGGTTTTCATTATCGAAAAATTTTGAATACATGGGCCAGCCGTTATACTTGTCCATCAGCTCCTGACCTACTAGTTCTGCGCCCAAAACTTTTATCGCGTCCCGCAGGGAAAATTTCAGGTCATTATCATAATCGGCACACACATAGCTCATGCCTTCGTCTGCTTTTGCCAGCTCACCATTCTGCGCGGCAATCGTGGAAGAAAACCAGCGTTCAGTAATGGAACCTCGCGCCATACCGAAAGCAAAATAGTCGTCTGGATGCAGTTTTAACCGGTGCCCGGCCTTTCCAAAACGCCTGGGTACAAAAGCCGGAAACAAGCGGAAAATACCGCCGCCCTTTTGGAAGGTTTCTTTAATCACCTTTTCATCCCTGACCGCATCCGTCACCACAAGATTTCCAATTTTAGCCGCTTCCTCCAGCCTTCGTTCCAATTTTTCATCTGCCTGTCTGATTAGTTCTTTTTCTGTCATATTCAATCTCCTTTTAACAGGCGGTGCCCATCCCTGAGGGAGCGCACCGCCTTTTCACTTAAATTACGCCCTTTTGCAGCATAATGTTCGCATATCTTTCTTTTGTGGCCGTCTGCACAATCACGTAGGCCGTTCTGGACCGCTCGTAAAACTCCATCCGTTCCATATAGCTGAAATCCTTAAATTTTCCCCCTTCCTCTGATACTGCTAAAATGTTCCTATACTTGGACCAAATCTCAGGCAGGGGTTCTGTGTCCTTTGGTTTCATTAGTGTGACCGGATCCGGCACAAAATCATCCAGTGGGAAAAACTTTATCACCGCTTCCAGAAGCTCCGGTATCTCTACCCCGTCCAGGCGAATGATCCTTTTTGCACAGGTGCTGGCCGGATAATTTCCATCAGCCAGCAATAATCGGTCGCTGTGTCCCATATCCATCATGTACATGACCAACTTCGGCGGCAGAACAGCCGGAATTCTTTTCAGCATAAGTACCTCCCCGCAGTCTGTTCATCTGCTCTTCTTTATTTCCACTCCGCTACGTTTTCTTTGGTGATCAGCACATAGGGGATCAAAGTTTCCTTTTCCACCGCTTCGCCTTTTACCGCCTTAACTGCCGCTTCAACAGCGCCAGCTCCCTGGCCGACAGCATCCTGATAGACCGTACCAATCATTTCTTCTGATTCCACAAGCGCCAGCGCATCCGCAATGGCGTCAATGCCGACTACCTTGATAGAATCTTCCATGCCAGCCGCTTGGATTGCCTTTAACGCACCGATAGCCATCTCGTCATTCTGAGCCACTACTCCATCGATCTGGTCGCCCATCTGCAGCCAGTTTTCCATCAGTGTCATCGCTTCCGCGCGATCCCAGTTGGCCGTCTGTTCGGCTACGATCTTAATGTCCGGATAATTAGCCAGAACTTCCTCGATACCCTGAGAACGGTCCAGCTGCGCTGAATGGGAGGTCGGCCCTAAAATGACCACAATATTCCCCTTGCCGCCCAGCTCATCTGCCATACACTGCATGGCAAGCCTTCCAGAATCTACCGTATCTCCGCCTACGTAACAGGTTGCTTCGTCCACATTATCAACCAACCCATTCACCACAACGATGGGAATGTCCGCCTCATTGGCAGCGTTTACACATGGCACACAGCCACTGGCATCATAGGGGTTCAGTATAATGGCATCACATTCATCTGTAATAAAAGACTCCACCTGCTTCAACTGCTCTTCCGCCGATCCCTGTCCGTCCAGCTCCACCAGCTCAATGCCCATCTCATCCGCTTTGTTCCGAGCTGCCTCAGCCATGTAAGTGATAAATTCATTAGACAGATTCTGGTATGAGATACCAATCTTCATACCACCCTCAGTTTTGGATGAAGAAGACTCTGCGCTTGAGGAAGACTCTGGAGTTTTGGTTGCCTCCGGCGAACTCTTGGAAGCGGATGCTGAAGTGCTGTCCGCGCCCCCTTTATTACCTCCGCAGGCGGTAAGTCCCACCAACATACTCATCATCACCAACATCGCTACTCTTTTCTTCATGATTAAAACCCTCCTTTAAAATATATGTTATTTTCTTTTAGCAGCCTTTGTTTTGATATCTATCAACACCGCAGCAATAATAATAATTCCTTTCACAATCTGCTGCCAATAGGAAGATACCTTCAAAAGATCAAGCCCGTTATTCAGAACGCCCACAATCAAAGCGCCAATTACGGTACTAACCACACTACCTTCCCCTCCCGACAGGCTTGCACCGCCAATAACGCAGGCTGTTATCGCATCCATTTCATATCCTTCTCCTGCTGACGGAGAACCAGTCATAACTCTGGAAGAAATGATAATTCCTGATAACGCGGATACAAATCCCGCTATCATGTAAACAATCAATTTTACTCGTTTTACATTGATTCCAGATACCTTGGCAGACTGCTCATTTCCGCCTACCGCATATACATGTCTACCAAATTTAGAGTAGCGCAGGAACAACACGCCCACCACGATTACGATCAGGAAAATGACCACCGGATAGGGAATTTCGCCAAATAGCATGCCGCCGCCGATGGCGGTGTATTCTTCACTCAGGTCAATAATCGGCCTGCCGTTATTGTACAGCAGAGCAAGACCCCGCAGAGAAGTCATCATACCCAAGGTAGTAATAAACGGAGGCACATCACCATAAGCGATAATGATGCCGTTTAAAGCCCCTGCAGCCGTACCTGCCAGCAATCCCGCCAATACAGGTACAAATAACGGAAATTGTCCCGGATGGGCCAGGCTTGTGGATATCATCGCCACCACTCCTGTAATGGAACCCACGGACAGGTCAATACCGCCAGTAACAATTACAAAAACCATTCCTACCGCGATAATACCGGTCATAGATACCTGCCTGAACACGTTGACAAAGTTCTTAATGCTCAGAAAGGACGGCGATAAAATGGATAAAACCAAACAAATCAGAATCAGTATCAATACAATTCCAAATCTTTCAAACAAGGTGCCTGCGCTCACTTTTTTACGAGCTGTCTTCATTTCGTATCCTCCACTTTTCTGCCAATCGCAAGATTCATAATTCTTTCCTGGCTGAATTCATCTCTTTTCAGCTCACCGGTCAGCTTTCCATCATGCAGGACGATTGCCCGGTCGCTCATTCCTATGATTTCCGGCATTTCCGAAGAGATCATAATAACGGCTTTGTTCTTAGCGGCAAATTCCGACATCATTTTATGGATTTCCGCCTTAGCTGCCACATCAATACCCCTGGTAGGCTCATCGAAAATCACCAACTCAGGATCTCCCAGCATCCATTTCGCCAGAACTACTTTCTGTTGATTTCCTCCGCTCAGGGTTTCCACCTTTACATCCAACGACGGGCATTTTACCTGGAATTCTCCGGCTATTTTTTCCGCTGCCTTCCGCTCCTTCTGTAGACGGAGAAATATATTACCAGCACAATAGTCATTGAGGTGAACTATGGATATATTTTCCTTAACTGACGCGTTCAGGTTCAGCCCCAGCGCTTTGCGATCCTCGCTCACCAGCGCAATGCCCCTCCGGATGGCATCCCCTTCAGACCGGATATGGACCTTTTTTCCTTCGATCAAGATTTCCCCTCCATCCAAGGGAACCATCCCGAATATAGCTTCCGCCAGCTCTGTACGCCCGGCTCCCATCAAACCTGCAATCCCCAGAATTTCACCCCGGCGCACTTGAAAGCTGACATTTTCAAATTTATTGCGTACGGTGGCATTCTTGACCTCCAGGTACACGCCTCCCGGCCTACATTCCAGCTTCGGGTAAATGTCCTCAACGGTCCTTCCAACCATGGCGGCAATCAACTGATCTTCCGTCAGATCCTCCGCCTTTTCCTGGCAAATGAAATGCCCATCCCGCAGAACTATGATGTCATCAGCAATCCTGAAAATCTCGTCCATTTTGTGTGAAATATAGATAATCGTCTTGCCTTGTTCCTTTAGTTTTGTAATGATACGGAACAGTTCCTCCACTTCGGTATCTGTGATAGCTGATGTGGGTTCATCCATGATGATGATGGATGCATCAAAGGACACCGCTTTAATGATTTCGATCATCTGCATCTCCGCAACACTCAGATCTTTCATCCTGGTTCCCGGATCTATGGATATATTCATAGAGTCCAAAAGAGCTTTGGCTTTCTTGTTCTGTTCCTTAAAATTAACGAAACACTTCAGCTTCCCGGAAATTTCCCGTCCCATAAATATGTTTTCCGCCACAGTCATCAGCGGAACCGGATTCAATTCCTGATGAATCATGGAAATCCCATTCTCCCTGGAATCCTGCAGGGAATTTAGCTGTACCTTCTGGCCGTCTATGTAAATTTCTCCGGTATATTTGGTATTGAGGCCAATCAGTATTTTCATCAGGGTGGATTTTCCGGCGCCGTTTTCACCCATCAGCGCTGTCACTCTCCCTTTGCGGAACGATACGCTTACATCACTCAGCGCTTTAACGCCTGGAAATTCAATGGTAACGTGTTCCATCCGCAATGCATGTTCTGAATTGTTCATGTCTCTCTCCTTTTCTTCTGGCTATCAGACATCTTCTCACACGCGTTCCATGCACCTTCTGCAGAGATCCGTCCATTTACGGTAGCGTCCCGGATCTTTTTGGCAAGTATGGGTATCCTTCAGAATGATTTCCACACAGTTGTCTCTGGTGGCCTTCAGCATTTCAGTCACATATCTTTCCAGAAATTCTTCGTTGTAGTCGTTAATAAAATAGGAAGGATTAGGTTTCCAGGAATAGACGGCCCGTTTCCCGATACGTTCGGCACATAACTCTATGTTTGCCCAGGGGGAAACGGAGATTCTTCTCATATTAGGAGCCTGAAATACGTAATCCAGTTTATTCTCCAGCGGTTCACAGCAGCCATAGGCCGCCAGACCAAAAGGTTCTAAAAGCCTTCTTTCATACTGCATTACAAATTCCTCATGCATGGCCGGAGACACATTGGTAAACTCCTGTGACTCAGCCAGAGCCCAGAGGTTTTTCAGGCTTTTCGCTCCATTTTCATCCTGGGGTAAATCTCTGGTATAGCCTACGCCGCCGGTACCGTTATAGGAAAAATCATTATTTAACTCTAGCAGATTCATTTCCTGATACTGGCGGATTACATTCCTGAAGCCCTCCTCAAAAATTGACATAGCTTCATGGGTCATTTCCGGCTCTTCGTACAGATCATACATGACATTCTGAAGACCGCGAAGATCAGTATACATCTCCATCAGGTTAAAAATAATGTATTTCTTTCCCACCAGCTTCACATTCAGGATATCTCCCAATATTTCCTGCTGGATTTCAAACCGCTGTTTCGTAGCCGTTTCATCATAGGATACAACGGGCGCCTTAATTTTCTTCAAATCCGAGGCATCCTGGATCAAAGGATGAAACGGCATAGCCTTTTCATTGAAGCTGAACCCTTTTGTCCAGACCATCGGACAGTAACCAATCGTACTGTCCACCTGAAATACATTTCCTACAGGCGCGGTACCCTCTCCCGGCTTTCTTAAACCCCATCCTGTATCGGTAATGATCTTGCTGACCTCCCAGGAATTTTCCACTACAGAATCATCATTAATATTCTCCGCCCGATAAAGTCTTGCTCTCAGCATCCATTCCATTTCTCTGGCCTGCTCATCCTCACAAACCAGCATCTCCGGCGTAATCACCTCACGCCAACCACCTTCGGGAAATACCAAAAGAAGTGGTTTTGTACTCTTTAAATCGTTGTGCTGATACCAGCTTTCCTTTCTTTCTGTCATTACCGGATCTTTTGCCAATTCTTTCACACGTGACGCCAGATCGCGAATTAATTGCCTCTCCATTTTCGAAATCATACTTTACCTCCGCCAATTAAAAAAACGTTTTTCTTATAATTGAATGGTACTTTAAAAAAACGTTTTTGTCAATTATTTTGTATTTTTTATAAAAATTTTGTTATTTTACCCTAAAAAATATTATATATTTTGTAGATATTTCATAAATTTTATAGGGCTTTATTATATTTTTAAATTTAGTAAAAAAACGTTTTTTCATATATTCTTATTTATAGCGCAAAACATCATTCGGAAGTTATAAAAGGCAAGGAAAAAATACCGCTTGGGAAGAATTAAAATGTTAGAATAATAAATTTTACTAGACCGTATGACAGCTATGTTCAGAAAAGTAAAAGAAACTGATTTCAAAGACTTATTTTTCAAAAAAAGAGTTGTATCAAAGATCAAGCATTACTAGGGCAGCCGAACAGGCGGCTTAATAACGGGCATTTCAACATTATTCATAAAAAATAACCATCCTGCTCTATAACAATAAATAAAATGGTTATTTCTGTTTAATCGTTCCCCATGTCAATTGAAAACAGACAGATATTCAATAATCCCAGTACCGATCTGGAAAAAGGTTCAGATATTAAAGCACCAAAGTGAAATTCGGCAACTATCTTTAATGAAAGTTATGTATACTCCCACATCATGGCAGGTAAAAATAATGCTCAAAATAACTAACAAAAATCTAACATTTACTTTGGGATACTTTAGCATAGATCAAGATACAAAAAAAATAGCGGGAATCCGCATAAATACCGGTTTCTCCGCTATCTCTTCATGTGAAGCATCGGGGATTCGAACCCCGGACAACTTGATTAAAAGTCAAGTGCTCTACCACCTGAGCTAATGCTCCAAAAGTGCCTAGTTCCGGAATCGAACCAGAGACACGAGGATTTTCAGTCCTCTGCTCTACCAACTGAGCTAACTAGGCACAAAATTGCGGGAGCAGGATTTGAACCTGCGACCTTCGGGTTATGAGCCCGACGAGCTTCCAGACTGCTCCATCCCGCGATATATGAAATTTTTTCGGCCGTTCGGCCAAGCCGATGATCGGACTCGAACCGATAACCTGCTGATTACAAATCAGCTGCTCTGCCAATTGAGCCACATCGGCACAAGAGCCACATTGGCAAATGGATGGTGGTGGATTCGAACCACCGAAGGCATCGCCAGCAGATTTACAGTCTGTCCCCTTTGGCCACTCGGGAAACCATCCAAATTAGAACTTAATGGGGCCTACAGGGCTCGAACCTGTGACCCTCTGCTTGTAAGGCAGATGCTCTCCCAGCTGAGCTAAGACCCCATTCTCCTCACAGCATAGCTGTTCGGCTTTGCTTAAAAAAAATATATTAGTCAAAATAACGACCCGGATCGGGTTCGAACCGACGACCTCCGCCGTGACAGGGCGGCGCTCTAACCAGCTGAGCCACCGGGCCGTAAAAGGTATTGACATACCTTCAAAACCGCATACACAATCTTTCATCTTTTCCCCTGCTTTTCTCTGAACGCCTGCCTTCTTCTGGTCAAGCCCTCGACCGATTAGTAACAGTCAGCTCCACACATTGCTGCGCTTCCACCTCTGCCCTATCTACCTCGTCGTCTTCAAGGGGTCTTACTTCTTCTTAGAATGGGATATCTCATCTTGAGGGGGGCTTCACGCTTAGATGCCTTCAGCGTTTATCCCTTCCGGACTTGGCTACCCTGCCATGCAGCTGGCGCTGCAACAGGTCCACCAGCGGTCCGTCCATCCCGGTCCTCTCGTACTAAGGACAGCTCCTCTCAAATATCCTGCGCCCACGCCGGATAGGGACCGAACTGTCTCACGACGTTCTGAACCCAGCTCGCGTACCGCTTTAATGGGCGAACAGCCCAACCCTTGGGACCTACTACAGCCCCAGGATGCGATGAGCCGACATCGAGGTGCCAAACCACTCCGTCGATGTGAACTCTTGGGAGTGATAAGCCTGTTATCCCCAGGGTAGCTTTTATCCGTTGAGCGATGGCATTCCCACTTAATACCACCGGATCACTAAGCCCTACTTTCGTACCTGCTCCACCCGTCGGTGTCGCAGTCAAGCTCCCTTCTGCCTTTACACTCTCTGGATGGTTTCCAACCATCCTGAGGGAACCTTTGGGCGCCTCCGATACCCTTTCGGAGGCGACCGCCCCAGTCAAACTCCCCGTCTGGCATTGTCCCCCGCCCGGTTCACGGGCGCAGGTTAGAAACCCAATACTGCAAGGGTGGTATCCCAACATTGGCTCCACGGCAACTGGCGTCACCGCTTCATAGCCTCCCACCTATCCTGTACATGCAATACCGAATCCCAGTACCAAACTGGAGTAAAGCTCCATGGGGTCTTTCCGTCCTGGCGCGGGTAACCAGCATCTTCACTGGTACTTCAATTTCACCGGATGCATTGTCGAGACAGCGCTCAAATCATTACGCCTTTCGTGCGGGTCGGAACTTACCCGACAAGGAATTTCGCTACCTTAGGACCGTTATAGTTACGGCCGCCGTTTACTGGGGCTTAAATTCAAAGCTTCGCCGTTCGGCTAACCTCTCCTCTTAACCTTCCAGCACCGGGCAGGCGTCAGCCCATATACTTCACCTTTCGGTTTCGCATAGACCTGTGTTTTTGCTAAACAGTTGCTTGAGCCTATTCTCTGCGGCCTGCTCTCGCAGGCACCCCTTCTCCCGAAGTTACGGGGCCATTTTGCCGAGTTCCTTAACAATGCTTCTTCCGTCGGCCTTAGGATTCTCTCCTCATCCACCTGTGTCGGTTTACGGTACGGGTACAGTAAAAGCAATAGCGGCTTTTCTTGGTACATGGCTCACACGCTTCCCTACTATATTTCGGTCCGCATCACGTCTTCGGCTTGGCCGGCGGATTTGCCTTCCGGCCACCTACCTCGCTTGCACGCGGCTTTCCACTCCGCGCCCGTGCTTTCCACATACGTCCCCACAGTTCTGTTTTACTGCAGTGCAGGAATCTCAACCTGCTGTCCATCGGCTACGGCTTTCGCCCTCGCCTTAGGTCCCGACTTACCCAGGGCAGATCAGCTTTACCCTGGAAACCTTAGATATTCGGCCGAGAGGATTCTCACCTCTCTCTCGCTACTCATTCCGGCATTCTCTCTTCAAGGCATTCCACAGCTCCTTACGGTACTGCTTCTTTACGCCTTCAATGCTCCTCTACCATGCCCCTTTCGGAACATCCTGAGCTTCGGTGTCGTGTTTCAGCCCCGGACATTTTCGGCGCAGGACCTCTCGACCAGTGAGCTATTACGCACTCTTTGAATGTGTGGCTGCTTCTGAGCCAACATCCTGGTTGTCTTTGAAATCCCACATCCTTTTCCACTTAACACGCACTTTGGGACCTTAGCTGCAGGTCTGGGCTCTTTCCCTTTTGACTGCCCAACTTATCTCGTGCAGTCTGACTCCCGGTCATCAATTACGCGGCATTCGGAGTTTGATATCTCTTGGTAAGCTTTGACGCCCCCTTAAGAATTCAGTGCTCTACCTCCGCAAATCTTGACCGAGGCTAGCCCTAAAGCTATTTCGAGGAGAACCAGCTATCTCCGGGTTCGATTGGAATTTCTCCCCTACCCACACCTCATCGCCACCCTTTTCAACGGATGTGCGTTCGGCCCTCCACTACCTCTTACGGCAGCTTCAGCCTGGACATGGGTAGATCACCCGGTTTCGGGTCTGCCTGCTCTGACTCCTTCGCCCTCTTAAGACTTGGTTTCCCTTCGGCTCCGCAGCTTCTGCTGCTTAACCTTGCCAGAGACGGCAACTCGCCGGACCGTTCTACAAAAAGTACGCGGTTCCACGCATGATCGTGGTTCCACAGCTTGTAGACACAGGGTTTCAGGTTCTCTTTCACTCCCCTCCCGGGGTCCTTTTCACCTTTCCTTCACAGTACTATGCGCTATCGGTCACTGAGGAGTATTTAGCCTTGGGGGGTGGTCCCCCCTGCTTCCCACAGGGTTTCCCGTGTCCCGTGGTACTCTGGATCCTGCCGGGCTGTTCCTGATTTCGTCTACGGGGCTTTCACCCTCTCTGGCTGGCTTTCCCAAAACCATTCCCCTATCATTCACAATCCCTTGCGGCAGTCCACAACCCCGCGATGCATGCATCACGGTTTGGGCTCCTTCCCTTTCGCTCGCCGCTACTTAGGAAATCGATGTTTCTTTCTCTTCCTCCGGGTACTTAGATGTTTCAGTTCCCCGGGTTCCCCTCCATACGTTATGGATTGGCGTATGGATCTATGAGGTCTTCTCATAGGGGTTTCCCCATTCGGATATCTCCGGATCTATGGATATTTGCTCCTCCCCGAAGCTTTTCGCAGCTTGTCACGTCCTTC